>NZ_CP174374.1:2711729-3023459 GCF_047038255.1 Flavobacterium mekongense
TATTATAACGGCACCGGACAAACGATGAACCAGTCGAATAACATTGCGCTGGGCACCGCCTTAACGGCAAAAAATGCCACCAATGATGCCGATGGGATTACTGTGCAAAAAGCCGGCACCTACCGGGTTACATATAGTGTTACGCTGTCAAAATCAGGTGGCTCACCAGTAGATGCCGGTTTTCAGCTCTATAAGGATTATGCAACAGCCATTCCGGGAAGCTATTGTGCTATCCGTGTGGCCAACAACAGCATCGTTTCGGTAGAAAAAACAACTGTGGTAACCCTTAACGCTTATCAAAAAATCTCAATAAGGCCAACAGTAACAGACAACAACACAACCTATGTGCAAGGTGCGGAAAGCCTTACCGTTGAACTGATCGAATGATATAAAACTAACCTTTATCCTTTGCTGTATGAAACAAAAACTACTATTTTCTGTCGCGCTACTATGCTTTTGCTTAGCTGAGGCGCAAATCACCTATCAGGATATTAGCCCTGATTTTAGCACTACTATGGATCCTGTAACCGAAATTGCCGATAACCTAATGCCTATCGACCTCAACAACGATGGAACAAGAGAATTTTATTTCCGCTGGGATGATATGGAAGTCTTTGGAAATGAAAGTTGGTTTGTCCATTTCTGCTCAACACCGGTTTCCGACCCGAACAGGCAGTTTATTACAATTTCGGGTAATTACCACAGCCCGCTGGTGTATGGGACTCCTATTAATGCTTCCTCAACCTGGACCTCTAACTGGGATCCAACTATAGGGGATTCCTTCAATGGAAATTTCCAGGGACTGGGTAATCGGTATCTGGCTTTTAAAGCAGTTATTTCGGGTACTACCTATTATGGATGGGTATTGGTGACACTCGTAAACAAAACCCTGACGATTAAGGAATATGCATACACCACCAATGCCGGAGGGCTTACGGCAGGACAAGGAGCTCTTAATGTGGCTGAAAACGTTAAAGGGAACCTCATCTTGTCTCCCAACCCGGCATTGAGTGAAATCACTGTTAGTGTTGACGGCAATCAGAACACCCCTTTCCGGTACCAAATACTGGATCTTACCGGAAAAAAGGTTACCGAAGGAATGGCCTGTTATGGCGACCCGATTTCCGTTGGGGACATCGCTGGCGGGAGTTATTTGATACAAATAGAAACAAATGGCGTAGTGCATACGCACAGGATTATAAAAAAATAATGCATCATGAACAAACTTTGCAAGGCAATACTCGTTGCCGTTTTACTGATTACCTCTTTTAGCCGTGCGGCCATAATCTACACGGATATTCCCGATGGAATCCCTTCAGGGCTTGATTTTAACACAGACGGGAGCTATGAAATTACCATTTCAAATAATTTCCTTTCCGGCCAGGGAACCTACCTTACCTATTCGCTGCCTTCCAATGTGTATGGTGTTTCGAGTGGTCAGTGGGATGCAGCGGCGGCTCTGGATTTTGGGTTCTCTATTGGCGCTACGGGAAATTGGTTTGGTTTTGGCGACTGCACCGTTACCGGGAACAGCCACCCTACTACCTTTCCGCTGAATGCAGACAAATACCTTGGTTTTAAAATCAACATAGCCGGAAGCGTTTATTATGGTTGGGCTCGAGTATATGTTACCGCTGCTGGTACGGGGCCGCTTGGCACTACTTACTTGGTTACCTATAAAGATTATGCTTATGAAAGCACGCCAAACACCCCTATAACAGCCGGTGCAGGGCTTTTAAACGTGTGTACGGATACTATTTTATCGAAAGCTGCTTTATATCCTAATCCAACCTCGGGGGATTTATTTGTTGACAATCCGAATGTACCGGGTGCGATATACCGCTACCGACTAATAGATAGTTGCGGAAGGGTATTGCGGGAAGGAGCATCGGTATTTGGTGAAAAAATAACGGCTTCCCGGCTTACCAGTGGCCTGTATTTTATGATGATCAGTTATGAAGGTGCTGATACCACAAAACCTTTTATAAAAACTAATTAGGGTAATAGAATATTTAAAAAATCAAATGACCGTAAAAAAAGACACAACTGACTTTGACCTTTTCCGTAATAGTATCGGAGTTATAAAGGATCGCCATTTTTCAATATATGGAATGGATCAAAAGGAAATACCGCTAAACGAGGTGGTTTTTATTGAAGTGAAGATAGAGCGAAACCTTTTCTTAAATAAAATCTTTGGGTTCATTGCTGCATCCCTACTTATATATGGACTTATACTGCATTTTTCCAGCATTCTTTCAATCATAGGACTCGTGCTGCTTTGCGTAACCATATTACTGAAGCAGCAGGATTATTATCTGCAATTAACTTTTGAAGTAGTTAAGGTTTCTTTCATGAAGATTGATAAGACAAAAAAAGCTGACGCAGAAGAATTTATTAAAAAATTTCACCAATACAAGAAACTATTCCGTCAATCTTAAGCCAAAAATTCATGAGTGAATCTTATAAAATTTACATTCTGGGCAGTATCCCACCAATTATCTCTAAGAATGATATTCTAAAATTTGAAAAAGCAGAGATACAGCTGGGTGGGTATAACACTACAATTATCAACCCGATTAATAACATGATCAATTCTGAACTTAGCAGGAATGAAGCCCTTAGGAGGAACATTCAAGAATTGGTGAACGTAAATGCTGTTTATCTGTTAGTAGAGCACAATGAGTTTTACTTAAACTCTGTCGAATTAAAACTCGCCTTTATGCTAAACCTAACAATCATCCATCAACCAAATCATATAAAAAACAAATTTTGGAAGTAAGTTCAGAATCCGAGTTTTTTTTACATCCTTCAAAACGAATGGAATTTATACTTAAATAATCCATTGATACATGCTTATGATCTTAAAAAAAATTACGGATACAAAATACCTCAGGAGACATTTTTAAACTTTAACGATTTTAGTCAATTCTCAAATTGCATTTTTTGTTGTCAATCCCATCAAAAAAAGTATCTTTGATTTTCTAAAAAACGCGTTATGAAATCAAAAATTGTTTTAAGTACAGTAATGAGCTTCGCTTTACTGGCCGTTTCTTGTAAAAAAGAAGAAGAAAGCACTACAACCACCGATGCTAAACCGAAAGAAATAATTATGCCGAGAGTACAACCAATACCGGCTCAAAGCACGCAACCTATCATACAAAACGCACCTGTACAAAGTCAACAACCGGTAACTCCGAGCAATCAGGCTGTAACTATGACACAAACACCTGTAGCTACAAAACCGGGGATGAATCCTCCTCACGGACAACCCGGACACCGTTGTGATATTGCTGTTGGCGCTCCATTAAATTCACCAAAGCAAACCAAACCGGCAACAGGAGCCGGTAGTGCTGTGGTGCAACAAGTAACCCCTAATATGACAGCACAACCCAATAGTGCTGCCCCTGCAATTTTAACGCCTAACGCAGCGCAAACAACTACTGCGCCGGGTATGAATCCACCGCACGGACAACCCGGACATGTATGCAGTGTTGCCGTTGGAGCTCCATTACCGAAATAAATATTTTAAACATAAAAAATCCCGTTTAGCAAAACTAAACGGGATTTTTATTTTATGGTTTATTTAGATTATTCTAAAGCAAAAGTCACATTAACTGTGGTATTGATTTCAATTTCACCTATGGCTAATGTTTCTCTAACCGTATCCGCTTCGGTGGCCATAGCCATCATATTACCTTTATACATAGGTTGGGGGAAGTAAACATTAGACGCATCTGTAATTAAAAGTGCTTTCCCTACTTTCTGCCCTAAAACACTAACATAATCAGCAGCTTTTTGTTTGGCATTCAACATGGCTTTTTTGCGAGCTTCTCTTTCGTGTTCTTCCATTTTAGAGGATTTGAACTCTACTCCTTGTATGTTATTGATACCGGCATCATTCAAGCCCATCATGATTTCATCGTATTTAGAAAGTTCTTTTAATGTGATGGTTAGCGTTTGATTAGCTTGAAAATTGTATTTCTTTTTCTCGTAATCATAGTTTTTGCCCAAACTAACATTATTGGTTTTGTAATCGGTAGTAGGGATACCGCTTTTCTTTAAAAACTTAATTACTTTATCTACTACTTCATCGTTAAGTGTTTTCACTTCTTTGGCATCTTTACCGGTGTTTTGAAAACCTACAGTAACCACTGCCTGATCAGGAACCACTTTAATTTTACCTTCACCGGTAACTGAAATTTGTGGTACTACCGCTTTTTGTTCTTGCACCTGAGCTTGGGTGATACCCATCACCAACAAAGCCAAAATTACTGCTGTTTTTTTCATGATATGATTGATTTAAAATTATGAATTTCCGTTTCCAAAAGTTGTGCCAATTATAGCTTTCCTTGCTTGGCCATCACAAAAAGAATGATAATGGGAATGGCCAGCACTATAACCAATTGGGTGTTAGTTTGAAACAAGATTGGTTCTTTTAAAAGTGTAATAGCGTAACCGCCAATGGCTCCACCAAAATGCGCTGTGTGTCCTATATTATCGTTTTTGGCGCGCATACCGTAAATAGAATACAACAAATACAATACTCCAAAAACATAGCCCGGGATGAAACCGTAAATCTGCATTTGAGGAAACAATAAGATGGCCGCGTAAATTATACCGGTAACCGCTCCCGAAGCACCAACAGCACTGTAACTGTAATTATTGCCGTGGATGACCATGGTTAATAAATTCCCGAAAATCAAACTCCCGAAATAAATCAGCAGAAAAGACCAACCACCTAAAAAGGTAATCACAATTGGCGCAAAAGAGTAGAGCGTAATCATGTTAAAAGCCAAATGTATTTCATCGGCATGTAAAAATCCGGAACTAATCATTCGAACTTGCTCACCGGCTCTAATACTTCCCACATGAAAAAGGTATTTTCGATAAAAAAGTGCATCGTTAAACCCTTTGAAGCTAACAAGTACATTGGCTATGATTAAAGCCCATAAAAATAGGTCGCCCATAAATAGATTCTTTTACTGTTGGTTTAAAAGTCTGACGCGTAAAATTAGCAATACTTCTGTAGGTTTTGTTAATATGGGTCGGATAAAATCGCATTTAACTTTATATTTGCACAAAATAAGCTGCATGCAACTATTAGTCTTTTTTCTATTATATCCTTTTATCTGGTTCATCTCCATTTTACCATTTCGCATTCTTTATCTAATTTCTGATATTGTTTATGTATTGGTTTACCATATTATCGGCTATCGAAAAAAAATAGTGCGCCACAATTTGGCTATTGCATTACCACAGCTCAGTGACAAAGAGCGATTACTGATAGAAAAAAAATCATACCATCATTTGTGTGATATGTTTTTGGAAATGATTAAAACCATGTCGCTATCCGAGAAAGAAATGGACAAGCGATTCACTTTTACCAATTTGGAAACTTTAACCCATATGGAAAAAGAGGGCAAAAGCATAGCCGTAATGATGGCACATTATGCCAGTTATGAATGGGCCATTTCTTTGAACAAGTACAGCTCATTAACAAGCTACGCTATTTATAAAAAAATCGCCAACAAACACTTTGATAAATTGGTCAAAGACATTCGATTAAAGTTTAAAGCAGTACTAATCACTACCAGTGAAACCATACCAACCATCGAAAAAAACTACCGTGACAAGCACTTAGGGCTTTACGGATTTGCCAGCGACCAATCACCACAACTAAGCAAAACACACCATTGGGGTACTTTTATGGGCATTGAAACACCAGTGCATACCGGGGCTGAGATGCTGGTAAAAAGATTCGATATGAATGTTATTTTCCTGAAGGTAAAAAAGATCAAACGCGGCTATTACCAAGCAACGTTCGAAACCATGTTCGACGAACCGTCAACTGTACCGAATTACCAAATTTCAGACGAGTTTTTGCGCCGTGT
The DNA here is from genome assembly GCF_047038255.1 of Flavobacterium mekongense. Taxonomy (GTDB): domain Bacteria; phylum Bacteroidota; class Bacteroidia; order Flavobacteriales; family Flavobacteriaceae; genus Flavobacterium; species Flavobacterium mekongense. Next base: position 2,717,621 of record NZ_CP174374.1, read on the forward strand.
AGAAAAGCAAATTTTAGAGGCGCCGGAGTATTACTTGTGGACACACAAACGTTGGAAACACAAAAAGAAATAGTTTCCGTAAACAAGCATAAATCACCTTAATCTTATTGTGTTTTAAACCAAGATTTTACCATTGCTTTCTCGGTATGTTGGTCATCTTGATGCGTAAACTCATTGGTTTTTGAATTGTATTGGTAGGCTCTTCCCCATTCCTCATGGTTTTCGGCCAAGGCTTTAATGCTGTCGCAAACAAACTGAATTTCCTCTGAAGTAGTTGTTGGATGAATAGACATTCTAATCCATCCCGGTTTTTTAATCAAATCGCCCGAAGTAATTTGACATACCAAATCGTGTGAAGTTTCTTGATCTACATGCAACAAATAGTGTCCGTATGTACCGGCACAACTGCAACCTCCTCTTGTTTGAATACCAAAGCGATCGTTTAACAGTTTCACCCCTAAGTTGTAATGCAAGTCATCTATGTAAAACGAAATCACACCCAACCTATCCCGGTGTTGTCCTGCCAGTATATGTAAATTGCTGATATTACCCAACTCCGAAAAAACATAATCCACCAATTCATGCTCTCTTTCCAAGATGTTTTTTACGCCCATTTGCTCTTTCAACTGAATGGCTAAAGCCGTTTTGATTACTTGTAAAAAACCCGGAGTTCCACCATCTTCTCTATCTTCAATATTGTCGATATACTTGTGTTCACCCCAAGGATTTGTCCACGATACCGTTCCGCCACCGGGACAATCGGGCACATTATTTTTATATAGGTTTTTATTAAAAATCAACACTCCCGAAGTTCCCGGACCTCCTAAAAACTTATGAGGAGAAAAGAAAATAGCATCCAAATAGCTTTCCTCATCGGGATGCATATTGATGTCAACATACGGTCCGGAACAAGCAAAATCTACAAAACAAACACCGTTATTTTGGTGCATTAATTTGGCCACTTCGTGATAAGGTGTACGAATGCCCGTTACGTTAGAACAAGATGTGATTGAGGCTATTTTGAAACTTCTGTCTTTGTATTTTTCCAATAAAGTTTTAAACGCACTCATGCACAACAATCCGTCTTCATTGGCCGGAATAACAACCACATCCGCTATGGTCTCGAGCCAAGAAGTTTGATTGGAATGGTGTTCCATGTGAGAAATAAAAACAATTGGCTTCACTTCATCCGGTATAGTGGCAAAAGTTTTTAGATTTTCCGGAATGCGCAAACCAAGTATTCTTTGAAACTTGTTTACTACGCCAGTCATTCCGGTGCCATCATTAATCAATACATCATTTTCATTAGCATTCACATGCTTTTTAATAATGTGACGCGCTTCGTGATACGCCATGGTCATAGCAGTTCCCGAAATGGTAGTTTCCGTGTGAGTATTAGCCACAAAAGGACCAAACGAATGCATCAGTTTTTCTTCAATAGGTTGGTACAGTCTTCCGCTGGCGGTCCAATCGGTGTAAATGATTTTCTTTTCACCGAAAGGCGACTCAAAGGTTTGATCTATTCCGATGATATTTTTTCGAAATTGTAGAAAATACTGCTCTAATGCCGTTTGGGAAGTGGTAGTAATCATAATGCAACTATTTGTGCTCAAAGATACATTATTTTTATTTTTAGGATAATAAAATGCATTTTGTTGACAAATTCATAAAAATCAAACCCAATTTAAACCTTAACTTTGGGATATGGTCTTACAATAAAATTTTTTTTAGATATGAAAAAACAATTATCACTGCTGTTGGTTGTCTTGGGAATGGCCACAGCATTTAGTCAGGTTGACAATCGTCCGGTAAATACCGGTGACGATTTTAGTTTGGAAGGCGCTTTGGCCATGTTTAAAAAAGCCAATTCATTAGAAGAATTTGAAAAACTACTAAATGAGGAAAATAATAATGTAAACAATCTTGACCTCAACAATGATGACGATATTGATTACATAGTAGTTGAAGATATTAAAGAAGGTGATTCACATATAATTGTATTGAGTACCTATCTGAATGAAAAAGAAAAACAAGACATTGCCACTATCGGCATTGAAAAAACAGGAGAAAATCAAGCGCTGTTGCAAATTGAGGGCGATACCGATTTGTATCCTGAAAATACCATTATAGAACCTACAGAAGAAAAAGAAACTTTAAAAAGTGCTAAAGGCGGACCCAATACTTTTGAAACCGATGTTCAAGTGGTTACGGTTAATGTATGGCTTTGGCCAAGTGTACGCTTTTTATACGGACCTCGTTATGTAGTTTGGGTTTCACCTTATCGCTGGGGCTATTATCCTCGTTGGTGGAGACCTTGGCGACCGATAGCACATCCCGTTTTTTATGCCCATTGTGCACCGCATCGTGTTTACTATCGTCCGGTAGCTTCCCGCCGTGTAGTTGTGGCACGCAGAGCTTATGCACCAAGAAGACATTCTTCTACATTAGTGGTACACAATCGAAGAGGAACTACTGTGGTACACAAAAACAGAAGAGGCTCTGTAAAAGTGGTTAAAACAAGAAGAACTCCGGTTAGAGGCAGAAGATAAAATGGACAAGCACAACCTTTGGTCGATTCGTTTGGGTTTTTCGGGAAAACAAAGTCCGCTCATCGCAGCAATGGGATTAGAAAAGTTTCTCGAAAAATCCTTTGCGTCAAAATTTAACAAAAGTGTGCCCGACTTTTTGGAGAACAGTCCAAAAACCATTCAGGAATTAAGAGCCAAAAGACAAGCGTTGCAAAACAGTGCTTCGGAAGATGCCAAAGAAATGCTCAAAAAGGAGCTCCAAGTTTCATTTGAAATGAAATCTTGGTGGATCACAAAAATGCAGTCAGAAGACTATCCGTTGCGTGAAAAAATGACCTGCTTTTGGCACAATCATTTTGTATCGACTTATCAAAAAGTAAAAGTCAACCATTGGATTTTCCAGCACAACCAGCTTTTGCGGGAACAGGCTTTCGGAAATTTCAAAACCCTTACCAAACAAATCCTGCAAACCAATGCCATGGTGCGGTACTTAGACAATGTAGACAACCGGCGAGACAAAATCAATGAAAATTTGAGTCGCGAATTGTTAGAACTTTTCACGTTAGGCATTGGAAATTATACAGAAGAAGATATTAAAAACGGCGCTAAAGGCTTGGCAGGGTTAAATCTTGGTGAAAACCAAGCGGTTTATCGAAAATTGCTGGAAAACAATGACACCATAACCTATTTCGGGAAGACCGGAAAATTCAAAGCAGAGGAAATGGTGGATATTATTTTCGAACAGCAAGCCGCTCCCTATTTACTCACTCGAAAAATTCTTCAGTGGTTTATTTATGATAATCCGCCCGAGACTTTGGTAACTTACTACGGAGATTATTTCAGAAAAGTGGATTTTGAAATCAAACCTTTGCTAATCAAAATCTTTACTGAAGAATATCCGAAAGACAATGCCGGAAGTAAAATCAAAGATCCGCTGGTTTACATACTGCAACTGATGCACGAATTGAACGCCACGGAAATGAATCCGAAATTAGTGGCTTTTTTCTTGAAACAACAAGGTATGGATTTGTTCAACCAACCCAATGTAAAAGGTTGGAATGGTGGTAAAGAATGGTTGACCTCTCAAATTTATTTACAGCGAAACAACGTAGCCGATTTGCTGTGTGATGGTCGAAGTTGGAACCGTAGAATACAGTTTACCAATGAAATGATGGGCGAAAGTATGCCGCAATTGAAAGTAAAAATCAACTGGAATAGGAACGGAAATCACAAATCCATCATTGCCGATTTGGTCAACAGCTTGCTTTTCAAAACCGATGAAAATTTGCAAAAAGAATGGGAATCGATACTGAAATATGATTTTAACCCAAAGGCTGAAAATGCCGATTATGCTGTACTCCGATTGTTCAATGCAATGGTCAAAACACCCGAATTTCAAATCATTTAAGTATGAACAGAAGGAATTTTTTAACCCTAACCGGTACTTTTACAGGCGGTGCATTATTGCTCCCGGATTTTCTCCATGCTTTTGGAAGTCAGCCCAATTTGGTGATGGGCGAACCCTGTTTGGTTTTTATCCAACTCAATGGTGGCAACGACGGTCTGAATACTTTTGTCCCGTATGACAATCCTTTGTATTACCAATTAAGATCGAAAATTGCACTTTCCAAAGACTTGGTTATCAGTAAAAACAACGGTATGGCTTTTCATCCTGCTTTGAAAAATTTTGCCGAGATACAACAAAAAGGCGACTTAACCATACTGCAAAATGTGGGCTATCCTAATCCCAATCGTTCGCATTTTCGGAGTCAGGAAATTTGGCAAACGGCTTCGGCCTCAAACCAATACTTAAGCGAAGGTTGGCTGGGTCGCTACTTGGATTTGCAATGCAAAGAACACCAACCCACAGCCGGTATTAACTTGGATGCCATTGACAACTTGGCCTTGAAAGGAAAAGAACCAAACTTTATTACTGTGAAAGATCCGAATCGTTTTAAAATCAGAACCGACAAAGACGACACGGTAAAACTCTCCGATAATCCGCAATTGGATTTTGTTCGAAAAATTGCCTACTCGGTCACCGAAGGTGCTGAAGAAATTCAGCAAGCCTTGACTAAATCGACTGCCGAAATGAGCTATCCAAAAACCAATTTGGGTAAAAATTTAGAATGGATAGCCCGACTCATCAAAGGAAATCTGAACTCCAAAGTGTATTACACTTCTCAAAACGGTTATGATACACACGATAACCAATTGGCCATACACCAACGGAATTTGGAAGAACTAAACGATGCTGTTTATAGTTTTTACAAGGACTTAAAGCAAGCCAACTTACTGCAAAACGTTACCATAGTAGTGTTTTCGGAATTTGGCAGAAGAGTAAAAGACAACGGCAACGGAACCGATCACGGAACAGCTGCGCCTTTATTTGTGATTGGCGGAAATAACCGAGGAAAAGTTCTGGGAAGTAATCCGGATTTATCTGATTTAGATGAAGGCGATTTGAAATACCAAATTGATTTCAGAAGTGTTTATGCTTCACTATTAAACCACAAACTCGAATTTGATTACCAATCTATAGGCATAACTTCTAAACCAATTAATGGACTTTTTTAGCTTTTGTAGCAGTTTTACCCTGAAATTAAACCATAAAATCCCTATTAATAGGGATTTTTTTTTACAAAATAAATTCTCATCTTTGACTCAACTAAAACCCAAAAATCATGAAAGTCTACGAATCAGAAGGATCATTCGACTGTGAGGCTCAAACATTCAATTTAAAAATTCAAACCACCGACATCAATCCGGATGCCTTTTACATCAGTACATTTTACAACATCTGTAATAAAGAGCGTTTTGCCATAGTGGGAATTTTGCAAACTAAAGACGGCAATACCAAAGATTTCAGCAACTATCCGCCGGACTCATCGTTAGTTATTGAAGATTTTCCTTTTTCTGATTTAGACAAAAGTTACCTTGAAGAAGGAGACAAAGACATTACAACCATACAACAAGGTGATTGCGTAACTGTTTATATTCATGATGGCATTGGCTTTAATCCTCAAGAGAATAGTGCTGATAATGAGTATATTCTAAACTACAAGAGAGGAGTTTATGTGTATTTAGAAGCTGGTTCACCTCCAGGATCTAGCGGTAATGGATATATTGGATAGATAAATGTTTGAAAAAAAAAAAACATACAATAAGATATACTTAACTGTTGCAGTAGTTATTTTTAATGCAGTGGTATCATACGCTCAAAATAGAGCGTTAAAAGAGTTTGAGTCTAAATTTGACAAACTAGAATATACTACACGTTTGGCCGAATTGAGAAAGCTCTACACCAAAGAATTTTCTATAAAAGACCAAGCGCTTTATGAACACCTCTCGGGGAAAACACAATATCTTCGTAACTCCGGCGTTGGAGCAGTAGAACATTTTGTAAAAGCTAGAGCACTATATCTTAAGTCTAATGATTTAGACAAGGCTATGGAATTATCCATAACTATTGCAGAACAAAAAAGATTTAGTGATTATAAATACAAAGATTACAAATCGCTTCTTGACGAAGCAATAGCTTATGCAATAAAAAACAATAAACCAAAATTATTGAGTTCAGCCTACTTAGAAGTTGGCAGTAATCTTATGGACTCATTACCTCTTGAAGCAATTCGAGTTTTTCAAGTTGGTAAAAGAATTGCAAAAAAAAACAAATTTTACATCGATGAAACAATATACGATAGAAGAATTGGTATTACTTATCGGGTAAATCTGAAGGATTTCAAAATGGCTCGCTATTATCTGGGGTTATCTTTAGAGAAATGTAAGAAATACGATTTTGAGGAAGGTATTGCTTATGTTTATATCAACTATGCTGGAATTTACAGACAGGAAGGAAAACCCGAAAAAGCCATACCCTTATACGAAAAGACATTTACTTTAAAATTTGAGAATTACAGAATTCTTTTTAATGCCAATATCTATCAGTTCTTATCTGAAACTTACCGAGAAATGAAGAACTATGAAAAAGCATTGGAATGTCTGGATAAGAAAAAAAAATACGAAAGTGAAATAAGTGACCAAGAAGAAAACAAAATCATCCGTGACATCAACACCAAATACGAAACCAGAGAAAAAGAACTCGAAAACCAAGAATTAAAGCTGAAAGACGAAAAAAACCAATTGGTTATTTACAGTTTCGTTGGTATTTTTCTAATCTTCCTGGCAGGCGCTTATTTCCGAATCAGTCATATCAATAAAAAGAAAAAAATTGCTGAGCAAGAGCGACTCATCGAAAGTCAAAAATTAGAAAACGTACTGAAAGACCAAGAGTTAAAAGAAATTGACAAAATTTTGGAAGGTCAAGAAAAAGAACGGCTCAAAATTGCCAATGACTTACACGATAATTTGGGCAGCATTTTGGCTACATTGAAACTCAATTTTCAAAATCTTTATTCGCAAAAAGACAATAATGAAAACGGACAAGAACTCTTTGACAAAACCAACGAACTAATCGAAGAAGCCTATCAAAAAGTACGCGGTATGGCCCATGCTAAAAATGCCGGTGTAATTGGCAGCGAAGGCTTGGTTCCGGCAGTTCAAAATATAGCCAAAAAAATAGCCATTCCCGGAAAACTCAAAGTACAGGTAATTCCCTTTGGTATGACCAAAAGGTTTGAAAACGCAATGGAAGTTAACTTGTTCCGAATGATACAAGAAATACTAACCAATGCCATCAAACATGCTGAAGCAACCGAAATCACCATCAGCTTAACCCAAGACGAAGACTCTATCAATATCATTATTGAAGATAATGGTAAAGGTTTTAATCCGAAGAGCATAACTAAAAAAGAAGGTATGGGTTTAAGCAATATTACCAAAAAAGTAGAACAGCTTAACGGCACCTTCAATATAGACAGTTTTGAAGGTAAAGGTACAACCATATTAATAGACATCCCATTATGATAACTGTAATCATAGCAGAAGATCACCAAGCATTAATTGACGGAATGAAGTCCTTTCTTAAAAACGAAAAGGACATAGAAATCATTGGATATGCTAACGATGGTTTTTCATTAATTGAAAGTGCCAGAAGGCTTAAACCCAAAGTGATTATAACCGATATCAGAATGCCCAAATGTGACGGTATTGTAGCTACAAAAACTATAAAGGCAGAATTACCGAATACCAAAGTGATTGCTTTCAGTATGTTTGATCATGATGACGCCATTTCACAAATGAAAGAAGCCGGCGCCTCGGGCTACATAATGAAAAATTCCTCACTTCAAACCGTCCTTGACGCTATTCGGGCAGTTAGTCAAGGATACTCCTATTTTGTCAATGAAGCGGAAAACGAATATGAAATTTCCAAAAATGAATTATTTTTCAGTTCGCGTGAAAAAGAAATTTTACAACTCATAGCAGCAGGAAAATCTTCTCAAGAAATTGCCGAAACGCTCTTTATCGAAAAATCAACTGTAGATTCCCACAGAAAAAACATGTCAAAAAAAATCAAAACTATCGGCAAAACCGATTTGATAAAGTTTGCTTTAGAGCGAAAATATGACTATTTGTAAGATTATTACATTTAAATCGACGATAAAAATCCCCATTGATGGGGATTTTTTTTGTGCTTTACTTTTCCGAATTTTATGAAATCAAAAACCTAATTTAATTAAGTTTTGGTTAGTTAATAAAAAAGAGCCTGCCCTACATATTGAAAAATTTTTAGTGGTATTTGATCTTTCGAAAAAGGGCAGGTTTTATTCTAAATCATCATAGTCACAGAAAATTTCTGTTTGTAACAAAACTTTTTCAAATAACATTGGCTTTTAAAAAAATAGCATCATGTTATGTTGGCGATGTTGGTTTTCATACTACAAGATACAGCATAATGAAAATTAGATTAGAAATTAATCAGCTCACCATTGACCGTCCAAAGAAACGTTGGCGCATCTATTTTGTTGTAGTAGCTGAGCATCCTACAGATCCTGATAAAATGGTAGTAACCACTGTACCGGCTGAACCGATTAAAGTTACACCCAATCAGGAAAACAATATTCATTTTGACGATGAAGGTCCCGGAAGTGAAGGTTTGTTATTGCTAAAAAGAAATATGCCTCCCGGTAAGGAACTGAACGTACATTTCTATGTTCGCCATTCCAGATCCGGCATCAGAAATGCCGCCAACGCATTGCATGACATAGCAACAGAATTGGGCATAGATGCCCTGGGGCCGACAGAGAACATTTTGGGAACAAACATTCCTTGGCTTGAAATCACCAAAAAGTCATTACCTCACATTGGAAAAGCTTTAGCAAGAATACCTGATAGAGAAATGGGATTCATCTCCATGTTTGAACGCTTTGGGGATGAGTTTTTTGCCGATGGAGAAATAGACCGAAAGAAAACCGGCGGTTATTGTAACATCGTTTACAGTTGGGCCTTGGATGTCAAATAAATTTTACCGAACCAGAAATAAACAATTTAAAAACCAGAACTATGTGTTGGACCAATGTAGAAAAACAATGCAAGATGATTTATGAAAAACCATTTATCAATGCTGAAAAGCCACATGAAAGAAGGTTTATCATTCAAATTATCGCAGAAGAATTTCCTGATTTTCCACGAGTAAGAATTGCCGCTGCAGTCGACCGCTGTTTTAAAATGTTTCCTGCCCCGGTAGACCGCAAAACGCTGTTGCAATTTGTACAAAGCAGTATGCGTTAATACTCCCCTGTAATCTAACCTATAGCACCAACTTCAGATTATTTTGAGACTTTAAGAAGAAGTTTGGCGTGACAAAGTACTTAAATCGTATTTCATCCTGTTCTGCAAAGAATTTTGAAATGCGATTTTTGTATTTTAGCCAAACCATCATTTAAACACCAAATTGATTATGAACAACTTAGTTTCCATCCGCCCTTTTATAGGCGCCAAAGACTACAATACTTCCAAAACATTTTACATGGATTTGGGTTTTGACAAAATTGAACTTTCAAAAAACTTGTGTCTTTTCAAAATGGGAAACTTGGGATTTTATCTGCAAGATGCCTATGTAGCAGATTGGGTAAACAACACCATGGTTTTTGTTGAAGTTGAAAACGCAAAAGAGTTTTACAACAACTTGGTCGATTTAAAATTAACTGAAAAATATGCGGCTGTCAGAGTTGAAGGCATTAAAGAATTAGACTGGGGAAAAGAGTGTTTTGTTCACGATCCTTCCGGAATCTTGTGGCACTTTGGTGAATTCAGAAAATGAAGTCTTCAATACAATAATTTCACTTCTTTTAAATCGTAATAAGCTATACTATCATCGTTCAATAAAAGGGCCAACTTGCCTTCACGGGTTACCGTTTGAATAATCCCCATAAATCGATGTCCGTTGCTTAATTCAAAAGCTGCGGGTTTCCCTTTTTTAAACAAAATGTCATTATACCGCAGCCAAGCCTCGTCAACATGCTCAGGAAAAAGAATTAAATGCAGTTTTAATGACTTTACAAAACCTTCTGCCATCTCTTCCAAATCATAAATTTGATGGGTAATATTGGTTAATGAATTGGCTTGAGGAAGGTGTTCAAAATCGGTTTGATTAAGGTTCAATCCGAAACCTACTACTGCTGTAAAGGTTCCATCTGACTTAAAGGTGTTTTCAATTAATATGCCACCAACTTTTTTATTATCTGCCATTATGTCGTTAGGCCATTTGACATTTACTCTAACGATGTTATTTAAATTTAACAAGCCTACAGCAGCCAATGCTACAGCCACATTAAAATCATAAATTGAAATCATCTCCAGCGGCACATCTTTAACCAAAACACTAATAGTGAGGTTTTTACCCGGTTCACTTATCCACTCGGAACCCATTTGCCCTTTACCTTTGGTTTGCTCAAAGGCCATCACAGCCGTAAAATTCTCTAACCAATTTTCTTTAGCTAACTGCTTTAAATAATCGTTAGTGGAATCTATGGCATCGAGTTTGATTATAGGCATAATACAAAAAAGTAAAGTGAATTTTTTAAAGTTTTGTTAAGCAAAAATAAGCACAAAAAGTAATACCTTTGCCAAATACATACAAATACTAGATGACTAAAAAAGCAGTAAACACAGATGTACTATTAGCCAGTATCATCAAAGGAATTGAAGAAGTAAAAGGAAATGACATTGACATACTCGATTTGAGAGAAATAGATACCGCTGTATGTGATTATTTTGTAATTTGTAACGGTACTTCTAACACCCAAGTTAACGCAATTGTTAACTCCATCCAAAAATTAGTTTCAAAAGAATTAAAAGACAAACCTTGGCACGTGGAAGGCACGGACAACGGAGAATGGGTTTTAATGGACTATGTTGATGTCGTGGTACATGTATTCCAAAAACAAATTCGAGAGTTCTACAACATTGAGGGACTTTGGGGAGATGCCCAAATCACATCAATCCCAACTAACTATTAAAAATCGCGCTGATATTATATGGCTACGGAAAAGAAACCCAATAATTTTAGAATAAGTCCTTGGTGGATATATGCCGGACTAATCATTATTTTTTTCGGATTAAATTACATAGGCGGTTCCGGTTTTCAGGAAACCGCCAAAATTTCATCCTCCAAATTCAATGAGTACCTTGACAAGGGACAAATTGAAAAAGTTGTAATTTATAACAAAACCGAAGGAGAAGCTTACTTAACAGCTGCTGCCTTAAAAGACAAGACACACAGCAAGTTAGCCAAAGACATGTTGGGCAATCCTAATAAAGGACCTCACTACTCTTTTGATATCGGAAACGATGAAGTTTTTCAAAACAAGATAGAAAAAGCCAAACTCGAAGGTAAACTAAAAGACTTCGACTTCAAACCGAAGAGCAATTGGTCTGAAATTTTCATCAGTTTACTACCAATCATCATAATCATTGGCCTTTGGGTATTGATTATGAGAAGGATGTCGGGTGGCGGAGCCGGCGGTGGCGGTGGACAAATTTTCAATATCGGAAAATCGAGAGCAAAGTTGTTTGATGAAAAAACCGATTTGAAAACCACTTTCAAAGACGTTGCCGGATTGGAAGGAGCCAAAGAGGAAATCCAAGAAATTGTTGAATTCCTGAAAAATCCTGAAAAATACACCACTTTAGGAGGTAAAATCCCTAAAGGTGCTTTATTGGTTGGTCCTCCGGGAACCGGTAAAACCTTATTGGCAAAAGCGGTAGCCGGTGAAGCCAAAGTTCCTTTCTTCTCACTTTCGGGTTCCGATTTTGTGGAAATGTTTGTGGGTGTTGGTGCTTCTCGTGTGAGAGATTTATTCAAACAAGCCAAAGATAAAGCCCCGGCAATCATCTTCATCGACGAAATTGATGCCGTAGGTAGAGCAAGAGGCAAAAACAACTTTTCAGGCTCTAACGACGAAAGAGAAAATACTTTGAATCAATTACTGACCGAAATGGATGGTTTCGGTACCAACACACACGTTATTGTACTAGCTGCAACCAACAGAGCTGATGTTTTGGATAAAGCCTTGATGCGTGCCGGACGTTTCGACCGTCAAATTTATGTTGACCTTCCGGACGTTAGAGAGCGTAAAGAAATTTTTGAAGTACACTTAAAACCATTAAAAAAAGTAGACGGTTTAGACATTGATTTCCTAGCCAAACAAACCCCCGGATTTTCGGGTGCTGACATCGCGAATGTTTGTAACGAAGCTGCTTTAATTGCTGCCAGAAATAATAAATCTGCCGTTGACAAACAAGATTTCTTAGACGCCGTAGACCGAATTGTTGGTGGTTTAGAAAAGAAAAATAAAATCGTTACACCGGAAGAAAAACGCGCCATTGCCGTGCACGAAGCCGGTCATGCCACTGTAAGCTGGATGTTAGAACACGCTGCACCATTGGTAAAAGTAACTATTGTTCCTCGAGGACAAAGTTTAGGTGCCGCATGGTATTTACCCGAGGAGCGATTGATAGTGAGACCTGAGCAGATGTTAGACGAAATGTGTGCTACCATGGGCGGACGAGCTGCAGAAAAAGTAATGTTTGACAAAATTTCAACCGGTGCCTTGAGTGATTTGGAAAAAGTAACCAAACAAGCTCGTGCTATGGTAACCATTTACGGCTTAAATGATAAATTAGGCAATATTACTTACTACGACTCTACGGGTCAAAGTGAATACAATTTCTCCAAACCATACTCTGAAGAAACGGCCTTGGTTATTGATCAGGAAATTTCAGCCTTGATTGAAAAAGAATACCAACGTGCAATCAAAATTCTTCAGGACAACAAGGAAAAATTAGAGCAATTAGCCAATATTCTAATCGAAAAAGAAGTCATCTTTAAGGACGATTTGGAAACGATTTTCGGCAAACGCCCTTTCGGTAATTCAACAGAAGAAACTGTAGCTGAAACCGTAAGCGAATAAGCCTGATTGTTTTTTAACATTTTTTTAAAATCTTAATTCAAAACATACTTTTGAATTAAGATTTTTTTATCTTTGAGGGATTTCAAATACCAAACCCGATTATAAACAATCAGCATGAGTCTTTTCAGAAAAATTTTTGGCACAGGAAACGATGCCTCTGACGAAGAAAGTCAAAGCGAATTCAACAATGCTCCTTCGAGCTTTTCTCTACTGCCTGTAGATGAAAAGTTTACCTATAATTTCAAGAAAAACGGTGGCAAGTTTTTGTATTGTGAAAACTTAAATGAAGTCAAAGACCAATTCTTGAACATACTTGAAGAAAATGATTGGTTTGAATGTGAAGCCCTTTGCTATGAGCCGAAATTGTTCAGTATGTTAGACGAAAACAAACTGAGCTACGACAAACCTACTAATCCGAAATTTTTATTTGCCAGTTGTGAAAATCTTATAGCCGATGAAGGTTCTGTATTATTTTCTTCTAACCAAATCAAACAAAATAAGCCCAACGACTTACCTATCAACATCATCATTTTAGCCACTACCAGTCAGATTTTAGAATCTAAAAGCGACGGTTTGAGAGTGATTAAAAAGAAATACGATAAAGATTACCCAACCAACATCACTACCATCAAATATTTCGAAAAAGCTAAAGACGAAGACTTCCTGCAATACGGAAGCACTGCCAAGAATTTGTACCTCTTGCTTTTAGAAGATTTATAAGATGACAACTACCGTAACAAGAGCTTTATCCGGTGCAGTATACGTACTGTTGCTGGTTGGTGCTACACTCTATTCTCCCTACAGCTTTTTGTTGCTATTTGGATTGTTATTATTGTTCTCTGTTGGTGAATTCTGCAAATTGGTTGGCCTCAAACCCATATTACCCTTACTATTCGCTACAATTGGATACATCCTATTCAATTTGGACAATTCTGTAAAAACCAATGAAATATTGTTGCTCATAGCCTCACTCCTCGTTTCAATACGTTCGTTATTGTTTTTATTTGAAAAGAAAAACCGCTTTTTAGATACACAGGCCAAATATGTATTTTTGATTGGTTATTTGATTATTCCAATCATCATTTTTACTAAAATTCCTTTTGTCTCAAACTTATATCATCCGGAAATTATTATTGGCATTTTAATCTTGATTTGGACCAATGATACGTTTGCTTATTTGGTGGGTATTACCATGGGGAAAAATAAATTATTCGAAAGAATTTCACCCAAGAAAACCATTGAGGGTTTTACCGGTGGGTTAATTTTTGCCATGATAGCCGGAATTCTATTGGCTCAATTTTACCTGAACGAATCGGTTATTCGTTGGGTAATCATTGCGTTATTGGTCACCACATTCGGAACCCTTGGCGATTTGATTGAATCTAAGTTTAAAAGATTGGCGGGTGTAAAAGACAGTGGCAACATTATGCCCGGTCATGGTGGTTTTCTAGATCGCTTGGATAGTATTATATTTGTAGCACCTTTTGTTTATTTATTTTACCAAATTATCTATTATGTTTCATAAAGAAGGTTATAAAATCATTTTCATTGCATTGGTCAGCTTTATTGCAGTTTTGCTGTTGTCTGATAAATTCATCTCATTATCCTGGCTGAAAATGGCTGTTCAATTGTTGGCTTTATTCTTCTTTATAATGGTTTTACAGTTCTTTAGAAATCCGAATCGAAAAATAACCGCTAATAAAAATACCATTTTAGCTCCTGTTGATGGTAAAGTTGTAGTGATTGAAGAAGTATTTGAAGAAGAATACTTCAAAGACAAACGCTTACAAGTATCTATTTTCATGTCGCCCATCAATGTACACGTAACCCGTTATGCCGCTTCAGGAAAAATCAAGTTCAGCAAATACCATCCGGGAAAATACTTGGTGGCTTGGCATCCTAAAGCCAGTACAGAAAACGAAAGAACAACTGTTGTAATAGAAACCGAAATGTTCGGAGAAATTTTATACCGTCAAATTGCAGGTGCCTTAGCCAGACGTATTGTTAATTATGCCGAAGAAGGTCAAGTAGTGACTCAAGGTGATGATGCGGGATTCATCAAATTTGGTTCTCGTGTAGATATCTTTTTGCCTTTGGGTACTCCGGTAGAAGTTGCATTACAACAGAAAGCTGTTGGTAACCAAACTGTAATTGTTTCAAAATAAAAGAAGCGCCATGTCGGAAAAAGACTTAGATGCTCGATTCCGAGAAGCCGTAGAAATTGCTTCTCAAATGACACAATCTTCTCTGCCGCAAGATGTGCAGTTGCGTTTGTACGCTTTTTACAAGCAAGCCACTTTCGGCACGATTGAATATAATAACTCTGCCTCCTTCGATTTGCGAAATGCCTTCAAAACCAATGCTTGGATGCAAATCAGTCACCTCTCTGTTGATGAAGCCAAAGAAGAATACATCAAAGCCATACATGCCATAGTAAATGAAAATAAGTAAAATATGAAAAAGATATTTGTTGTTGTTTTAGGTATTTCATTAGCTTTCTTATTGCCTTCTTGTCAAAGAAAAAAACTCACCGAAGTAGTTGAAGTGCCGTTGCCATCAGCGGAAGAAAAAGTAACCATTGGTCATCCGGATGATGTAAGCGCAGAAAGCGGTCAATTTGCGTTGGCCAAATTACCTTACGAATACAATGCACTAATGCCAAGCATTGACATACTGACTATGGAAGTGCATTATTCCAAACATTATCTTACTTACACCAATAATTTAAATAAATTAGTAGCATCCGATTCCAACATGGTGGATTTAGCTATTGAAGACATCCTGAAAAAATTAGACATGAATAACGCCGATTTGCGTAACAATGCCGGTGGTTATTACAATCATACCCTGTTTTTTGAAGGCATGGCCCCCAAAAGCGGCGGTGAACCTAAAGATACTTTAGCCACTGTTATCACAAGAGATTTCGGTTCTTTTGAAGTATTTAAAAACCAATTTGCCGATGCTGCTGAAAAACAATTCGGTTCCGGTTGGGCTTGGTTAGTGGTAGATAAAGCCGGTAAGCTATCGGTAACAGCTACACCTAATCAGGACAATCCTTTGATGCCAAACCAACCGGTTAAAGGCACCCCAATTTTATGCTTGGATGTTTGGGAACACGCTTACTATTTGGATTATCAATACAAACGAAAAAAATACATAGAAGCTTTCTTCAAAGTCATCAATTGGAAAAAAGTTTCCGATAGGTATTTGGAAGCCAATATTGTCAAATAAAAAAATCCCTAATCTTTCGATTAGGGATTTTAATTTTTACCAAATAACAACTTTCAGATTATCAGGTCTTCGCATTTTACTGCCCGGTTTAATATTGAAAGCTTTATGGAAATCAGGATTATTTTGCAATGGCCCATTAATTCTGAACTTCGCAGGAGCGTGCACATCGGTTAACAATTGATTGGCTAAAGCTTCAGGCTTAATGTTAACCATCCAAGCATAACCATAAGCTAAGAAGAAACGTTGTTCCGGAGTTAAACCACTGATTTTTTGCTTGTTTTGATACTGAGGTGTTTTCTTAAAAGCTTCAAATCCCATAACTACACCACCTAAATCGGCTATGTTTTCTCCTTGTGTAGCATCACCATTCACAAATTTTCCGGGTAAGGCTTCATACTGACTGAATTGCTCAACTATCAATTTAGTTTTGGCTTTGAATTTTTTCAAATCTTCTGCAGTCCACCAATTGTTTAGATTTCCTTTTTCATCATATTGACTACCCTGATCATCAAATCCGTGCGTAATTTCGTGTCCGAAAGTTGAACCTCCGATTATGCCGTACAGTACAGCATCATCCGGCATTCTACCCTCGAAACCAGGCACTAAAATATTACAAGCCGGCACACAAATTTCATTGTTACTCGGACTATAATAAGCATTATAAGTTTGCGGATACATGCCCCATTCGGTGCGATCAACCGGTTTGCCAAATTTGGAAACCATTTCTTTAATCGCCCATTTATTGGTGGCCATTACATTCGCCAGATATGTTCCTCTATTGATGTTTACGCTACTCATGTCTTTCCACTTATCGGGATAACCCACTTTCATGACTATTTTACTCAACTTGTAAAGCGCTTTTTTCTTGGTTTCCTCACTCATCCAATCGAGTTTTTTAATACGTTCGGCGTAAACGGTTCTAATGTTGTTTCCGATTTCGAGTAGCTTTTCTTTAGAACCTTCCGGCAAATACTCTTTTACATATACTTGTCCGATTAGTTCACCTAAAGCACCATCGGTTTGCTCTACTATACGTTTCCAACGCGGCTTTTGTTCTTTCACGCCACTCATAACAGTTGAGTAGAAATAGAAGTTTTGCTTCTCAATTGCATTGTGTAAATACGAAGCATACGAATTCACCAAATCCCATTCTAAATAAGTCTTCCAATCCTCAATGGTATAACTTTTCACCATTTGGTTTAAGGCTTTGTAAAACTCAGGTTGACCTACAATAACGGTATCGGCATTTTTGATTCCGATGTTAGCCGTCATTACTTTCCAGTCTATATTAGGAGTAGCCGCATTGATTTGGCTTATACCCATTTTGTTGTAATTTTTAATCGGATCGCGAAGTGCTTCTAACTTACGGGAGTTTTGCGCCAATTCGGTTTCCAACTTCATAATTACTGCAGCATTGGCTTTGGCCACTTCCGGTGATTTCCCCATTAAAAGCCCCATTTTTTCTAAATGCTTAACGTATTCAGCGCGAATGTTTACTGTTTCCTTATCAGTATTAAAATAATAATCGCGATTGCCCAATCCTAATCCGCCTTGTCCCAAAAACACAGCGTATTTAGCGCTGTTTTTATCATCTTGACCCACATATAACGAAAAGGCCGGATTGGCTCCGATAGTATGCAAATAGGCAATAGTATTTAATAAAGAAGGAACATCGTTGATGGCTTTGATTTTATTTAAATCAGCTCGCAGTGGCGATAACCCCAATTTTTCAATCTGTAAAGTATCCATACCGGAAGCATAAAAATCTCCGATTTTTTGTTCGTTGCTGCCTTTGGGTGCGTCGGTCATTTTAGCCGATTTCTCACAAATTTGTTTGATTTGAGAATTAATAGTATCGCCTATCGTTCTGAAAATTCCGTTACTTCTTTCGCTGTCCGGAATCGGGTTTCGCTTGAACCAGCTGCCGTTGGCATACATAAAAAAGTCATCACCCGGATTGACAGTCGTATCTCGGTTAGTTACCAAAGGATCAATAAAATCGGCTTCCTTTTGGTTACAACTTACCAATAAAGCAGCTGAAAATAAACCTATGGTTAGTTTGGTTAGTAATTTCATAGTATCGTTTTTAAATGGCTATTGGACTTCATTTTAAATAAAATGTTACCAAATGTAATGCATTTGGTAAAATGAAGCATAAAAAAAACCACCCGAAGGTGGCTTAATTTTAATCTTTGACGCCTAATTTCGTCAGTATATCTTCCATCAAACACCATTTGGTAATGGAAGATTGCAGTAAATTAACACCGACAAAAGCGGTGAACCACAACCAATTTTGATTGACATAAATCGCCAATAATAAACTGATTAAGATAAAAGTTCCTGCAACAGCTCTAATGATTCTGTTTTTCATAGTATCTTTTTTTTAGTTAGTTTTTTCTATGTCGAGTATAGCTACATGAATGTTTGACATGGTTTCCTGAGAAGCATTGAATGCCTTTACGGTATCACAAACAATAGCAACATTCTCATTTTCAGTAAAAGCATAAAACATCAAAGACTCGTTTTGGGTCATTTCCGTTCCGAACCAATTTGATTCGAGATCTTCCTCAGTGGCATCTCTAAAACCCGTTACCGGATTATAAGAGTATTTTTTTACGGCTGCCTTTTTTAAAATTTGCTTTACCTCATTTTCAAATTCGGCTATGGCAGTTATGATTAAAAGTTTCATCTGTTCAATGTTTAAGTTATTGTTTTTCAGTGAATTTTGATTTCCATTTTTTTCTCTCAGTGATATAGTAAATCAACGGTACCACAATCAAGGTCAGTAAAGTGGAAACTATCGCCCCAAACACTAACGAAATCGCCAAACCTTGGAATATCGGATCAAATAAGATGATGGAAGCTCCGATAACTACTGCACCAGTCGTTAATAAGATTGGCGTAGTCCGAACCGCTCCGGCTTCGATAATGGCTTGCTTTAAAGGAATACCATCGTTCAAACGGATTTCGATAAAGTCGATGAGCAACACTGAATTTCGTACCATAACACCCGCCAAAGCAATCATTCCGATAAAAGAAGTTGCGGTAAAGAAAGCACCTAACATCCAATGTCCTAATACGATTCCGACTAAAGAAAGTGGTATCGCCATCATCATTACCATAGGCGTTTTGAAGTTTTGGAACCAACCTACAATCAACATGTAAATGATGACAATTACGATTAAGAAAGCCGCTCCTAAATCGCGGAATACTTCCAAAGTAATCTGCCACTCGCCATCCCATTTTACGGTAAAGTCACTTTCATCCGAAGGCTGTTCCATATACAATTCGTTGACTTTATATCCTTGCGGCAATTGCATTTTTTGTAACTTCTCATTCATCCCTAGAATGGCGTACACCGGACTTTCCAATGCGCCGGCCATATCAGCTGTTACATACACGACTCTTTTCTGGTCTTTGCGGTAAATGGTTTTTTCCAAAGTATCTTGTACCACTTTTACCAAATCACTTACCGGAACGACATTGCCGCGACTGCCCTTGATTTTTAAGCTTTGAATGTCTTGTAAACTCGTTTTATCTTTATCATCCAAAGCCAATACGATGCCCACATTATCATTGGAATGTTCGTCGTATAAATTAGACACCGGATATTCTTTCAATAAATAGGTCAAATTACCTACTACTTGCTGTGGCGCAATTCCGTTTAACATCGCTTTTTCTTTATCGACTTCCAAGCGGTATTCGGTTTGATTGTCTTCGGTCATCCAATCCACATCTACGATATCGGTGGTGTTTTCTAAGATATTTTTGACTTGGTTGGCGACTTTAATTTGCTCCTTGTAATCAGGTCCGTAAATTTCGGCTACTAAAGTCGATAACACCGGCGGTCCGGGTGGCACCTCGATAATTTTTACGTTAGCGCCGTACTTTTTAGCAATTTTCTGCACTTCGGGACGAACGATTTTAGCGATGTCGTGACTTTGTAAATCACGGTCTTCCTTATGCAACAAATTCACCTGAATATCCGCCATATTGCTACCGCCACGCATATCGTAATGACGGACCAAACCGTTAAACGTAATCGGAGCCGAAGTCCCAATGTAGTTTTGGTAATTCACAACTTCCGGAACTGTAGAAAGATATTGTGCAATTTCTTGAGTCACCGCCGCAGTTCTTTCTAAAGTCGTTCCTTCGGGCATGTCTATTACGACTTGAAATTCATTTTTATTGTCAAATGGTAACATTTTCACCGCTACCGATTTGGTAAAGAACATCAACACCGAACCCAAAAGTAGCAATACGGTTATCCCTAACATCAAACGGCGTTTTTTAGAACTTTCCAAAAACGGACGTTCCATTTTGCTGTAGATTTTGTAAATCCATGACGTTTCAAGTCCTTGCTCGGCTTTGTGTTCTTGTGCTTCCTTTTCATGCAACAAATGGTAACCCAAATATGGTGTAACAGTCAATGCCACAAACAACGACAACAACATGGCAATCGATGCACCAATCGGCATCGGACTCATGTATGGTCCCATCATTCCGGATACAAACGCCATCGGTAAAATGGCCGCAATAACTGTGAACGTGGCTAAAATGGTTGGATTCCCGACTTCGTTAATCGCATAAATGGCGGCTTGTTTGAACGGCAGTCGCTTCATTTTGAAATGACGGTGCATGTTTTCGGCGATGATGATACTGTCGTCTACCACAATCCCAACAACGAAAACTAAGGCGAATAAGGTGATTCTGTTCAGTGTGTAGCCTAGCATATAATAAGCGAACAACGTTAAAGCAAAGGTCAGTGGCACTGAGAAAAAAACCACCAAACCACCGCGCCAGCCCATGGCTAACATCACCAAAATGGTAACGGCTATAATCGCAATGCCTAAGTGTAACAATAACTCGCCAACTTTATCCGAAGCAGTTTCGCCGTAGTTACGGGTAACTTCTACATGAACATCATCGGTGATTAAGGTTTGTTTTAAATGGTCGACTTTCTCCAAAATCTTTTCGGAAATTTTCATCGCATCGGCACCTTTTACCTTACCAACTGAAATGGTTACGGCAGGATATTCCGAATTGTTTTTAGCAAACTTTTCGTTGGCTTTACCGTATCCGAAAGACACGTAACTTCTTGGTGTTGAAGGTCCATCTTGAACCGAAGCCACTTGTTTTAAATACACAGGTAGATTGGCATTGACGCCCACTACCAAGTTTTCGACATCTTCGGCGGTTTGTAAAAACTCACCCGTGGTTACCAAATATTCTTTATCGGCTGCAACAAAACTACCCGATTGCGAACTGCCGTTGTTGGCTTGAATCATTTGCATGATGCCCAAAGCATCCACACCGTTCTCGGCCATTTTGTCTTTGTCTAAAATCACTTTAACTTCGCGATTTCGGCCGCCGATTTCTTTGGTGATGGCCACATCTTTGACTTTTTCAATCTCCGAAGTCACTTCTTCCGCAATTTGACGGATTTCAAAATCGTTCAATTTTTCGCTCCATAATGTTAGTCCCAACATCGGAACATCGTCGATAGAACGCGTTTTCACCATCGGTTTGTACACGCCTTGCGGGAATAGATTTTCGTGTTTGGCCAACTCGTCGTATAATTTCACATACGAGCGTTCCACATCTTGCCCAACATAAAACTGAACAATCAACATCGCTTGACC
Organism: Flavobacterium mekongense; assembly: GCF_047038255.1. GTDB lineage: Bacteria > Bacteroidota > Bacteroidia > Flavobacteriales > Flavobacteriaceae > Flavobacterium > Flavobacterium mekongense. The sequence continues at coordinate 2,739,395 of NZ_CP174374.1, forward strand.
GTTCATAGCCATACTGTGCACGTGTTCTACGCCTTTGATGTTGGAAATGATTTTCTCCAACGGTTTAACCACTCGACTTTCCACTTCACTCGGACTTGCACCCGGATAACCTACCATTACGTCGGCCATCGGCACATTAATTTGCGGTTCTTCTTCTCTCGGAATCAGAAACGAACTGTATACACCAATGATCATTAATCCAACCATTAACAGTATCGTTAACTTCGAATTGATGAAAAAATGGGCAATTTTACCTGATATACCTTCTTGCATGATTTTAGTTTAAAAGTTTAAGGTTCAAAGTTTAAAGTTGTTATTGAACACTGATTTTAGCACCGTTAAATAATTTACCTTCTGCCGAAACGATGTATGATTCTTCAGATGATAAGCCTGATAATACTTCTACTTGATTGCCAAAAGTTTTACCGATGCGCAACCATCTTAAAATGGCTGTATTCCCGTTTCCGACTGTGTAAATTCCGACGAGTTGACCTTGTTTGACCAAGGCGCTTTCGGGTACTAAAACTTTATCAGTTGTAACAGTAGTTAGTGTTTTGTTAGCTAACGGAAATTGTACATTCACAAACATGCCGGATAAAATGGCTTTGTCGGTTTGGGTTAAGTTGATTTTTACCAAATATTGTCCGCCGGTATTTTTAGCCGAACTACTCACTTCAGTCACTTTTCCGGTTACTGCTTTGTTGATCGATTTTACTAAAACACTCACAGACATTCCGTTTTGAATGTTCGCAATATCGCTTTCCGAAACCATCGCGGTCACTTGCAAACGGGAAGCGCCTTCAATACTTACCAGCGGCAATCCCGGATTAGCCATGTCGCCTTCTTTGACAAAGGTGTTGGTCACTTCTCCGGAAAACGGTGCGGTAATATTACTGTAACCGAATTGCGCTACGACTTCGTTTCGCATTTGTTTGGCGGCTTCCAATCCGGCTTTGGCCATTTCGTAGCGCGAAGTCATATCGTCTAACTCTTTTTGAGAAGCACTTTGTTGGTTGAACAAAACTGTGAATCTTTCAAAATCTTTTTTAGCGTTGTTAAAAGCCGCAGTAGCTTGCAAGATAGAAGCGTCAACTTGGGCTTTTTTCGCTTGTAAGTCGGTGTTGTTGATGCTGACCAAAAGTTGACCGGCATTGACTTTTTGTCCGACTTTCACATGCACTTTGGTCACATAACCCATCATTCGGGTGCTGACATTAGCGCTGTTTTCGGCTTCGATTTTACCACTGGCCGTTACAAAAGAAGGGTTAGTTGAAACTGAATTTCCACTCACTTTTACCGGAATAGCCGGTGTATTATCAGCCGTTTCTTTTCGGTCTTTTCCGCAAGAATTAAGCATAAAAACGGAAGTCAGCGCGGTTAGTAGTAAACTATATTTTTTCATCATTTCTAATTTTTATTGAATTTGATATTGTTATTGACATTGAATTTTATCGACTCAAAAACTGTAAATACTCCTGTGTAAATTGGTATTCAAAAACCGCTTGTAAATGCTCCAATTCTTTCTGAATCATTTGGGTTTCGGAAACCAGTAAATCGGTCGTTTTTTCTAAGCCTTGAGCAAATCGGTTTTGGCGAATGCGATACGCTTCTTTTGCTTGTTCGAAGGCTAATTGTGACAAACTGACTTTATTTTCGGCGTCTTTTAGTTGGCGATTGGTTTTGTTGAATTCGAGTTGGCTTTGCTTTTTGTATTGCTCCTTTTCGAGGCTTGCTTTTTGAAAATCGGCTTTGGCTTTGTCATATTTCCCGATGGATTTGTAGCCGTCGAAAACATGCCACGACAATTGCGCGCCAACCAAATAGCCTTTAGCTGCTGTTCCTAAAAACTGACTATCGTATAACTCGTAACTTCCGAAAGCGTTTAATCTTGGTAAGAAGCTCATTTTACTCATCGTTAGTATTTTTTTGTACGCTTCTGAAGATTTTTGCATCGCTTGTAGGTCTTTTCTATTGTCTGAGAATTGCCAATCGGCAACTTCAACTTTGATTGTATTATCCAAAGCTTCCGAGGGTTTAAAGGTTTTGCCTTGGCCATCTTCATTAATTAAGAAAGCCAGATAATCCGAAGCATTTTGAACATTACTCTTGGCGTATTGCCGTTGATTCGAAATGTCATTCACACGAACTTGCACATTTAATACATCCGTTTTTTGCAACAAGCCCTGTTTGAAATAGTTTTCTACCAGCTTCAAATTGGCTTTGGCTGTGGATTCCGCTTTCTCCAAAACATTTAGCGCTTTGTAAGCCAATTGCAGTTGCATATACGCTTTGGAAACCTCTAAGGCTAAATACTCCTCAGTACGTTGTGTTTGCAATTGAAAAGCTTCCATTTTGGCTTTAGCAGCTTGTCTCCCGAAAATTCCGTCCATATTGAATAACGGTTGTTGGATTTCGATTTTTGTAGCGAAATTTTGGGTGGTTTTCGGATCGTTTAACAAGGCAGGATTGAAATCGGATTGGGTTAAGATTTCCTGATTCAATTTGGAACCAAAAGCCATTAACGGATTGGTAGTTGCCATTCCGGTGTATGAAAGAGAAATGTTGGGCAAAAAGAGTGCATTCGATTGTAGGTAATCTGCTTTGGCCGATTCATAATTTTTACGGGCAATTTGGAGTTGCAGATTTTTGTCAGCGAGTTTTTGTCTCAAATCACTTTTGGAAATGGTCAACGTATCTTGACTGAATCCGTAAGCAGTAAGGAATACAAACCCGAGTGTTACTAATAGCTTGCTCATATTCATGTCTTTTTTATCTGAATTATGAAGCAAAAATAGAACGGTGAAAAAGCGTGTACAGTTACAATTGTTACAGAGGTAGGAAAACAAAGAATGCCGTATAACTCAGGCATTCATAGTAAAGTGGTAATGATATATTTTATTTCATTATCACTTTTTGAGACACATAGTACTTATTGTCGAAAATAAAAGTGATGATAACGGTTTGGTTTGTAATACCATCCAATTCAAAATTCATGCTGTTATCGCCTTGTTGGGCATTTTCAATCTCGCCGTCAGTGATGATTTTACCATCCATACCTGAAACAAAATAATCGATGTTCGTGGTATAAGGCATATTAAAATGAACTCTCACAGTGCTACTGTCGGTTGGATTGGGCGAAACTGTCATCGAAAAAGGATTTTTACCTTCAATAGGTTGCACACCTAAAGGCGAATTTCGGATGAGTTTAACTTCATAAATAGTTGCATTTGCACTGGTAGAGGCAGTATTATTGACTGAGAAAGGATTAGCACTCGAACTGGTCAAACCACCAACGATATGACCAATGACAAATTCGTTAACCGTAATTTCATGTAACTTAATCACTTCATTGCTGTAATGCGGTAGCGATTTGTTCGGAATGAATTCGGCACTTGCTCCTTTTAGAGCCGGCATGGTTTCAGAAAGTTGGAACTCTTGCAATGAACCGTCAGCAAAACGAGTTGTTCTGCTAATGGTATTAACAAAAGGAACATTATTGTCTTGTACCAAAGTGGTGCCGTTATAGTAGTACTGACTCATACCGCCGAAAAAGAGGTTATGCATTTGATTTTCTGTGGCATCATACAAACATGATTTGGCGCTATGATAGTGGCTCAGATATTGGTTGAAAGATGTTTGCGGAAAATAGCCTTCTGCCTTAACATCTACCGGATACAAGAACGGTAAATCAACATTAATTTGAAAAACACCCGATGAAATAGTGTATCCTTGTGAACCGTCGGGAAAAATCTGCGGTAACAAATTGTAATCGCGTCGGTGCAAATGTACTGCATCAGTCACAGCTTCATAATTCGAAATACTCAACTGAGCACCTGAATTATCTATAGCAAATTTTCGAATTTGATTTGAGTAAGTTTGGGTGAATGTTGGGTTGTTCATCGGATTGTATCTTCCGTCAAAACGATGACCGCCAATCAAATAGAAAGTATCATTAATTTTACCCAGCTGTCCGCCGGTGATGGCGAAATCGGCATTGGTGATTTGCTTGAAATAAGGCGTAATGACAGTGCCATTGATAATAGCATTGATCAAACCCGAAACATTTATTGACGTTAATTTATCAAAAGTGATGTGATCATTGGCTGTAGCAGAAAAAGCATAGCCACCAAGAATATAGAGTGTATCACCATCTTGATAGAAATTGAAATTGGTCGCTTGCAGTTGCTCTTTTAGCGGTGTTGACAAAGCTGTAACCGAAGCCGACCAAAATTGATTAGCCACCACATCAACTACATAAACATTCGTATTATTGTTAGAAGCCGGAAAAGCATTGAAGGGTTGACGAGCGTGGATGCCATCTACTCTTCCTCCAATGATTAACCATTTTCCATCGTGTTGGCCAAAAGCATACGAATGAAGGCCCGGAAAATTGGAAATGGTAACAGGATTAAGTTGCACCTGATAATTGAAAGAGGATTGTGAAAAAAGGCTATTGGTAAAAATCAACAGTAAAATGGAGGAAAGTATTCTCATTTGAAAAAATATTTTCTCAAAGCTAAAACATTCTCCAAGAGTAGATTGCAACATTTGTTACAAAAAAACGCCTCCTTTTGGGAAGCGTTTAATGGTCTGTTAAAAAAAGCATTAAGCTTTTTTCTCTTCAGCTTTTTTAGAAGCACAACATCCGGCTTTTTTTTCGGTGCTGCATTCTTTCTTCTCTTCAGTTGAGCAAGATTTTTCAGTTTTTGCTTTTTTCTTTTTTTGCTTTGGCTCGCCATTGTTAGCGTTTACAGTCATAGAGAACAAAAGTGCTACTGCGGCTAATGCGGAAACTAATTTTTTCATTTTTATAAGTATTTTAAGGGTTTATCTGTTTAACAGTATTCAAATGTACTATTTAAAATAATTGATAGCCAAAAAATTAACTTAAAACTAACTTAACTTTTTGGCCGTAAAGCGCACTACAGAAGCTAAGCCTTGATGGTATTTTCCTTCCTCGAGGTTGATGGTTTCCGTGGTTATGGAATCGAAAATCACATTAGGAAAATCACTTCTTACTTGCTCTTCCGAAAAAAGCATGTCAATACTTTTAGGACCACCTGATTTGAAATTGAGTTGTTCCAAACTGAAACCTTCAAAAATAATTTGACCATTAGGTTTAAGTAAGTGAAGTAAATGATTGAAAAATGCGGTTCGTATGGTAGTCGGAATATGAGCATAAATCAAAATTAAAGCATCAAAATACTGTTCAGGATAGTCTAATGCTACCAAATCACCAACCTTATAATTGATGTTGACGCCATACTTTTCGGCCAATTTATCGGCTTTTATTTTACCTTCTATACTGGTGTCAAAGGCATAAACTTCGTGTCCCAACTGGGCAGCAAAAACGGCATTTCTACCTTCGCCTTCAGCCGGAAAAAGCAATTTTCCTTTTGGAATTTTACCTACGGTATTTTTGAAAAACACATTCGGCTCTAAACCATAAGCATATTCTTCTTCAGCATAACGCTGGTCCCAAAAATTAATCATGACTACTATTTTTTTGGTTATGGATAAAAATATTGAACAATAATCCGCCCATCAAACTGCCGTACAAAGTGGCATTCAATGGTTTGGAAGTAATAGGACAAGTTCCTGAGGCACAACCAATAAAATGATAATAAGCATAACCGCCCACTGCACCAATAATAACGCCAACACCAGTAATAATCAAATCTCTTTTACTCATGATTCAGTTTCCGACATTCGGCCAATGGCACAATTCACATACGATTTGGCTTTGCGAATTAACGTGTTGTTGCCCTTTTCGGGATATCCCAAATCGTTGAGTTTTTCTACTATCACTTCACGATTTGCAGTACCTGCAACGGTAATCGTATCAATTTCTTTGCTGATGTTTACCGCCATAACACCCTCTATTTTTAACAAGGCAGTTTTGATGCTGTTCATGCAACCGCCGCATTTGATATTTTCAACTTCAAATTGTTGTTCCATATTGAAGAATGGTTAAATGGATTTATCGAGTATGGTTTTGATAATATCTTCTTTAGATACTACTCCGGACTGTCGCCAAAGGAGCTTACCGTTTTGATACAACAGCATCGTCGGCACACTGCGAACCTGTTGCATAGCAGCCAATTCTTGGTTCTTATCCACATCAACTTTAATGATGGAAACCCTTTCGCCTAATCGGTCTTTGACTTCTTTTAATATAGGCCCAAGCATTTGACACGGACCGCACCAAGTAGCGTAAAAGTCGATTAAAACAGGTTTATCCGAATGGATTAATTGGTCGAAACTACTATTCATCTTTTTGATTTTTATAATTTACCTGACAGCCATTAGGTCCGCAACCCAAATTGAAAATTGCCTGAAATAAAAAGAAAATACCAAAGGCAACAAAAAACCATTGTTGGGTTTCATAGGCTTGAAAGAACAAGAACAAAGCAAACGTCAGCCTGAAATAACGCATTAAGTGCCAATTGGAAAACAATATTCTTTTCATTGCAAAAAATTATAATAAAGTGGTAGGACAAACGTAATCGGTCACCGGCAAATGGGTCAGTTTAATTTCATTAAACCCGCCAATAACATCTACAAAGTTATCGTAACCTCTTTGCTTCAAGATAGAAGCAGCAATCATACTGCGATAACCACCGGCACAATGTAAAACAAAATGCTGATCTTTAGGAAAGACCGATAAATGCCGGTTAATTTCATTCAAAGGAATGTTGATAGCGTTGACTAAATGTTCTGAATCGAATTCGCTTTTCTTTCTTACATCAAAAACTGGTGTCAGATGAATTTCTTCTAAAATAGCCAATTCATCCGCTGTAATTCTGTTCACGGTATCTACTTCTTTTCCGGCATTCACCCAAGCTTGAAATCCGCCTTCCAAATAACCGATGGTGTGATCGTAACCTACTCTCGACAAACGAATAATAGCTTCTTGCACTTTATCATGATTTTCGGCTATTAATAAAATCTCTTGTTGCAAATCGGGAATCAATTCACCAACCCACATGGCAAAATTACTTTCCAAACCAATATTGATACTGTTCGGGATAAAACCAGCGGCAAAATCAGCTGCTTTTCTGGTATCTAAGAGTAAGGCTTGGGTTTCATTGGCTACCATTTCGAATGATTTAGCATCATAAGGCTTTTGACCACGATGGATTACAGTATCTAAACTTTCATATCCTTGAATGTTCATCAATACATTTTTAGGAAAATAAGCCGGAGGTGTTGTTAAGCCTGTCAACAGCGCCAACACAAATTCGTCTTCCGTTAATTTCGGATTCAAAGCGTAATTGGTTCTTTTTTGATTGCCTAAAGTATCGGTGGTTTCTTTGCTCATCATTTTCCCGCAAGCGCTTCCGGCACCGTGATTTGGATAAACAATTAAATCGTCGGATAAAGGCATAATTTTTTCCCGCAATGAATGGTACAACAAACGGGCTAACTTGTCTTGAGTCAAATCGGCTACTACGTGTTGTGCCAAATCAGGTCGACCAACATCGCCAATGAATAAAGTATCGCCGGTAATAATCCCGTGTTCTTTTCCGTTTTCATCGGTGATTAAATAAGTGGTGCTTTCCATGGTATGCCCGGGCGTGTGAATGGCTTTTACTGTACACTTTCCGATATCAAAAACTTGGTTATCCTTGGCAACTAAAGCTTCAAAACCCGGTTTAGCGGTTGGTCCGTAAACAATTACGGCCTTTTCTTTTTTTGCTAAATCCAAGTGTCCCGACACAAAATCGGCGTGAAAATGCGTTTCAAAAACGTATTTAATTTTGGCGTTGTCTTTTTGGGCGCGATCTATATAAGGCTGTACTTCGCGCAAAGGATCAAAAATGGCAGCTTCGCCATTGGACTCTAAATAATAGGCTGCGTGAGCCAAACATCCGGTATAAATTTGTTCTAGTTTCATGTTTTTCAGATTTACCTCAAAAGTATCTTTCCAAGCTAAGAATGGAAATGATAATTATCAGTTAATCGATTACAAAATTAGAACCTAAAAAAGCATTAGTCGGTATCAAAAGTTACACAGCAAAAACTAGCCACGAACCAATTCTATGGAAGCGCGATGGAGTTTGATTTTTCCTTCGTTTTCCAGAGCTTTCAGCAATCGGGAAATCACCACTCGCGAAGTGTGCAAGTCGTACGCAATTTCCTGATGGGTGTTTTGAATAAAATCGGTTTTATTGATTTGGGCTTTATCGAGCAGATAATTGTAAAGCCGTTCATCCATATTCATAAAGGCCAAATTGTCGATGGCCATCAGCATTTCTTTCAAACGGTTGTTGTAACTGTTAAAAACATAGTTGCGCCAACTTTTGTATTTGCCCAACCATTCTTCCATTTTGGCTACGGGTATCATGACAACTTCACCTTTGGTTTCGGCTACCGCTCGAATCTCACTTTTGGTTTCGCCCAAACAACAAGCCATAGTCATGGCACAAGTATCGCCTTTTTCCAGAAAATAAAGTAACAACTCACCTTCATCAAAATCTTCTCGAAGAATTTTAATAGCGCCTGAAATCAATAAAGGCATAAACTTAATATAGTCGCCAAAATCAATCAATATGTCACCTTCTTCAAAGGTTCTTAAAGTAGAAACTTGAGCAATTTCTTCAAGTAATTTTTCTTCAAAAATAAATCCGTAGTTTTCTTTGAGAATATCTGTCATAAGATTGTCTGTTTATGGTTTTGTAAATTTCGACTAAAAAAGGATATGATAAAGATCATTAATCATGAAATTTATCATTTTTAAATTTACCATTCATTCATAAACTATTAACCAATACTTTAGATAAAAATCATGAAAAAAAACATGGGAACTTTAGACCGAGCCATCAGAGTCATTTTGGCTGCTGTTTTTGCTTATTTGTATTTTTCGGGTAACGTTACCGGAACTCTGAGCTATGTATTATTGGCTTTTGGCGCCATATTTTTACTAACCAGTTTGGTTAGTTTTTGTCCGCTTTATCCATTATTAGGAATCAATACTTGTAAAACCAAGTAATTTTGTTATTTGTGCCAATTGAAAGTGCTGCCAAAAACAGCACTTTTTTTATTAGGAATTACTTGAAAAAAGATTTCGCTATTTTATAATAATTTTAATACTACTGCGTTTTATAAATAGTAATTTGCACCAAAAATAACTACGAAACATGGATAAAATCAAAATACTTTGGGTGGATGACGAGATTGATTTGCTCAAACCGCATATCTTATTCTTAGAAAGTAAAAACTACCACGTTACCACTTATAACAACGGTCGAGATGCCATAGATGCTTATGAAGACGGTAATTTTGACATCGTTTTCCTGGATGAAAACATGCCCGGAATGAGCGGACTGGAAACCTTGTCGGAAATGAAAGAGAAAAAATCTTCTACACCGGTAATTATGATCACCAAAAGTGAAGAAGAATACATTATGGAAGAAGCCATTGGGTCTAAGATTGCCGATTATTTGATTAAGCCTGTGAATCCGAATCAGATTTTGTTGAGCTTGAAAAAAAACCTCGACCATTCGCGATTGATTTCGGAGAAAACCACTTTGGATTACCAGAAAGAGTTCCGCAAAATTGCCATGGAATTGGCTATGGTAAACAGCTACGAAGATTGGGTTGAGCTATATAAAAAACTATTGTTTTGGGAATTGGAATTGGAAAACATCAACGACCAAAGCATGTTTGAAATTTTGGAAAGTCAAAAAGTAGAAGCCAACGTACAATTCGGTAAATTTATAGAGCGCAATTACGAAAGTTGGTTTGATCCCAAGGCCGATAAACCCATACAATCGCACACCCTTTTCAGAGAATTGGTGGTGCCGGAATTGGTTAAAAAAGACAAACCGGTTTTGTTTGTGGTGATTGATAATTTGCGTTACGACCAATGGAAAGCTATGGAAAGTGTAGTGTCCAATCATTACAAATTGGAAAAAGAAATCCCGTATTACGCCAGTTTACCAACTGCCACACAATATGCCCGAAACTCTATTTTCTCCGGATTAACGCCGTTGGAGATGGAAAAGCAGTTTCCGCAATTTTGGAAAAATGACATTGATGAAGGCGGCAAAAACTTACACGAAGCCGAATTCTTAACGGCACATTTAAAGCGTTTGGGTCTGAACATCAAACAAGATTATTTCAAGATAACCAACTTGGCCGGTGGCAAAAAATTAGCTGATAATTTTAAGGCTCTTAAAGACAACCAACTCGTTACTGTAGTGTACAATTTTGTGGATATGTTATCACACGCCAAAACCGAAATGGATGTAGTAAAAGAATTGGCTTCCGATGATAAAGCTTATCGTTCGCTTACATTAAGTTGGTTTAAAAACTCGCCTTTATTGGAAATCATCCAACAAGCACAAAAATTAGGCTTTAAGTTAATCATCACCACCGATCACGGTACTATCAACGTTAAAAATCCTTCGAAAGTGATTGGCGATAAAAACACCAGTTTGAACTTACGCTACAAAACCGGTCGCAGTTTGACGTATGAAGACAAAGACGTTTACGCTGTAAAAGATCCGAAGAAAATAGGTTTGCCTACGATTAACATGAGTAGTTCTTACATTTTTGCTAAGAATGACTTATTTTTGGCCTATGTAAACAACTACAATCATTATGTAAGTTACTACCGCAATACTTACCAACACGGTGGTATTTCGTTAGAAGAAATGATTGTACCGTTTTTAGTGTTTAACCCGAAATAGGGCCGAGCGTTAAAAAACAGTCTGGTAGACTATTTTAGCGAAGGAGCCGGCAGGCGCATTGGCCTCTAATTTAGTACCAAAATCATAATAATGGAAATCATCTTTTCAGTAGACGAGTTACAAGAAGTTGCCCAAAAAATCATAGACGAAAACCCACACAAAGTGATTATTTTTAATGGTCAAATGGGCGTGGGCAAAACCACTTTGATTAAAGCTTTAGCGAAAACTTTGGGTGTAAAAGATGCTACCAGCAGTCCGACCTTTTCACTGGTAAACGAATACCAAGCCGATGGTGGGCAATATATTTATCACTTCGATGTATACCGATTAAAATCGGAAGCCGAGGCCTTAGATATGGGCATCGAGGAGTATTTGTATTCCGGACATTGGTGCTTTATCGAATGGGCCGAAAAGATTCCGAATTTACTTCCGGACGACTATTCGACTATAGACCTGACAACAGCACCCGACGGCAAAAGGATTTTGAGATTGAGCTGATATTGATTTTTGCTATTGACATTGCTATTTTTTTCGTACTTTCGAGCTAAATTCATTGTTCCGTTATGTCGTTAACCCCATTCACCAAGCAACAATTGCTGCCGCAAGAGGAAAAGTTAGAAATCTTTCGTCACAAAAGCGACCTTTTCATAGGAATTCCCAAAGAGACTTCTTACCAAGAAAGACGTATTTGCTTAACGCCGGATGCGGTGAATTCACTAACCTCACACGGACACCAAGTAATGATTGAAGCCGGAGCCGGATTGAGTTCGAGTTACACCGACAAAGAGTTTAGTGATGCAGGTGCCATCATTACTAACGATACCAAAAAAGTGTTCAGTTGCCCGATGATTCTGAAGGTTGAACCGTTAACGATGGAAGAAATCGGCATGGTGAACCAAAATGCGATTGTCATTTCGGCCATCCAATTGAAAACCCGGAAAAAAGAATATTTTGAAGCGCTGTCCAAGAAAAAAGTAACAGCTTTGGCCTTTGAATACATCAAAGACGAAGACGGCTCCTACCCTGCTGTAAAATCGTTAAGCGAAATAGCCGGAACAGCTTCTGTTTTAATTGCTGCCGAACTGATGATTAATAACGAATTCGGTAAAGGATTGCTATTAGGAAACATTACCGGAGTACCGCCAACCGATGTAGTCATTTTAGGGGCCGGAACGGTAGGTGAATTTGCGGCTAAAACAGCCTTAGGATTAGGAGCCAATGTCAAAGTATTTGACAACTCTATTACCAAATTGCGTCGTTTACAAAACAATTTGAACCAAAGAATTTTTACTTCTACCATACAACCCAAATCGTTACTCAAAGCTTTAAGAAGATGCGATGTAGCTATTGGTGCCATGCGCGGTAAAGACCGCTGTCCGGTAGTAGTAACCGAAACCATGGTGGAACACATGAAAAAAGGCGCGGTTATCGTAGACGTTAGTATTGATACCGGTGGTTGCTTTGAAACTTCGGAAGTAACTACACACGAATCGCCAACCTTTATCAAAAACAACGTGATTCACTATTGTGTGCCGAATATTCCTTCGCGTTATTCTAAAACAGCTTCTTTATCGATTAGTAATATCATTACACCTTATTTGCTGCAAATTGCGGAAGACGGCGGATTGGAAAGCGCTATCCGATGCAATAAAGGCCTAAAAAACGGTGTTTACCTTTACCACGGTATTTTAACCAACAAAGCCATAGGCGACTGGTTCAACTTACCGGATAATGACATTAACCTGATTGTCTTTTAAAATAATCCGCTACACTATTTACTGTAACTCTAACATTGATTACTTTTGCTGAAAAGAATCAATTATGAAGTTTTATCAACGATTTGCTTACTATTTGGTAGGCTTTAGTATCGGGATGTTTTTTGTGGTCTTAGTATGGAGCGGCAAAGATACCCGTTGCAATTATTTCCCCAACGCCAGAGTGCTGAACGATTTACGGAACAAACCCTTTCAATACGATAGTTTGGCTGCCAAAAAATTGAATGAGAAATGGGTTGACACAGCCGACATCAAAGCCACACTAACCCACGGTGATGTAGATTTTGATGTAAGTAACAAACCCTTAGAAGGCGGAAAAGTGTATATTATAGAAGGGAAAACCAAAAAGAATCTGCCTATCATTTTAAAAGTCATTAACTATTCAAACAAAGCTGTTTTAAAAGACATTACAAAAAAGTAAGCTTATTATAATAAAAAAAGGGTTGTCGAAATGACAACCCTTTTTTTATGTAGAGAGAAAAGATTAAGCTTGTTCTCCTTTGTGACGACTTTCGATTTCTTCGATGTCCTTTTTGCTTACACTATCTACTAAGATTGGCGTTGCAATAAACAACGAGGAGTAAGTTCCTACAACGATACCAACCAACATCGCAAAGATAAATCCACGGATAGATTCACCACCAAAGATGAACATGATTAGCAATACCAAAATCATCGTTAACGAAGTATTGATGGTTCTGGAAAGCGTAGTATTAATAGACGCGTTAACCACATCTTTGAATGAACCTTTGATATTACCGGCTAAGAATTCACGAACCCTGTCAAATACAATTACCGTATCGTTCATAGAGTAACCGATTACTGTTAAGATAGCAGCGATAAAGTGTTGGTCCATTTCCATGTGGAAAGGCATGTATTTGTACAATAATGAATATAATCCTAATACAAAGATAACATCGTGTAATACTGCTGCGATAGCTCCTAAAGAATACTGCCATCTGCGGAAAGAAATTACCAAGTACAAACCAACAACCAACATAGCTCCGATTACTGCCCAGAAAGAGTTGGTTTTGATATCGGCTGAAATGGCAGCCCCTACTTTAGAAGCTTGTAGTACTCCTACTTGCTTACCATCATAAGTATTGATGAAATTATCATAAGTAATATTATTGTAATATTTTTTCAAAGTATTGAACAACAATTCATTTACTTCTTTATCTACTTCAACACCGTCTTCTTTGATTTTGTATTTGGTAGTCACTTTCAATTGATCGTCTTCACCAAAAACTTTAGCTTCAACAGTAACACCAAAAGCAGCTGATAATTCTTCAGAAACTTGAGTTGGCTCAACTGGTTTTTCAAACTTCACTTGGAAAGTTCTTCCTCCTACGAAATCTACACCTTCATCCAATCCGTTGAAATAGAAAGAAACACAACTTACGATTACCACTAAGGTAGAGAATACATAAGAGATTTTCTTAATTCCGATGAAATCGAAGTGGAAACCAGTAAACCAGTTTTTGGTTACTGAAGTAGTAAAGCTTAAGCTTCTGTTTTTAGCGATGTCTTTATCGATAAAAATTCTGGCGATAAAGATAGAAGTGAACAATGAAGTAAAGATACCGATTAACAAAGTAGTAGCAAATCCTTGGATTGGACCAGTACCGAAGATGAATAAAATAGCACCTGTTAATACGTGAGTAACGTTAGCATCGATAATAGAACGCATAGCACCTTTCCAACCGTAAGAAGCTTTTACCGCATCCGCTAACGACTTACCGTCGCGCAATTCTTCTTTGGCTCTTTCGTAAATAATGATGTTGGCATCCACAGCAGTACCCAAAGTTAATACGATACCCGCAATACCCGGTAAAGTTAACACTGCACCCAAACTGGCTAAGATTCCGAATAAGAATAATAAGTTAACCAACAAAGCTACATTAGCATACCAACCCGCTCTGCCATAGTAGAACATCATCCATAAACATACTAACAAGAAACCAACTACTGATGAAATAGTACCAGCATCGATAGCTTTTTGTCCTAATGATGGTCCAACAATCTCAGATTGGATGATTTCTGCTGTAGCCGGTAATTTACCTGCTCTTAATACGTTAGCTAAGTCTTTGGTTTCAGCTACGTTGAAGCTTCCTGTGATTTCAGATCTTCCACCGGCAATAGGTCCGGAAGTAACACCCGGTGCTGAATAAACAACGTTATCCAAAGCAATAGCAATAGCACTTTTTTGAGTGTAAGCATTACCGGTTAATTTTTCCCATTCTTTAGAACCTGCGCCATTCATTTGCATAGAAACAGCCGGTTTACCCATTTGGTCAAAAGTATCTCTGGCGTCAACAATTACACCACCGCTCAACGGAGCAATGTCGTCTTTGTTTCCTTTTAAAGCATATAATTCAACCGTTTCAGTTTCCTTTTTGGTTTTTTCGTCAGTTACTGAAGTTGGTTTTCCCCAAACGAATTTAGCAAAACGCTTGTCACCCGGTAACAACGAACGAATTTCAGGTCTTTTCAAGTAACCACTGATGGCAGCAGTATCTTTAGTATTTACAATAGCTAAGATTGGACCACCACCAATTGATACAAACTTGTCGAATAACGGGTTGTTTCCTTTTTTAGCAGCAGCGGTATCGTTGCTTTTATCTGTCAATAATTTGGTTAATGAATCTTCAGCTTTTACCGCTTCTGTTTTTTCAGTAGTTTTTACAGTAGCTTTCAAAGCTTCATTGGCTTGTTGCAAAAATCCGCCTAACTCTTCTGCTTTGAATGTTTCCCAGAACTCTAACTCGGCTTTGCTCGAAACCAATTTTTTAATACGGTCAACATCTTTAGCACCCGGTAACTCAATTAAAATTCTTCCGGTTTGGCCTAATTTAGCAATGTTGGGTTGGGTTACCCCGAATTTATCAATACGACTTCTCAATACGCCGAAAGCCGATTCTACAGACTCGTCAACTTTTCTTCTCAATACTTTTTTAACTTGCTCATCAGTTGAATTGAAGTTCAACTCTTGATCGTCAAAATTTCTGTTGGCAAAAATATCAGGAGAAGCCAATTTGGTTGTTCCTTTGTTGGCATCGAAAGCTTCAAAGAAAGCATCTAAATAAGATTGATTTCCTCTTTGATTTTTTGTTGCATCTTCTAAAGCTTTGTTGAAAACAGGATTTTTAGAATTGTTAGACAATTGCTTCAAAACGTCTTTAACAGAGATTTGAAGAATTACGTTAATTCCTCCTTCAAGGTCCAAACCTTTATTAATTTGTTTGTCTTTTACATCATTGTAAGTAAAGAAATCCAGAAAAACTTTTTCCTTGCCTATCGAGTCAAGGTATTTAATTTCTTTCTCAGGATTTCCTCCCGCAAATGTTTTGGCGTCACTTTTTACTTTATTGGCCACAAAAGTGAACGATAATTGGTAAATACTTACCAAAGCAAATAAAATTGCGAAAAACTTAACTAGTCCTTTATTCTGCATTATTACTAAAAATTAATTAATTCTTTGTTTTCTCTTGCTTTCACAAAAATTAAAACCTCTGAAATTCAAAACTTTACAAAATAAAGCCTTGTATTTACAATCATCCCCTTTTTTATGAAACGTGCAAATATATAATTATAGATAAGATTAACCAATATTTTCTCGATTAATATCAAAAAAAAGACTGCAAAGATTGCAGTCTTTTTTTAAATCTTACCTATATATATTATGCCAAATGCGATTTTAAATCATTGTTCATATTGCGAACCGCATCAGCACTCTTGGCAAACAATGCTTTTTCGGCATCATTTAAGTTGATATCAATAATTTGTTCTACTCCGTTTTTACCGATTATACAAGGCACGCCGATACAAATATCGCTCTGACCGTACTCGCCCTCTAAAAACACAGAGCAAGGAATCATTTTCTTTTGGTCGTTCAAAATAGCATCCACCAAATACGCTACCGAAGCGCCCGGTGCATACCAAGCCGAAGTGCCTAACAAACCGGTCAAAGTAGCGCCACCAACCATAGTATCAGCAGCCACTTTAGCCAAAGCTTCTTCTGATAAAAACTGAGAAACCGGCACACCGTTGTACGACGCCAAACGGGTTAACGGAATCATAGTAGTATCTCCGTGACCGCCAATTACCATTCCTTGAATATCGTTAGCCGGCTTGTCTAAAGCCAAAGACAAATAAGTTTTGAAACGAGAACTGTCTAAAGTTCCACCCATTCCGATAATTCTGTTTTTCGGTAAACCTAAAGATTTATAAGCCAAATACGTCATCGTATCCATTGGATTAGACACAATCACGAAAATAGCATTCGGCGAATGTTGCAATAAACTTTCAGCCACACCTTTCACAATTCCGGCATTGATTCCGATTAATTCTTCACGAGTCATACCCGGTTTTCTCGGCACTCCCGAAGTAATTACCACCACATCACTACCGGCGGTTTTGGCATAGTCATTAGTACTTCCCACTACTTTGGTATTGAACCCTAAAGTGGTTTGGGTTTGCGTAATATCTAACGCTTTCCCTTCAGCAAAACCTTCTCTGATATCCACCAACACAATTTCGCTAGCAATTCTTCTGTAAGCAATCGCATCGGCACATGTAGCCCCTACGTTTCCTGCTCCTACAATAGTAACTTTCATTTTTGTATAATATTTTGTTGTTTCTTTATTTTTTTGAAGCTAATCCCGCTTTACGTTACAATCTTTTTTAGTTTGTTTATAACAAACCAAAAAAGGATTTTCACTGCAATCGGGGCTAATTAAGCATCAATTTTAGCGTATACTGCATTTTTCTCAATGAACTCTCTACGTGGCGGCACCTCATCACCCATCAACATCGAGAAGATTCTGTCGGCCTCCGTCAAACTGTCAATCGTAACTTGACGCAAAGTTCTGAACTCCGGATTCATCGTAGTTTCCCACAACTGCTCGGCATTCATCTCTCCCAGACCTTTATAACGTTGGATGGTAGCGCTTCCGCCCATTCTTTCGTTGGCCAAGTCGCGTTGGTCATCGTTCCAAGCGTATTCTTTTTTGTTTCCTTTTTTCACCAAATACAATGGCGGCGTAGCAATGTAAACGTGACCGTTTTCAATTAACTCGCGCATAAAACGGAAGAAGAAAGTTAAGATTAACGTAGCAATGTGGCTACCGTCCACGTCGGCATCACACATGATGACTACTTTGTGGTATCTTAACTTTTCTATGTTCAACGCTTTGCTATCCTCTTCGGTACCGATGGTTACCCCTAAAGCGGTGAAAATATTGCGAATCTCTTCGTTTTCAAACACTTTGTGATGCATCGCTTTTTCCACGTTCAAAATCTTACCACGCAACGGCATGATGGCCTGGAAATTACGGTCGCGGCCTTGTTTGGCTGTTCCACCCGCGGAATCTCCCTCTACGAAGAAAATTTCGCATTTTGCCGGATCTTGTTCAGCACAATCCGATAATTTACCCGGTAAACCACCACCGCCTAAAACAGTTTTGCGCTGTACCATTTCACGCGCTTTTTTTGCAGCGTGACGTGCCTGAGCGGCTAAGATTACTTTTTGAACAATGATTTTGGCGTCATTCGGATTTTCTTCCAAATAATTTTCCAACATTTCCGCCACAGCTTGAGAAACCGGAGACACTACTTCTCTGTTCCCCAATTTGGTTTTGGTTTGTCCTTCAAACTGAGGCTCAGCTACTTTTACCGAAATAATCGCTGTTAAACCCTCACGGAAATCATCTCCGGATATTTCAAACTTCAATTTATCCAACAAACCGGAAGCATCAGCATACTTTTTCAACGTACGGGTTAAACCCATACGGAAACCTTGCAAGTGCGTTCCTCCTTCGTGGGTATTGATATTGTTTACATAAGAGAAAATGTTTTCAGAATAACTTTCGTTGTAAATCAATGCCACTTCTACCGGAATTTCTCCTTTTTCATTTTCCATCGAAATCACGTGACCAATGATAGGAATTCTGTTGCCGTCTAAAAACTTAACAAATTCTTTCAACCCTTCTTTAGAGTGAAAAACTTCACCTTCATACTCACCGTTTTCTTTGACATTTCTTTTGTCGGTTAGCGTAATGGTAATGCCTTTATTCAAGAAAGACAACTCGCGCATACGAGCCGCTAAAGTATCATAGGAGTATTCAAGCGTTTGGGTAAAAATAGTACCATCCGGTTTGAAAGTTACAACTGTTCCTCTTTTAGAAGTTTCTCCGATTTGTTTTACCGGATACATTGCCTTTCCTCTTTCGTATTCTTGCTCGTAAATTTTACCATCGCGGTGAACTGTAGCACGCAAATGATCAGATAGTGCGTTCACACACGATACTCCAACCCCGTGCAAACCTCCGGAAACTTTATAAGAATCTTTATCGAATTTACCTCCGGCTCCGATTTTGGTCATTACTACCTCCAAAGCCGAAACACCTTCTTTTTTATGAATATCAACCGGAATTCCACGTCCGTTATCTTCAACAGTTATGGAATTATCCTCATTTATCACCACACTGATGGTATCACAATGTCCAGCCAATGCCTCATCGATAGAGTTATCCACCACCTCGTAAACCAAATGGTGCAAACCTCTAACTCCGGTATCTCCAATGTACATGGAAGGACGCATTCTTACGTGCTCCATTCCTTCTAACGCCTGAATACTATCGGCTGAATAATTGTTCTTTTTAATCTCGTCGCTCATATAATTTTATCGTAAAAAATGTATTTTTTGTCTAACACGCAAATATATAAAAACACATAGGATTTC
The DNA here is from genome assembly GCF_047038255.1 of Flavobacterium mekongense. Lineage (GTDB taxonomy): Bacteria > Bacteroidota > Bacteroidia > Flavobacteriales > Flavobacteriaceae > Flavobacterium > Flavobacterium mekongense. Next base: position 2,758,606 of record NZ_CP174374.1, read on the forward strand.
CTATTGAAAAAAGGGCTTAAAACCTTTAAGTTATTAACATTTTTAGCGGGATTTCAACAAAAAACGCCTGCCAAAAATGACAGACGTTTTTCAACAAACAAACTAAACTTCAATTCAATCAAGTTTGAGAACTCGACTTTGCTGTAATAATGCTTTTCGGCGCTAAGCTAAAAGGCATTTTATGCTTTTACGTAGGCTTCTTCGTGTACATTGGCCACGGCTCTGCCCGACGGATCATTCAAGTTTTTAAAGGCTTCATCCCATTCTAAAGCTACTTTAGTACTACAAGCTACACTGGCCTCCTGTGGTACGCTTAAAGCGGCTGTATCGCTTGGAAAATGTTCGTGGAAAATGGAACGGTAATAATACTCTTCTTTCGACGTTGGGGTTTGTATCGGAAATTTGTATTTGGCATTGGCCAACTGCTCATCGGTGATTTCTTGAGCCACCATAGCTTTCAACGTATCAATCCAACTGTAACCTACGCCATCACTAAATTGCTCTTTTTGACGCCAAGCCACACTTTCCGGTAACATATCTTCAAAAGCTTTGCGCAACACCCATTTCTCCATGCGTTCACCATTGACCATTTTATCTTGCGGGTTGATTCGCATCGCTACATCCATAAACTCTTTGTCTAAAAACGGTACCCGCCCTTCAATGCCCCAAGCAGCCAAACTTTTATTGGCGCGCAAACAATCGTACATGTGGAGTTTACTTAACTTACGTACGGTTTCTTCGTGAAATTCTTTGGCATTGGGCGCTTTATGGAAATACAAATAGCCGCCAAATAGCTCGTCCGAGCCTTCGCCGGAAAGCACCATTTTGATACCCATCGATTTGATGACTCTGGCCATTAAATACATGGGCGTAGAAGCCCGAATGGTAGTAACATCGTAGGTTTCTATATTGTAAATCACATCGCGAACAGCGTCCAATCCTTCTTGTATGGTGAATTTGATTTCGTGGTGAATGGTTCCCAAATGATCGGCAACTTTTCGGGCAGCGGCCAAATCGGGCGAACCTTCTAATCCAACCGCAAACGAGTGCAATTGCGGATACCAAGCATCAACTGTGTCGCCGGATTCGATTCGCTTTTGGGCAAACTTTTTGGCGATGGCCGAAGTGATGGAAGAATCTAATCCACCGGACAACAATACGCCGTAAGGCACATCACTCATCAACTGACGGTGAACGGCTGCTTCCAACGCTTTTCTGATTTCTTGAATACTGGTTTCGTTGGCTTTAACTGCTTCGAATTCGGTCCATTCTCTTTGGTACCATTGCACCAATTCGCCATCTTTACTCGACAAATAATGGCCGGGCGGAAACAACTCGATTTTGGTACAATAACCTTCCAAAGCTTTCAATTCGGAAGCCACATAAAACGTTCCGAACTGATCCCAACCCATATACAAAGGAATGATTCCCATGTGATCACGAGCAATGAAGTATTCGTCTTTTTCTACATCGTACAAAGCAAATCCGAAGATACCGTTCATTTCGTCTATAAAATGCGGTCCTTTTTCTTGGTAGAGCGCCAAAATAACTTCGCAATCACTTTGGGTTTGAAATTCGTATTTTCCTTCAAATTGTTGACGCAACAATTGATGGTTGTATATTTCTCCATTGGCGGCCAAAACCAACCTCCCGTCTTTGCTGAACAACGGTTGTTTCCCCGAAGCCGGATCTACAATGGCTAATCTTTCATGGGCCAAAATGGCTTTGTCGTTACTGAAAATACCGCTCCAATCCGGACCGCGATGGCGGATGATTTTCGACATTTCCAATACTTGTGGTCTTAAGGTTTCTGATTTTTGCTTTAATTCAAAGGCGCATACAATTCCGCACATAATCTTTTATTCTTTGTTTATTTGATGAAGCAAAAATTGATATTAAATATATAAAATTAAATCAAGAATGCATTTTTGATTTAAAATATAAACCATAAACATGATTTTAATAAAAATTACAAATTAAAAATATTGTTTTATTCTATTCTACTAACAGTTATTAATTTAAAAGCTAAGTTTACAAAACCAATTATTTCAATTTGAAAAATGAAAGCTAAAAATAACAGAATCACTTTGGGAATTATCGCATTCCTTTTCTTTGCTTTTTATTTTATTAGAATTTATTCGGAGATTTTTAAAATAGCTGATTCTTCTGAATACTTATCTACAGCCGAAATAATAAAAAACGGAAGTTATTTTACTCCTATTGACAATTTTAACACTGCTGAAATAGCTACTAAACGTCCACTATTATATCCTCTTTTCCTGCTTATAAGTTTTACAAACAATCTAAAATTTATAATTTTTTTACAAACACTTTTCGGCATATTCAATTTTTATCTGATAACCAAATTTCTTGAGAAACTTGAGATAAATGTAAATAACCATATAATTTTAACACTATTATTAACCCCTTCAATTTTCATCTACACCCAATTAATAATGTCTGAATGGTTAGCCATGACATTAGTATTATTGATGACTTATCTGTTTTTATTTGAATTTAACAAAAAAAGATTTTTCATTATACAAATCCTAACAATACTATTAGCATTAACAAAGCCCGTTTTTTACCCGATAATTTTCTTCAATTTATTGTATTTTGCCATATACATGTACAGAAAAAAAGTCTTTAGCATTTTTTTATTTTTGCCAGTAACTTTTTTATTTGGTTATTTAAATTTCAACGAATACAAAACTGGCTACAAACATTTTTCTTCAATTGAAAATATTAACTTGATTGACTACAACCTATATTATTACAAATCTTATAAAGAAGGTCAAGAAATAGCTGATAATTGGAGAGAAAATATTTATAAAAAAAGTAGTGAATTAAAAACATTTGCAGAAAAAAACAACTTCTACAAACAAACAGCTATAAATGAAATAAAATTAAACTTCTGGGGATACTCATGGTATCATTTTTTCACCAGTATAAGAGGAATGATTGATCCGGGAAGATTTGACGTAATGACTTTCTTTAAAAAAGAAGACGGAAAGCAAGGCTTTATTGAAATTCTAAACAATAATAAAACAATGGCTTCTTTTTTAAACCAAAAGAACTTATGGATAATTGTAATTCTTATTCCGATTTTCATCATGCAGTTGCTTAAATTTTTCTGCTTCTGCACCTTTGTTTATCAAAATAAATACCACCTATTTTCCTTCCGGTTTTACCCAATATTAATATTAATATTGTATATATTTCTAACCGGACCTGTGAATTGCTCAAGATTGATGATGCCTTTACAAGGATTAATGATAATTATTACATTACATCAATTGAATAAATTCCAAAGAAGTTTTAAAAAAATGAAATCCTAAAAAAATAACTCTCAAACTAAAGCCTCAACAACATATTCTTTCCCATTAATTTCCGCAGTAAATCCAATACCATTCCCCATCAAAGCTGTACCTAAAGGCGACTGTGGAGAAATCGCAAAAACAGTTTGATTGTCTAACGTTATTTTAGGCAAAGCAGTACTAACAAACAACCACAGGCCATTGGTTTGGACCAAACTGCCTAAAGCCACTTTTTGATGTACAACCGAGGCATCAATTTTATCCAATACGGCTTTTTGGGCTAAGACTTCTTGCAACTTATGGTTGAGTTTTTCCTGTTCCAAATGCATCATCGACAAAGCCGTTTCATGTTTGTCGCCTGCGGAACCTTTGGCATCGTTTTGTGCGTCATCAGTCAACCCGGAAATCATGTCTTGGAAAACATCAATGCGGTCTTGGACTAATTGCTTGTAGGATTGGAGGATTTGTTGTTTCACTATAGATAATTGGATCTTTAGACTAACTTAGACTTCTTAGATCTATAATTCTTACTTTCTAAGAAGTCTAAAAATCTAAGAAGTCGGATTTAAAAATCAAACTTATAATTTGCGCCACCTAACACTTGTAATCCTTGCACAGGATAATTCAACCAACGTTGGTAATCTTGGTTGGCTAAATTGTTGCCTTTTAAGAAAAAGGTCAAACGTTCGCTGTGTTTGTAGCCGATGTGAGCATTCAAGTCGAAGAAACTGTCTAAGGTAACTTCGGTGTCAAAAGTAGGCTGTGTTAAAGAAGCAAAATGGGCAAAATCTTTTCTTTCACCTACAAAGAACAAATTGGTACCGGCGTACCATTTTTGTGTAATGTTCACGTCTAAACTGGCGCCTAATTTTAAAGCCGGTAAATTCCAAGCTTCGTTTTCCACATCGGTCGAATAGCTGCTGAAAGTTCCGTTGATACCGAAAGCTACATTTTTAGAAAAATCGGCTTTCAACTCGCCAAAGAAACTCACGGTTTTAAGTTTGTCATACACCACATTAAAGGAATTGCCGTATTGATACCCTTCAAAACCAACTAATTCTTCGTAGCCGTTGCTTTTGAATAAGGCGCGATTGTCTTCGTTTACATAAGAACCGCGAATGTTGTAGCTTACACTGTTGGCTAACTTTCCTTTCAACCCTACATAAATATCATATTTCTGATCGGTTGGTGCTACTAGTAAGGTTGGAGAAACAAAGAAATTCTCTTGCACAAAATCGCGGTAAGAATTTTGCTTTAGTCCGCCTTCCAATCCGGCATAAAAAATCATCAAATCGCCTACCACTCTATAGGAACCCGTTACTTGAGGATAAATGAAAAACTTGCTTTCGCCTTGTTCCTGAGCAGCGCTGTAAAAGAAACCTACTCCGGCATTCACCGTCAAATCATCTTTTTGAATTTTGATGCTCGGTTGAAAACCTACATTGGTAAAACCGTATTTTATACCCGCATTCCCAACCATGTTTTTGTCGAATGAACCACTGATATAATCGAATACAAAATCGGCTTTAATTTTTTGCTCTACAATATCAAATTCCAATGATGGTTTAGCTACAAAACGATTTTCAGCCGAACCAAAAGCATCCCAAAAACGGGTAAACTTAACCGAACTTTCTTTCAAGATATTGTTCAATCCTAATCTGCCGCCAACATATAAAGTATGGTACGTTTGCTGCTCATCTATGGTAGCCAAAGTCTCCGGTGTAATGGTTCCGGGATAAAAACCGTACCAATTGTAAATTTGGTGTTGGTAACCCAAATCGGCGTTCCAATTCATGGTATTGGTGCGACTTCCGTAAGTTAAATCCAAAGCCGTGTTCATAAATTTATCATCTAAAAATACGCCGTCAATGCCGCCTTGAGAAGAACTGTGACGCAACATTCCGCCAAAATAATCCGTGTTGCTTACGTTTTCCGTTACAAACAATTCCGCGTTCACCGTACCGTAATTTCCGGCGGCTAAGGTAAGATAGTTGCTGAAAATTTTCTCCTGAGGCGATTTGTCAACACCGGCGGCTTTTCCTTTGGCTGGTGCAAAAGTAGATGCTACCGGAAAAGAAAAAATATTGTACTTGATGTTTTCCTTTTTCTGCGTTTCTTCGTCGTCCAAACTTGGTGTTTCTTTCACTTTAAAAGCATCGGATATTGTTGGTGTATAAGGTTTCACCACGTTTACTACTTCAGTTCCGATGTTTTCGTCTTTCTTTTGGGCGAAAGCGATTTGGGTTACTAAAAGGATGGCTGCTATATATTTTACTTGTTTCATATCTAATTAAAATTACACAGAGGTTCACAGAGAAACTCGGAGATTCACAGAGAAATTTATTCGGTTACAGAAGAATTCGTTTTAGCGGCTTCGCCTTTGATGGTATCCAATTCGGTTTGTGCTTCGGCTACAACATCAGGATAAGCGGTGAAATTCTTGATAACGCTATCCAAAATTGATGTCGCACTGAAGTTATCTTTTAACTGGTAATAGTTTTTAGCCATAATCACCAACCCTTTAGCTCCGAAATATTTGTAGCCTGAATACTCTTTGGCTAATTTTTGAACGGTTTTATTCGAGTCTTCAAACTTGCCGTCTTTGTGTTTGAAATACGCTTCATAATACAATGCTTCAGCCGCTAATTCGCCTTTAGCAATAGTCAGCAATTTAGCATAAGCGGTTCGGGCTTTGGCTTCGTCGTTCACCTGAATGGCCGCTCTGGCTACTATGATTTGCGCATCACTTTTGACTTTATTATCGGTCTTAGGATTCGCTAAAACTTTATCGGCATAAACCACAGCATTGGCATACTCTTTTTGTTCGTAATACGCTCTCATTAAATTGGCTTGCGCGAAAGTCACATTCTGAGGAAAATCAGCTTCTGTTTCTAAACGTTTCAAAACCGGAACAGCTTTGGTGTAATCGTTTTTCTTTAGGTGAATTTCACACAAACGCGCCAAGGATTGCTCGGTAAATTCACTGCGACTTTTGCTGATTACAAACTCGTAACCCGAAACCGCATTGGCTTCCAAACCGTCGGCATAATACGATTGCGCTAAGTAGAAATTGGCTTTCAGCGCGTGAATCCCGTTCGGGAATTTAGACACATAACTGCTCAAACCTGAAATGGCTTGTTTGGTATTGTTTTGCAAGTACTGTTTTTCGGCAGCTTCGTAAGTATCGTTGTCTAATTCAGCATCGGACACTTCCACAAAATCGAGTGTTCTTACCCACGACGCGTATTCGTCTACTTTACCGTTATCCATGTAAATCAAACGCGCCGTTGAAACCGCTTCTAAGGCTTCGGGAGTTCTCGGATAATCGGCGGCAACCTTTTTGAATTTGGCCAAAGCCAATTCGTCTTTCTGACCGTTGTAATACACCAAACCTTGACGCAAAACCGCTTTGGAAGCAAAGGAACCATTTTTGAATTCGGCCAACAATTGGTCATAAGTTTTCACAGCTAAATCCGTTTTGTTCTCCGCCACATAAGTATTGCCTAATTCGAACAACGCATCATCGCGGTACTTTGAAGTTTTAAAATTTTGTAAAAACTTATTGAAGTCTTCAATCTTTCTGTCGTTGCGCGATACAAATCCGTAACTCAACGCTTTTTGGAAAGCGGCGTAATCTGCGTCGATGCCTTTCATTTCAATCGCTTTGTTGTAAGCATCCATAGCCGGCCAGTATTTGGAAGTCACAAAACGTGAATCACCCAAACGCAAATACGCATCGTTCAAACGCACTTTGTCGTCTTTGTTGGCATCGATGTAACTTTGGAAATAATTTCCGGCTTGCTCGTATTCTTTTTGTTTGAAATAAGCGTAGGCGATATTGTAATTGATGTTTTTGTATTCCGGTGTTTCTTTGGCGGCAGCGTAGCCCAAAAATTGTTTGAAACTCAACAACGCTTCGCTGAAATTATCCAATACATATTCGGTTTCGCCTTTCCAAAACGTAGCTCTGGCGGTGAACTTTTCGGTTCTGGCAGTGGCGGCCGATTTTTTAAACATGACCAAAGCTTCTTGGTAATTGCCATCAGTATACAATTCGATACCGCGGTAGAACGTTACCTTTTGATAGGCCGGTTTGTTAGTCTCAGTATTGTTTTTCTCTAATAAAACCAACGCATCTTTATAGTTTTTCGAAGTGATATACGAGTTGATTAACAAGGTTTCAATCTCAATCTTGCTTGGCGAATTGGGATACTTGGTCAAGAAAGCCGCCAATACATCCGGAATAGATTGGTAAGAGTTTCCGATTTCGTAGCTCAATTTGGCGTAATTTAAATTCGCATCTTCTTGAATGGCTTTGTCGAAATCCATTTCCGAAGCGCTTTTGAAAGCGTTCAAAGCCTGTTGCTTTTTATCGGTTTTGAAGTAACATTCTCCTAAATGATAATAACCGTTTTGGGCCACAAAATCCTTTCCGTCTATGATTTTATTGAATTGCAAAATCGCATTTTCATAGTCTTTCTGCATGTAATAAGCGTAACCCAGTTGGTAAAAATCGGTATTGTTCCATTTGCCTTTTTTGCCTTTGTATTCTTTTAGATACGGCAGCGCTTTATCGTATTGTTTTAAGTTGAAATAACTCTCGCCTACAATTTTATTCAACTCCGATTTTTCTAAAGCATTGGAATTCGGCATAGCAGTTAATCCTGCCTCAATGGCTTTTTCAAACTCACCGGCTTTGAAATGCATATCGGCTTTGAAATAGGACAATTTCTCTTTGTATTTTTCCTCGTTTTCTACTTTTTGGAAATACTTATTAGCGTCTTGATAATTGTTGTCTTCGTACTTCATAAAGCCCAAGTAGTAATTGGCTTGTGTGCCGTATTCTTTAGAGTTTACCACTTTTTTAAAGTACTCGTCTGCTTCTTTTTTATTGCCGGCCGTAAAATAAGCATAACCTTTTTGAAAGGTGAATTTCTCGGTTTGCTCGTAAGTCAGCGCACTTTCGTCTACTTTATCAAAATACTGTAAAGCTTGAGGAAATTTGCCTTGTTCAAAATAATACTGCGCCACTTCGATGTAAGCTTGATTTTGCTTGGAACTGGTGGGATAATCTTTTACAAATTTTTCCATCAATTCATCGGCATTCGATTGGTTCAAGTGAATCGCACAATTGGCGATGTAGTAAGCACAATCGGCAGCTACTTCGTGTTCTTTATTGTTTTGCTTAACGCGTTCAAATAAAATTTGGGCAGATTGGTATTGCTTGTCTTTATACAACAAAACAGCTTTGTCAAACTCGGATAAATCGTGAGTATAGATGGCAGATTGTTGGGCTGAAATTGTGGGAGCGATTGCGATTCCCAACAAAAAAGATAACATTAAAACATTACGCATGGTTATTTCTTTTATTTATCCAAAAATATTACTCTATACCCTATAACGCAAAAAGGCTGTTATTTATTATAAACATTGTTGTAAACAATTTTGGAGCGTTGAAATTCACAGTTCAATTCGATTCGATGAGACAATTTGGAATTTAGAATTTGGAATTTGGAATTTATATTTACTATTTTTACCCAATAAACCTAATTATCCATGTCAGCAACAGTTTTATCTTTAAAAAACGTTACCATTTATCAGGAAAACAGAGTGATTTTATCGCAAGTAAACTTGGAAGTCAAGGAAGGTGAATTCCTCTATATTATTGGTAAAACCGGGACAGGGAAAAGTAGCTTTATGAAAACTTTATACGGCGACTTACCTTTAACAGAAGGAAGCGGTACTATTGTAGGCTATGATTTGGTGAATTTAAAAGAAAAAGACATTCCGTTTTTGAGACGTAAAATTGGAATCGTATTTCAAGATTTCCAATTGTTATTAGACAGAAGCGTGAACGAAAACATGCTGTTTGTGTTGAAAGCCACCGGCTGGACAGACAAACAAGAAATGCAAAATAAAATTGATGATGTTTTAGACCGCGTAGGTTTGAAAGGCATTGCCAATAAAATGCCACACCAACTTTCGGGCGGAGAACAACAAAGAGTAGCCATAGCGCGAGCTTTGTTGAATGATCCGGAATTGATTTTGGCCGACGAACCAACGGGAAACTTAGATCCGCAAACCAGTGCTGAAGTTTTAGGGGTTTTGAAAAAAATTAACGAGAATGGTAAAACCGTAATCATGGCCACCCACGATTATGCGTTGTTGATGAAATTCCCGTCAAAAACCTTAAAATGCGAAGACAATACTATTTTTGAAGTGGTACAGAAAACCGTTTAAATCGTTCAGTTTCGCTCAACCATTTTGCCAAAAGAAAAATAGCAAACGGAAAAGTAACCAAGTGAAAACGATCACCCTGACCGCTTGATATTCCTGACAACATTATAGTATACAATACAAACATCGCCATCAAAGCTTCGCCGCTTTTTCGGGTAAAAAGTTGGCGTATGTAATACAACGACACTAAAAATCCAAGCAAAGTAAACAAACGGTTTTGCCATTTGGACGAATCATAAGCAACAGCCTTGCAAAACTCAAAATAGCCGGTATTCTTTTTGTTCACGACATCAATAACACAAGCGTTTCCGGTTTTGGTATTTTCCAGTAAATTGTGTCCATAAGCCCAAACAACATTGGGAAAATTGGTTTTCATCTGGTGAATCGCATCTTCTGTAGCTACTCGTTTTTGATCGGAAAAAGACAAACTGAATAGATACTCTGCTCTGGGATTGTTGATTTGATGGTATTCTTTCCCGTTTTTAAAACAATCTGCTTTACTAAACAAATAATTGTGGTAAGTTACACCATCTATATAGCTTATGGTAAAATCTCCATACTGCACTTTCATCCCAACAATCTGTATCAAAATCATTAACACACTGCCATAAATCAAAATCATGCTTTTGGTTTTGTAATTTTTCAACACGGTTTTAAGAAACAAAAGCAACATCAACAAAGCAAAGAATTTTACGCCGGGTTTGATGAGCATACTTGACAACAATAATGACAATGAAAAAGACAAAAACCAAAAATTGTTGGTTTTATAATAGCGAAACAAACAGTAAAAAGACAGGAAAATAAAAAAGGTAAAAATGTTTTCAGTCAGTAAATGATAGTTAAGCACCGTACTTCCGATGGTAAAAAAAGGAAGCATGGCAAAAATAAAGGCAATCTTCTCCGACAAGAATTCTTTGGTCATCTGAAACAGCAACAGGGAAGTTCCCAACCAACAGAACACATTTACTATCAAACTCCATTGGAAAATACCGGCATCGGAACTCCCGAATAAATATGGCAATCCGGTGATAAATGCCATTACCATCGGACGATAATAATGTCCGGTAAATTTTAAATACATCTTTTGGGCCGATTCGAGATAATTGGAAGAATCAGGATAAATCAGCGTTTGTTGGTCTAATTGCAACAGTAAATTCAATACTTCCAGCCAAAGTAAGCCGATGAGCACCAAGAATAATGGGTAACGGTATTTTTTAAGTATTGCAAACAAACTATTGGTCCTTTTTGTAAACGTGTGGATTTTCTTTAATTCCTTTTTTAAAGACTTTACGAATACACATGCGCAAAAATGTATCCGCTTGTAAAACCAAATCGGTCAACTTATTTTCTGGGCGACCGCGGAAGGAAGTCACGTGAAAAGTATCTGCTGCCAACAACGGTTTTTCGGAAAAATAATAATTCGACACACAGCGGCGATAGCCTTCAAATACCACAGGTGAAACCGAATGTAAGGAATGATTGTGCGTTTCCATAATAGCCAAACGGTTGAATTTACTGTGAATGGTAACCGGCTGTTGCGACAAACCATTGGGCCAAAGTTCTAAATTACCGCCATACTCTTTCTGCCAATCGGGTGTCACGTAATACAACAAATTCAGTACACGCCATAGACTGCGATCTTTGTCGTGTGAATTGTCTAAATGCGGATTCAGAAACTGATTTTTTGCCATTAACGAAATCCCGCCAGCATACAAGTTTTCGTCGGGAATGGGTTTTTCTATCCCGCAAATTTCGCCTATCAAGGTCACGATTCTCGAATCCTGGAAGGCATATATAATTTCTTCAAGTAGCGGATGATACAAATTCATTTGTGCAGCTATGTACTTGTCTTCACGCAAACTTTTCTTTAAAACCATCGCTTCAGGTTTGGGAAAAACGGCTGCGATTTCGTGGGCTACTGCTTCAGGCAATAAATCATCTACAAATCCGTAGCGAATAGACTTATTTTGAGAAGTAAAGTCGGCTTGCAACTGCGATTTTTGCGCTTGTAATTTTTCTAAAATATAATTCGCTAAATCAATTCGGTTCATCATGTAATAGTTGCCAAAAAATATATTTTCTTTGTAAAGGTATTATTTAATTCCGTTTTCTAAATGATTTCAGTGCTAATTCCTACATACGATTACAACACTTTACCATTGGTAACGGAATTGCATCGACAATTGTTGGCGGAAAACACTAACTTCGAAATTATCGTTCAAGACGATGCTTCTCCCGTAAATGAGAACACCAACCTTAACAACACTATCAACCAACTTTCTAATTGCCGATTTGAAAGAAACGATGCTAATTTAGGTCGCGGACAAAATAGGAATTCCCTAATACAAAAAGCCAAATTCGATTGGGTTTTGCTGATGGATTGCGATATGTTTCCCCAATCGGAAAACTTTATAAAAACTTATCTTGAGCAGATTAAAAATGCAACCAATTCGGTGGTTTACGGTGGTTTGCTATACCAAAACGAAAAACCATCTAAGGAACAGTTACTCCGTTGGGTGTTCGGTAAAAGTCGGGAAGAAATTCCTTTGTCCAAAAGACTATCCAATCCTTACCATTACTGTTTAATTTCAAACATTTTGGTCAGAAGAGATTTGTTATTGGCTTATCCTTTCAAGGCTGAAATTTACCGTTATGGTTACGAGGACATAGTTTTAATACTCGGATTAAAAAAACAGCAAGTACCTATATGGCACATTGAGAATGCGGCTTTCCATCTTAATTTGGAGAGTTCAGCAATTTTTTTGGATAAATTCCACAACTCATTGCAAAACTTAAAATGGGTATTAGACCATCAAATCATTCAAGCCGAAGACACTGCCCTAACCCGAATGTACGGCAAACTTCGTAAATTCGGTTTGACCCGAATAACCGCTTTTTCATTCGGTTTACTACAATCGTTGATGACCAAACAATTGTTATCGGCTAAACCTTCACTTTTAGTATTTGATTTGTATCGATTGGGTTACTTTTGTCAATTAAATCTTCGCTGATGCCTTTCTTTTCTGTCATAATTCCGGTATATAACAAAGCGATGTTTGTTAGTGAGACATTGCAAAGTGTCTTAACGCAAACCTTTACCGATTTTGAAATCATCATTATAAACGACGGTTCTACAGATAATAGCGAAAGCGTAATCAAGACTCTTAATGACAACAGAATAAAGTATTTTTACAAAGAAAATGAAGGCGTAGCAATAGCCAGAAATTTGGGTATTGAAAAGGCTCAGGGTGAATTTATTTGTTTTTTAGACGCTGATGATTTTTGGAAACCAACCTATTTAGCCACTTTCAAAGGTTATATAGATACTCATCCTAATCAAAAAGTATTTTCTTGTGCGATAGCCATAGAAACTGCTAAAAAAACTATCTCAGCAGAGTATTCTTTGGAAAACATAACCGATTTTCAGAAGGTAGATTTTTTTGAAGCCAGTCGGAAAGAATGCATATTATGGACCTCAGCGGTGGCGATTCACAAAACTGTTTTTGATAAAATCGGCTCATTCGACACCAAAATCAAAAAGGGTGAAGATACCGAGTTATGGATGCGAATCGGTTTGCAATTCAGCATAGGATTCATAGGGATTGTTTTGGCCAAATACCGCTATGATAAAAACAGTATCTCCAGAAATTGGCAGTATTTTTTTGAGCCTTACACTTTTGATAAATATGCTGCTTTAGAAAAAGAAAACCTTAAGTTGAAACATTACTTGGACCAAAACCGATTTTCGGCCATCATCAAATGTAAATTGAACGGAGATATGAAAACGGCCAAACAATTGTACAACCAAATTGATTCAGGCCAATTGGGTTTGAAAAAAAACATCTTGATACAAATGCCCGGTCCTATTTTACGCCTTTTGGTTTGGGCAAAAAATAAGGCTGTTAGTTACGGCTTAGGGAATTCAGTTTTTAGATAGCAGGTATTCGTTGTAATTTCTAATGTAATCGGCTTCTTCAAATACATCGGAAGCAATAACCAAACAAACCGAACCGGAAGAAAAGTTTTCCAATTCGCGCCAAATACCGTTGGGGATTAATAATCCTTCGTTGGGTTTATTGAGTGTAACCGAGACATTGTCCTTACCATCGGTAAGCACTACCGTAAAGCTACCGCTTAAAGCCACTAAAAATTCTTGTTGTACTTTATGCGAATGACCACCGCGTTCGGCACCACTCGGCACATCGTATAAATAATATACGCGTTTCATGGCAAACGGAATCACATCGCCTTCAATGACAGAAAGATTCCCTCTAACGTCTTGTATTTTGGGTATCGGTAGTATTTTGATATCGGCTATTGCAGTCATTTACTCCTTTAATAATTGTTGCCAAGATTGCGCAATCAAGTTCAAAGATAAATGTTCTACGCTTTGTTTGGCGTTATTTTTACAGTTTTGGTATAACTTTTCGTCAGTTATAAGCAAATCCAAGGCTTTGGACAAGGCATTAACATTGTGGTTTTCGACTAACAAACCGTTAAATCCGTGGCGTACAATTTCACTCGGACCACTTTCACAATCTACCGAAATCACCGGTGTTCCGGCGGCTAAAGATTCTATCAAAGACATCGGAAAGCCTTCGTATCGACTGGTTAAAATGGTCGCTTTAGCATGTTGCACAAACGGTAAAACATCGTTTTGAAAAGGAATAATTTTAACAAAAGAACCGAGTTGTTTTTGCTGAATTTTTTCCGCTATTTTATCTTTATCAGAGCCATCACCCAGTAAAATCAAATGAAAACCTTTGGCTTTGGCTTCCGAGATGTCATAAGCATCAATTAGGAGCGACAAGTTTTTAATGGCGTCTTCCAAACGACCAAAAAAGAGCAAATACTTTTCGGGTAGTTCTTTGGGTTTATCCCACAAGATTTCCGGGAAATCCACCGGATTATAGATAGTTTGCGTATTCGTCAAACCATATTTCGTTTGAATTTTATCTTCTATGGCTTTGGAAACCGTTACAATTTTGCTGGCTTTCGCATAAAGGTATTTTGTCCAAAACTGCGATTTCGGGAAATACATTTCCAAATTGGCACTGTGAACCATGAAATAAGTCTTTCGTTTACCGTAAATCCATTGGGTGAAAATTTCACGCACTAACATGGGGCGAGATCGAAGGTCGATTACAACTTCTATTTGATTTTCATATAGATAATTTGCGATGTACTTTCCTTTTTTAACCGCTCGGAAAATGCCTTGCTCACGGGCGAAAATTTTACCCAAATTCACCAATTTTCCTTTGTATCCGTAACTCACATAATCGAAGATGATAAGGTGATGAATTTCGTATTCCAAACCGTGCAACATACTGCCCAACATAGCGGTAAAACGCTCGGCACCGCCAACACCGAGTGAAGCGGAAACTATTGCTATTTTGCGATTGTTGTTCATTTCTTACTTATATTGCAACGTATTTAAAACGCAGCATTGATTTTGGCTGCGTAAATATAGGAAGATAATGAAGATTTTACTCATTGGAGAATACAGTAGGCTACACAATTCTTTGAAAGAAGGTTTGCTCGAATTGGGCCACGAAGTGATTATCTTGGGTTTTAAGGATGGCTTTAAAGATTACCCGGTGGATTTTCCTCTCGTGAAAAAATGGGACAACGGCCTTTTAAAAAAGTGCAAGATTGCTTTGCTAAAGCTTACCGGCTTTGACATTTCTTCATTCCTGACTTACCGACAATTCTGTAAAAACCAAGTTCATTTTAAGGATTTTGACGTAGTGCAATTAATCAATGAAAACAGTTTTTATTGCGATTACAAGTATGAAACCAAAATATTGGACTATTTGTTTGATCACAATAAAAAAGTGTTTCTACTGAGTTGCGGTGATGATTATGTGCATGTGAATTACAATTTCAATCATCCGGATAATCCTTCGATAGTTCAGCCGTATTTAGCGGGCAAAATTGCCGACAAAGCTTTTTCGAATGTATTGAAGTTCAGAACACCATCGTTTGAAAAACTTCACCATTTTATCCAAGAAAAATGCAATGGTGTGATAACTTCTGATTTGGATTACCAGCTGCCGTGGCAAAACCACCCGAAATATTCAGACATGATTCCGAATCCGATAAACTTGGATAAACTCGACTATATTCCAATGGAAATCGGTCCTAAAATTGAAATTTTTCACGGGATTAATAGGGAAAGTTACTTTAAAAAAGGGAATGACTTTTTTGAAAAAGCCTTGACCATCATTCAGGAGAAATATTCTGAAAAAGTGTCCATTACAGTTACCGAAAATGTACCTTATGAAGAATATATCAATCAATACAATCGAGCACATATTGTTCTAGATCAGCTATATGGTCATGACCAAGGCTATAATGCTCTCGAAGCGATGGCAAAAGGAAAAGTGGTATTTACCAATGCTTCTGCCCTATTTGAAAAATACTACCGCTTAACTGAAAAAGTGGCGGTAAATGCTATGCCCGATGTGAACTATTTAGTGGCTGAATTATCTCAACTGATTGAAAATCCGCACATGATAGATGAAATTGGAAAAAATGCACGAGATTTTGTAGTGAGAGAACATCATTACAAAATGATAGCTGAAAAGTATATTTCAGTTTGGACAAAAAAGAATTAGAACAAACTCTTTCTGAAGTAAACTGTTAATGTAATCAGATAAACTGCGTAGGTAACGGCATTGGCCATCACTATACCTTCTATACCAAAGACACTCATAAGATAATGCCCGGAAATCCAGAGTACGGCAAAAGAAAACACTTCTGAAATGATAAAGGCTTTGGTTAACTTTTTAGCAAAGAACTGATACCCTAAAATCAGCGAGATGGCTTTAAAAACATCTCCAATAAATTGCCAAAAGAATAAGTCGGAAACCGGTTGGAAATCGTGTGAAAATAATAGCGGAATTAAGTAAACCCTTGAAAAATAAAGCACTACCAATCCGATTATAAAAAACGGAATAATCCCTTTAAAATAACTCCAAAAAAGCTTTTTGGTGGCTGCTTCGCTTTCTGATTTGGAGAGTTTTGGAAGATAATACACCGTTAGTATGGTGGACAAAAACAAAAAGTAATAGGATGAAATTCTGACTAAAGCTTCCCAATAACCGGCCGCTTCATAGCTTATGGTGTGGATGACGGTATTTCGCAAAGACAGCAAAACAATCGGCCCTAAAACAGCCGAAACCAAAGCCATAAGGGAATACTCTGAGAGGTTTTTGAGGAAAGTACTGTTGAGATTGCTGAAAGAAATTTTGAAATAGTTAAGTTTCTTGTACAAATAAAAAACAGTGACTAAAAAAACAATCGTTGGTGCCATGACTATTGCCAAAAGCGCACCGAATTCTTTGTATTGATAAATCAAACCCAATGACAAAAGCATCCCCAATACATTTCCAATGATGTTGATTTGAATAACTTTTCCATAAGCCTCCAATCCGTTTAGAACAGAGGTCAACAAAATCGAACCAATATACCAAGGCAAACAAAAGGCTAAGGTTTTAAAAATGGTATCATACTGAAAATGCGCTCCGAAAAGCTTGACATTCCAATAATCTGCTGTAAAAAAAAGCACCCCTAAAAGTAGCAACACCACTATGAAGATGATGGTGGTTACGGTGGCCAAAAAGGATTTTAACGAGTCTTCTTTGTTATGATAATCTGCTACATATTTAATGATACCGTTTTGAAATCCCACTGTCCCTATGTTTTCAACTGCAGTGATAAAATTTCTAAAATTACCCACCAAAGCCATCCCTGACGGCCCTAAAAACACCGCAATAATCTTGGAAGTTACAAAACCCGTTACAATTTTAACCAACACACTAATACCGTTCAAAGAGGTTACTTTAAACAATTCTTTTTTTAGTATTTGATTGAAAAACTCCAATTAGTACTGATTTAAGATTCGGATGATATGATCAACTTCCTCTGCAGTAAGCACCGGACTCATAGGCAAACTCAATACTTCGCGATGGATAGCTTCAGTAATAGGAAATGAAAGCGATTGCCAATGCGACAAAGCTCTTTGTTGGTGAGGCGGAACAGGATAATGGATTAAGGTTTCTATTCCGTTTTGCTTTAAATAGGCTTGCAAATCGTTTCGATTGGCGGTGCGAATCACAAACAAATGAAAGACGTGCTTCTGAAAATCAACACACTTCGGCAACCGAATTTTAGGATTACGGATTTCGGTCAAATACCTTTTAGCAATTGAGGTCCGAATGACATTCTCTTTTTCCAAATGAGGCAATTTCACATTTAAAAAAGCCGCTTGAATCTCATCCAAACGCGAGTTCACGCCCAAATAGTCGTTGTAATATTTTTGTTCTGAGCCATAATTCCGCATAGCCAAAATCACTTTCGCTAAGGCATCATCATCAGTAGTTACACAACCCGCATCGCCTAAAGCACCCAAATTTTTCCCGGGATAAAAACTGAAAGCTCTGGCATGTTTTCCGTAAAAAGGCAGTCCGTGGGCTTGAGCGGCGTCTTCCACGAGGAGCAAATTGTGCTTTGAAGCAATCTTTGAAATGGCTTCCATATTGGCCAATTGCCCGTACAAATGTACTGCTAAAACACCTTTGGTTTTGGCTGTAATTTTGGTTTCGATTTCGTTGGGATTGAGATTGAAGGTTTCCTCATCAGGTTCCACTAAAATTGGGACCAAATCGGCTTGCAAAACGGCGAGTATACTGGCAAT
The DNA here is from genome assembly GCF_047038255.1 of Flavobacterium mekongense. Lineage (GTDB taxonomy): Bacteria > Bacteroidota > Bacteroidia > Flavobacteriales > Flavobacteriaceae > Flavobacterium > Flavobacterium mekongense. Next base: position 2,776,858 of record NZ_CP174374.1, read on the forward strand.
GTAAGTATTGGCCGGCACTATAATCTCATCTCCTTTTTGCAATAAACCCAGCTCGATATAGGCTTTAAAAATGATTACCATCGCGTCTAGACCATTCCCTACGCCTATGCAATATTTAGCATTGGTAAATAGTGCAAATTGTTGTTCAAAATGTTTTACTTCATCGCCTAAAACAAACCAACCTTTATCCAATACTGTTTGCATTTTCTCTTGAAAAGCAACTTGGTAAGGCAGATTCACTTTATGCAGGTCGAGGAATTTTATCATAGTGCCATTTGGTATATATTTTGGAAAAACAAGCTGCAACCTAACTCTTTTTTTTGGTTCAACAAACCTTCATTGTATCCTAATGCACTGTCATCGTTAACTGTACCCATATCAAAATAATCATAATCCGTTTTTAAATGCGCAATCAAATACAAGAAAAGATAATCCAAAGCTCGGAATTTTTTTCCGTTTTCGGTCGTGGCTCCGTATTGTGATTTGACTACTTTGCCTGCTTTAAAAAGGGTAATTCCCGCTAAAATTTCACCGTCTTGGTACAAATTGTATTGTTCTATATGATGGGGAAATCTCGATTGCAGCAAACTGATTTCAGCCAACGAATGTAAAGGTTTTGTTTGGTATTTATCCCATAACAAAGGCTCAAGTACATTGGTCCAAAAAGCGTCAAACTGGGTTTCTTTTTTAACAGTTAAGTTTAGTGATTGTAATCGGCGGTAATGCTTTAACTTACTTTTAGAGATTTTAAAATCCGATTGAAAATCGACTGCCAAGTTCATCTTTTGCGCTATAACTTCGCTCTTTTTTCCCAATAAACAGTTTCGAGTTGATGTAAAATGTAACGGAGCGTAAAACGGAAGCATTTCTTTAATTTCACAATACTCGAAAGATTGCTTTTGAAGATAACCGAAAGTTTCAGTGATTACTTCATGGATAGATTCTGGCGTCATTTCGTCCTTAAAAATAAATCCGCCATAAGTTAAGCCTTGGTGAGAATAAATAGTATTGCCTTTATAATTAGCCGGAAAAACGGCTTGCAAAACATGCTTTTGAAAAACCAGTAATGAAAAATCCTGAAATCTGTCCGCGTGGTACTCCATAAACTTTCTGTCAAATAAAAATGGGGCATCTGTCGCTTGGTTGACAAAATCATTCCAAATCGCAAAATCATCCGAACAGTAACGCTTAACAGTATAGTTTTTCACAGGTTTCTCTAAAACTTCGGAAAATTAAACATTTATTTTTTAATGGCATTCACTTCAAAAAATACGATTTCCAAAATAATTACTTATTTTTAGCTGATAAATAGTATTTTAACTTGAACTCAAAACGTAAATTACTGTGGTTTATTATACTCTTTTTTCACTTTTATGAGGTGAAGGGACAAGACATATCTTTACTTGAACAACACAACGGGAATTACGATTTTACTTTTATCGGCAATACTTTAAATACTGCAGAAAACAATTCCATAAACCAACCGGTAACCGTCACGGCATCTTCGGCTAATTTGAGTTTAGATACCGATGCCACCGTTTTCAGAGCCTATCTTTATTGGGCCGGATCCGGTGATGGCGATTTCAATGTAAAGCTAAACACAACAACCATGACGCCCGATAGGACTTTTAGCTATGTTAGAGACATAGACGGATTGACTTTTAGTTATTTCAGTGCCTTTAAAGACATCACTACTTTTGTGCAAGCCAACGGAAACGGTAATTATACTTTATCAGATTTGGATGTTACCCCCTATGTTCCGCTGCATTTACAACGCAGAACCAATTTTGCCGGTTGGGCTATACTCATTGTTTACAGTCGTCCCGGTTTACCTTTGAACCAAATCAATATTTACGACGGATTGGAAGCCGTTCCGGATGATTTGACCATCACTTTGAACAACCTCAACGTGATTGACAACCAAAATTCTAAAGTTGGTTTTTTAGCTTGGGAAGGCGATTCGATTTTGGCCACAGAAGAATTCCGAATCAATGGCGATTTGCTTTTTAACGCCCAAAACCCTTCCAACAATGTATTCAACAGCACCAACTCGATCACCGGAAGCACCACGCTGTACAACATGGATTTGGACATCTATAATATTCAAAACAACATACAAATTGGCGATAACAAAGCCGAAATTACCCTTTCATCCTCGCAGGATTTTGTAATGATTAATACCGTAGTGACTAAATTTAACAGTCAGGTTCCAGATGGCAGCATTGTCATCAATGAAGTACAAAAACAGTGTAATTCAAGAACCATTATCATCGATTATACCGTTTCTAATTTAGATTGTACCGGCCCTTTACCACTTGATACACCGGTGACGATTTATGCCAACAACACCGCATTGACTACTTTTGAAACTGGCGTTGCTATTCCGATTGACGGAACATTGAGCGGACAAATCACTGTTACCGTTCCCGATACTATTCCCAATGATTTCAACCTAACCATTGTGGTAGATGATAAGGGCGATGGTACCGGAACAGTGATTGAGTTAGAGGAAAACAACAACGCCTTTAGTGCAACAGTAACATTGATAAGCTCGCCACCGTTCAATGTTTTACCCACATTAATAGCTTGTAATGAAGGTTTTACAAAAGGCACTTTCAACTTTTCAAACTATCCGGATTTGGTTAAAGTTGACCCCAATCACACTGTAGCTTTTTATGAAAGTTTGGACAATGCCAACAATGCTGTCAATCCGATACTCAACACCGCCAACTATACGGCTAATGCCACTCCGAAAGAGATTTTTGTTCGTATAGAGGATGAGAATTGCTACAGCGTAACCTCTTTTCTCCTGGCCACTCGCAACTGTCCTCCGACGGTTTACAATTATATCTCGGCTAATGTTGACGGCTACAACGATGTCTTCACCATTGACGGTTTGGACAACATTTTTTTGAATTATAAAATTGAAATTTACAATCGCTGGGGCAAATTAATTTGGACCGGAAATCCCAATACTGAAAAGTGGGATGGCACTTCAAATAACGGCGTTGCTACCGAAAAAGTTCCCGACGGGACTTACTTTTATCTTTTGTTTTTAAACGATCCCGATTATCCCAAACCACTTAGCGGCTTTGTTTTTATGGTACACTAATTACATGTTTTGTGTGTAGTAATTGTAGTCTTTCAATACAGTTTGTACAAACTCACGGGTGCTGCCTAAATCATTTTTGATACCGGTTACTTGTTCAATTTTTGCAGTAAGTTTATTCATCACCACAAAATCACCCGACTTCATAGCGTTTTGAAAAGTTTCTTTGATGATGCGAGCATCGTTATCCGATAACTTAATGACCAATGGGTATTTGGGTTGGTATTCATGACCAATTTCTTCTAAAATGGTGCTGCTGATGGTAACCTTATTTTTCAGTGTTATGACTGCTGTTCCGGCAGAAATATCGCCTAACCTTTGGGTTTTGCTATTCACCACCATAGTAATCAAACCGATGATACCGCTGCCAATAGAAATATCTATTACACGAAATAACCAACGAATCAAATAATCCCCGAAACCGGCCTGATAACCATCTATTTTAACCACTTTAATCTTTACTAATTTCTTACCTAAGGTTTGACCTTCCAACAAAGCTTCTTGCACTAAAGAGTAGAAAGCAATCGGTAAGAAAAACAGCATATAGACAGCCGCTTGCGACCAATTATCCAACTGATTAAGCCATCGGTCAATTTGAAAAAAGCTGAAAAAGACATAATAAATAATGATAAAATAAGCCGCTTTTACCAGTAAATCAAGCATATACGCGCCAATTCTCTCCCCTATGGAAGCGGCTGTAAAATTTATAACAACATTTTGTGTTGTATTTATAGAAAGTTGTGACATAATTCTTATTTTAGCCTTCCATGAGGGAAGTAGCATTTATAAAACAAAACAAACAAAAGTGGCTCGACTTTGAGCAAGCGATTTTTGGTAAAACTAAAAAAAATCCTGATGAAATGGCTAGTTTATACATCCATTTGGTCAATGATTTGTCGTATGCGCAAACCTATTATCCTAAGAGTAAAACTGTTGTTTATCTGAATTATTTGGCTTCACAAATTTATCAGAAAATTTATAAAACCAAACGCGAAGAGCAAAATAGATTGGTTTATTTTTTCTCCGTCGAAGTGCCTTTGTTGGTTTACCAATACCGTCGTTATCTCATTTACGCTTTTTTACTGTTTTTCACCACCGTAGCCATGGGTGTACTGTCGGCCAAATATGACGATGGTTTAGCACGTCTCATTATGGGCGATGGTTATGTCAACATGACCATAGAAAACATTGAGAAAGGTGATCCGGTGGCTGTTTACAAATCAGGCAGCAATTGGGGCGGATTTATCGCCATAACACTGAACAACTTGTTTGTGGGAGTAAGATGTTTTATTTACGGGATTTTCGGTGGAATCGGCACTTTTTTGGTGTTGTTTCAAAATTGCATGATGTTAGGAACTTTCCAGTATTTCTTTTACCAACACGGTGTTTTTTGGGAGAGTGTCAGGGGAATTTGGATTCATGGTTCCATGGAAATTTTTGCCATTGTAATCGAATCGGCTTGCGGATTCATCTTAGGGGCGTCAATCTTATTTCCCCGAACATTTTCAAGGTTGAACTCGTTTAAAATTGGTTTCAAAGACAGTTTAAAAATTTTCTTGAGCACTATTCCGTTCACTATAGCAGCCGGATTTTTAGAAGGTTTTGTTACCCGTTACGCTTTACAAATGCCTAATTGGCTGAATGTTTTCATCATCTTGGGAACTTTATCTTTAATCTCATTTTACTTTTTAATTTTCCCATTCATTGTTCATAAAAAATTAAAACCCTAACTATGTTTACACTGTTTAAAAGAAGAAATTTCGGCGACTACGTTAGCGATACCTTTGCTTTTTTTAAAGTGAGCGGAAAACATTATCTCAAAAATTACTTCACCATCAACGGTGCTTTATTGCTGATTTTAGTAGCGGCTTCTTATTTTTTATTTCAGGTTTATTTCGACTTTATGTTCAAAATTGATCCGAGCGGTAATAACTCTGAATATTTAGAAAGCTATTTGACTAACAATATGCCAACAATTATTTTGGCTGCAATTGGTTTGTTTTTGTTCATGATTTTCTTGAGTATGCTCAACTACGCTTTGCCGGTAATCTATTTGGATTTGTACAGAGAAAAGAACGGTAACGACTTTGGAACCAAAGAAATTTTAAGCCGATTCAAAGCCCATTTCGGTAAAATAGTAGTCTTCTTTTTGGTCACGGTTTTTTTAATTACACCGGTTTTGATGGTGGTTTTCACTTTGCTTTTTTTGCTTTGCTTCATCATTATCGGTATTCCGCTTTTGCTTTTTGCTATCCCAACCGCTTTTAGCTGGGTTACTTTAAGTTTCTTTGAATATCTTAATTCGAACAAAGGTGTTTTTCAAAGTTACGGTAGCGGATTCAAACACTTGACCAAACAATATTTTCCTATAGTAGGTTCTTCAATGATTATTTACATCATCATTCAAGTAGCTATGACAGTATTTACTATGATTCCTTATATGTTTGGTGTGGCTTCTGTTTTTACCGGTATAGAAGAAGGGAATAGAGGTAATAATCCTATGTCGGTCTTGACTTTAATCATGACCATTGTTATGGTGTTTTCACTGCTAATGAGCTACATCCTCAACAATTTATTGCTTATTAATCAGGGATTGGTGTATTACAGCCGACAAGAATTCGATGAAAATAAAAGTGCAGATTTCTCAATTGATTTGATTGGCAGTGAATAAACTTCTCTTTCTTTTTTGGTTGCTTTTCAGCTCTCCTAATTGGGCACAGGAAACATTAACCGTGTCCGAGAGGGATTCTTTGGCTTTACTCGAAAAAAAGTGTAAGGTAGATCAAGCGCCAATGCAAAAGAATGCAACAATTTCCCCCGATTTTAAATCGAAGTACAAATCCAACGATTTTAAATACGAAGTAAAACTCTCCGACAAAAGCCTTTGGGACAAATTTAAAGATTGGCTCGCCTATTGGTTCAAAAAGATTTTCGGTTTGTCCGACACCAAAGTATCTTCCGATTATGTAGAAATTACGCTCAAAGTTTTGGCCGGACTCATCGTTATCTATGTGGTTTATCTGATTGTCAAAGTCATTTTAAACAAGGAAGGACAATGGGTTTTCGGAAAATCTACTACGAAAAAAATCCTCCACGATGACGACATCGAAAAGAACTTGGTACATGTTGATTTTGAAAAGTTATTGAAACAAACATTAAACGACAACAACCATCGTTTGGCCATCCGCTACTACTATTTGTGGACTTTGAAAAAATTGTCAGAACGCAATATCATCGAATGGCATGTGGACAAAACCAACACGGATTACTTGTATGAAATCCAATCAAAAGACCTAAAAAACAATTTCCAATACCTTTCCTATTTGTACAATTATATTTGGTACGGAGAATTTGAAATGAATGAAACCACTTTCAAGCAAGCGCAAAAGGCTTTTGAAAATACCCTGCAATCGTTAAGATAATGAACAGAACTCTAAAAATATACATCTTTTTATTAGTCGTTCTTATGGCGGGAGTGATTTATGTTGATGCTGTTCGCCCGAAACCGGTTGATTGGTCGCCAAGTTATATCCTGAGAGATAAGATTCCTTTCGGGTTGTATGTTTTTGACCAAGAAAGTAAAACCATTTTAAACCAAAGAAAAATCGAAAAAGTTCGAAAATCGGCCTACGAATTTTTGGATGAAAACTACGATTACAACAAAGAAGCTGACAATTACACTGTAAAAGGAACGCTATTCCATGTTTGCGACACTTACATTATAGATGACGAATCGACCAAGGAGATGTTTTATTATGTGAGCCATGGCAACAATGCCTTCTTAAGCGTGGAAAGACTCCCGGAAATATTCACTGATTCCCTGAATATTAAATTGGATGCCGATTTCAATTTCAAATCCCAAACCAACTGCTGGATGGCGAATCCTAATTTAGGCCAACAAAAATACGATTTGTCTAAAGGCGGAAACAACACCTATTTCTCCAGTATTGATACCTTAACCACAACTATTTTAGGTTATCAATCCGGGAAAGACAACAAGCGCGTCAATTTTATTAAAGTACCTTACAAGAAAGGAAACTTCTTCATTCATTTGCAACCGACTGCTTTTACCAATTATCATTTATTAAAAGACAACCATTACCAATATACCGAAAAGGTATTGTCTTATGTTCCCAACGGCAATGTTTATTGGTTGGTAAACGAACAGGAAGGTCTTACCGAGTCCACCTCAATGTTGCGTTTTATAAGAAGCCAACCGGCCTTAATGTACGCCTGGTATTTGTTCCTGACCGGCATAGTTATTTTCATGATATTTAACGCCAAAAGAAGACAAAGAGTGATCCCGATTATCAAGCCTTTATCCAATACTACGGTTGATTTTACCAAAACCATCGGTAATTTATACTATCAGGAAGGCAACCACCAAAACCTGATTGACAAAAAAATCATTTATTTCTTAGAGCGTGTTCGCAACGAATATCTGATTGACACCGCCGTTCTGGATGAAAACTTTATCAAAAAATTACACGCCAAAACCGGCAAAGACATCAAAGACATTGAACACTTAGTATATTTGATTAATTATCAAAAGAAAAGCTACCATCAAAGTATCGAAACTGATTTAATAGAAATCAATAAAGCAATAGAAAAAATCATCAGCTAATGGAAAATACAGAAAACTTCGAAGCTCAGGAAAATGTAAATTTTGAGTCCCGATTGAATTTGGAACCACTGCGCGCAAGCATTGATAAAATTAAGGCCGAAATGGAAACGGTTATCGTAGGCCAACACAAAATGATCGACCAACTATTGGTGTCTATTTTAGCCAACGGCCACGTATTAATTGAAGGTGTTCCCGGCGTAGCCAAAACCATGACGGCGAAAATCATCGCCAAAACCCTTTCAATCGACTTCAGCCGTATTCAGTTTACGCCCGATTTAATGCCGTCGGACATCTTAGGAACTTCGGTATTCGATTTGAAAAAATCAGAATTCGAATTCAAAAAAGGACCGGTATTTTCCAATTTAGTTTTGATAGACGAGATCAACCGTGCGCCGGCCAAAACCCAAGCCGCTTTGTTTGAAGTGATGGAAGAACGCCAAATTACTATTGACGGACATTGCTATGCTTTAGAACAACCGTTTATCGTATTGGCTACACAAAACCCAATTGAGCAAGAAGGAACCTATCGTTTGCCGGAAGCGCAACTTGACCGTTTCCTATTCAAGATCAATGTCGATTATCCCAAATTGAATGAAGAAATCGACATCATCAACCGCGAGCATTCGTTGCAAAACAAAGGTAAATTAGAAGATATACAAACCGTGTTAACGGCTACAGATATTATGAACTACCAACAATTGGTGAAACAAATTTTAGTAGAACCGAACTTGTTGGAATACATCGCCAAGTTGGTAGTAAATACCCGAGAAAATGCGTTCTTATACTTAGGTGCGTCACCCAGAGCTTCCATTGCTATTTTAAATGCCGCCAAAGGATTTGCTGCCATCCGTGGCCGAGATTTTGTAACACCGGAAGACATTAAAGATGCCGCTATTCCGGTACTACAACACCGAGTTATTGTTACGCCGGAACGCGAAATGGAAGGCCTAACCAGCGTAGAAATTATCAAACAAATTATCGAAAGCATCGAAATCCCGAGATAGATCGACTCCCGACAAAACGGAACATTATGATAAAATTTATCAAACAGCTATACCTCAACAATTTCTTTTTCTATTTGCTCATCGGCATCATAGTCTTGTTTTGTATGGCCTTTTTCTTTCCGGTTTTGTACAATGCCACTTGGTATTTATTCTTCATTCTATTGGTGTTTTTGGTAATCGATATTTTGATTCTTTTCAGTAACAAAAACGGTATTGAAGCGCATCGAACTACTCCCGAAAAACTCTCCAACGGCGATGAAAACCCGATAGTGGTTACCGTTAAAAATTATTACACCTTTGCCATTCACACTAAAATCATAGATGAGATTCCGTTTCAGTTTCAAGTGAGAAACTTTGAAATCAAACGCAAAATAAAAAATACCGCTCAGGATGAAGTGCAATACTATCTGAGACCAACAGAACGAGGAGAATACTTTTTCGGCTGTCTCAATGTGTATGTATCATCACCATTGCGTTTAATTGCCAAACGCTATCGTTTCGACAAAGACCAAATGGTACCAACCTATCCATCGTATATTCAATTGCGCAAATACGACTTGATTGCTTTCTCCAACAACCTTTTCCAATATGGTGTTAAAAAAATCAGACGCATCGGACATACGATGGAGTTTGAGCAAATCAAAGAATACGTTCCCGGCGATGACATTCGCACCTTAAACTGGAAAGCTACCGCGAAGAAAAACAGCTTGATGGTCAACCAATTTCAAGATGAAAAATCGCAAAACATTTATATGGCGATTGATAAAGGTCGTGTAATGAAAATGCCGTTCAACGGAATGAGTTTACTGGATTATGCCATTAACGCAACTTTGGTTTTGTCGAATGTCATCTTAAAAAAACAAGACAAAGCCGGAATGTTTTCATTTTCTAAAAAAGTCGAAAACCGCGTAGTGGCCGAAAAGCGAACCTCGCAAATGCAAAAAATCCTCGAGAATTTGTACAACGTTAAAACCGATTATTTCGAAAGCGATTACTCGCGTTTGTATGCCGACATCAAGAAAAACATCAACCAACGCAGTTTGATTATCTTGTACACCAACTTCGAAACTATGGATGGTTTACACCGTCAGATGCCTTATTTAAAAGGAATCGCGAAAAATCACTTACTGGTAGTAGTCTTTTTCCAAAACACCGAATTGTATCAAATCACCAACAAAAAAGCCGATACCATTCAAGAAGTTTACGATAAAGTCATCGCGGAAAAATTCATCTTCGAGAAAAAACTCATCGTCACCGAACTCAAAAAATACGGTATCCACTCGGTGTTAACACAGCCGGAAAATCTTACGTTGGATACCATCAACAAATACCTTGAAATCAAGGCCCGCGGAATTTTGTAAAAAGTGAGTACTTTTACGGCATGAAACAAATTACCAGCGCTCAAAATCCTTTTATCAAATCTTTGGTGCTTTTACAAGAAAAAGCCAAAGCTCGCAAACAATCAGGCACGTTTTTGATTGAAGGTTTGCGCGAAATGGTGCTGGCCATTAAAGGAAATTACACTATTGAAACCATACTCTTTTTACCCGAATTGGTTTCAGCAACCGAAATTAAAAAACGCATTCCATATTCGTTGGAACTGATTGAAATTTCGAAAGAAGTCTACCAAAAATTAGCGTACCGCGACACCACGGAAGGCATCATAGCCGTAGCCCAAATGAAATCACTGTCTTTAGACGATTTAAAACTACCCGAAAATCCACTTATTGTAGTGATGGAAGCGATTGAAAAACCCGGAAACATCGGTGCCATGTTGCGTACTTGTGATGCGGCAAAAGTTGACGCTGTAATCATAGCCAATCCTAAAACCGATTTGTACAACCCGAATATCGTTCGCTCCAGTGTTGGCTGTTTGTTTACCAATCAAATCGCTACAGCAAGTACCGAAGAAGCAATAGCCTTTTTACAAAAAAATCACATCAATTTTTACAGCGCAACGTTGCAGAATTCTACGGCTTATCATACCCAAAACTACGCTACACCTACAGCTTTGGTGGTAGGCACAGAAGCCACCGGATTATCACAAGCTTGGCGTGATCAAGCTACTCAAAACATCATCATTCCAATGCAAGGCGCCATCGACAGCATGAACGTTTCGGTAGCAGCCGCCATTTTGATTTTTGAGGCCAAACGCCAAAGAGGATTTTGATTTTAGAATGATGAATACCAATTTTTGAATGCAGATTGTTTAATAAAGTAATCTGAAACAATATACTTTATGAAAAAAAACATATTTATCGCAATTGCCCTTTTTGCATTAGGAAATCTTTCGGCTCAAATTACAGAAAAAGAAGTAGATGTTTTGGTTGAAAACACCTTAAAAACGTTTAACGTGCCCGGCATTGCAGTTGGCATTGTAAAAGACGGTAAATTGGTTTTAGCCAAAGGTTACGGTGTTGCCAACATCCAAACGAAACAAAAAATGGACGCCAATACGTTGGTCGGCATTGCCTCCAACAGTAAGGCTTTTACCGCCTCTGCTTTGGCTATTTTGGTAGATGAAGGCAAAATCAATTGGGATGATAAAGTCAAAAAATACTTGCCGGAGTTCAAAATGTACAACGATTATGTGACGGAAGAATTCACCATACGCGATTTGCTAACGCACAAAAGCGGACTCGGATTAGGTGCCGGCGATTTGATGATTTGGCCCGACGGACACGATTTTACGCCCAAAGACATCGTGAGAAATATTCAATATTTGAAACCGGTTTCAGGTTTTAGAACCCAATATGACTACGACAATTTGTTGTACGTGATTGCCGGTGAAGTGATTGAAAAAGTCTCCGGAAAATCTTGGTGTGATTTTGTGGAAGAACGTTTGATGAAACCAATCGGCATGACCAAAAGTGCTGCTTCATGGAGAAGACTAAAAGACACGACTAATGTTATTGTCCCACACGTACCAACCAACGGCAAACTGGAAATCGTACCGCGTTACACCAATCCGATTTTCGATGCTGCAGCCGGTTTATATGCTTCGGTAAACGACTTGAGCCATTGGTTGATTGTGCAAATGAACCACGGAAAATATGGCGAAAACCAACAGCTATTCTCTGAAAAACAGTGGAAAGAAATGTGGACGCCGCAAACCATCTTACCCATGAACAATCCGTATCCGTACAGTTCTAATTTTCGCTGTTACGGTTTGGGCTGGCGTTTGGAAGACATCAACGGCCATTTGCAAGTCTCACACACCGGCGGTTTGGATGGCATAGTTACGCAAACCATCATGATTCCGGATGTTAAATTGGGAATTATCGTATTAACTAACCAGCAAAACGGTGCGGCTTTTACTGTGATTTCGAATACCATAAAAGACAGTTATTTGGGCTTGCCGAAGTTTGATCACTTAGCCTATTTCGGTCAAGAGCGACGAGCCAAAGAAGACAACGCTGATAAAGTAACCGATGAAGTTTGGGCCGAAGTCAATCAGAATTTAAAAGCGAAAACCAAAATCGATTTCAGCCGATATACCGGAACCTTCAAAGACAATTGGTTTGGCGAGGTGACGATTTACGAACAAAAAGGCAAATGGTATTTTGCTTCCAAACGTTCTAAACGCTTGGTAGGTGAAATCTTTTGGCAAAAAGACCGGAATTTTGTGGTAAAATGGAATGTTAGAAGTTTCAATGCCGATGCGCACATTTTCTTCGATTTGGATGCCGACGGTAAAATCAATCACTTTAAAATGAAAGCGATTTCACCCATGACTGATTTCAGTTACGACTTCCACGACTTAGATTTTCATAGGGTAAAATAGAGTCCGATTAAGCGTTGAAATTTCAATCTGTTAAAGCTTGGAATTTTCATCATTTATTCCTATTTTTAGGGAATTGAAGACAAGGCTATGATTGAGATTGATTTAGAAGAAGAAAACAAGGCAATTGCCCGTGAATACAAAGAATTGCTCCGCATCAGTTACCAAACACTGACGGATGCTGACAAAAAGCTGATTCGCAAAGCCTTTGACGTGGCTGTAGATGCACACAAAGACCAACGACGCAAATCCGGTGAAGCCTATATTTTCCATCCGATTGGTGTGGCTAAAATTGTAGCCTCCGAAATTGGTTTGGGCGCCAGTAGTATAGCGGCAGCCTTAATGCACGACGTGGTGGAAGATACCGATGTTACTATCGAAGACATAGAGCGTATGTTCAATCCGAAAATTGCCCATTTGGTGGAAGGATTGACCAAAATTGCGCAGGTTAAAAAAGACATGAACATTTCGATGCAAGCGGAAAACTTCCGTAAAATGTTGTTGACCTTAAACGATGACGTACGCGTAATTCTAATCAAGATAGCTGACCGTTTGCACAACATGCAAACCATGGATTCCATGCCGGAATACAAACAAATCAAAATTGCCTCCGAAACTTTATACATTTACGCACCACTCGCCCACCGCTTGGGATTGTACAACATCAAAACCAAATTGGAAGATTTGGGTTTAAAATATACCGAACCTGATGTTTATCGCGACATTGTCAGTAAAATCAAAGAAACCAAAGAAGAGCAAGACGCCTACATAGCCACTATTTCTGATGTTTTGAAAAAATCATTAGACGAAGAAGGCATCGAATACACTATTAAAGGCCGACCAAAATCCATCTACTCTATCAGAAGAAAAATGGCGGCTCAAAATGTGACATTTGATGAAGTTTACGACAAGTTTGCGTTGCGCATCATTTACAAATCCAATTTACACGACGAGAAATTCTTGGCTTGGAAGATTTATTCGATAGTAACCGATCATTATCGCCCAAGTCCGAGTCGTTTGCGTGATTGGATTTCCCAACCCAAATCCACCGGATATGAAGCTTTGCACATTACTGTTATGGGACCGAAAGGCCGTTGGGTGGAAATTCAGGTTAGAAGCGAACGCATGGATGAAATTGCCGAAAAAGGGTATGCGGCTCACTACAAATACAAACAAGGTGCCACCGAAGAAAGCGGTTTGGACGTTTGGTTAAACCTGCTCAAAGAAGCTTTGGAAAGTTCGGAAACCAACGCGGTGGATTTTGTGGAAGATTTCAAAATGAATTTGTACGCGAAAGAAATCTTCGTCTTTACGCCAAAAGGAGAAATCAAATCGCTACCCAAAGGCGCAACTTCCTTAGATTTTGCCTTCAGCATCCACTCTGAAATCGGAATCAAAACACGAGGAACGCGCGTGAATGGAAAATTGGTACCGCTCAATCACGAACTCAAAAGCGGTGATCAAATTGAAGTGATTACCTCGGTTCATCAAAAACCAACGATTAACTGGTTGGATTATGTAACGACTTCCCGCGCCAAAAACAAAATAAGAAACGTACTCAACGAAAATACGAAGAAAATTGCCGAAGACGGTAAAGAATTATTGACACGAAAACTCAAACATTTGAAGATTACTTTAAATGAAAGTGTGGTGAACGAATTGGTCAATTTCTTCAAACTCAAAACCAGCTTGGATTTGTTTTACCGCGTGGGTATCGGCTCAATCGAAAACCAGCAGTTAAAAGACTTTGCAGCACAAAAGAGCAACAGTTTGATGAACTTCTTCAAGAGTAAAATCAAACGTTCGCCAAGCTCGAATCCGGATGAAATCAACAAACCGGAATTGAGCAAAAATTACGATTTATTGGTTTTTGGTACAGAGCAAGACAAGCTCGATTACAAATTGGCCAGCTGTTGCAACCCAATACCCGGCGATGAAGTTTTTGGGTTTATCACCATTAATGAAGGTATTAAAGTACATAAAAAAGACTGCCCGAATGCCATTACACTGCAATCGAACTATGCTTATCGCATTATGCCGGCCAAATGGATTGATTCGACCCAACAAGAATTTAAAGCCACACTTAAAATTACCGGTATGGACAGTTTGGGATTGACCAACGAACTGACCAAAGTAATCTCTAACAACATGCACGTGAACATCCAAAGCATTTCGTTGAGTGGTGAAGCCGGAATTTTTAACGGGCAAGTTTCGGTAATTGTACAAAACAACAATATACTGAAAAAGCTGATAGACAACATCAAAAAAATTGACGGTGTAGATAAAGTCACCAGAGTCTATACGAATTGAGTTAGAAGTTTTGAAACCTTGTACTCGAAACCTTGTACTCGAAACCTTGTACTCGAAACCTTGTACTCGAAACTTTGAACTCGAAACTTTGAAACCTTAAACAAAAAAATTACCTTTGCGGCATGACACTAATTGCATCCGATAATCTAAAAAATCAAGAGACCGTAAAAAATGTTTTTACGATGTACTTGGAAAACAACGGACACCGTAAAACCCCTGAGCGTTATGCGATTCTTCAGGAGATTTACGACAGCGAGGAACATTTTGATATCGAAAATTTATACATCAAAATGAAAAACAAAAACTACCGTGTCTCGAGGGCAACCTTGTACAACACCATTGAACTTTTGTTGGATTGTGGCTTGGTACGCAAACACCAATTCGGACAAAATCAAGCGCATTATGAAAAATCGTATTTCGACAAACAACACGATCACGTTATCATGACCGATACCGGTGAAGTGATTGAGTTTTGCGACCCGAGAATACAAACCATCAAACAGACTATTGAAGAAATTTTCGGAGTTGACATCCACAACCACTCGTTGTACTTTTACGCTACCAAAAAACCGACACCATAATAAACAAACAACAATACAACCACAACACAACAACACAATGACTGTAGATTTACTACTTGGATTACAATGGGGAGATGAAGGAAAAGGAAAAATAGTTGACGTTCTCACCTCTAAATACGATATCATTGCGCGCTTCCAAGGCGGACCAAATGCCGGGCACACCTTGGAATTTGACGGTATCAAACACGTGCTGAGAACCATTCCTTCTGGGATTTTTCACAACAATAACATCAATATCATCGGAAACGGCGTCGTAATTGATCCGGTAGTTTTTAAAAGCGAAATTGATGGCTTGGCCAAATTCAACCTCGATTTGAAATCGAAATTGATTATTTCTCGGAAAGCCCATTTGATTTTACCGACGCACCGATTGTTAGATGCTGCCTCAGAAGCTGCAAAAGGTAAAGCCAAAATTGGTTCAACCTTAAAAGGCATCGGGCCAACGTATATGGACAAAACCGGTCGCAACGGTATTCGCGTAGGCGATATTGAATTGGCCGACTTTAAAGAAAGATACCGCGCTTTAGCCGACAAACACGAGGCGATGATTGCGTTTTATGACGTAAATATCCAATACAACTTACCGGAATTAGAGAAAGAATTTTTTGAAGCTGTTGAAGATTTGAAAAAACTCACTTTCATCGATAGTGAGGAATATTTGGCACAAGCCCAAAAAGCCGGTAAATACATTCTTTGCGAAGGCGCTCAAGGTTCGTTGTTAGATGTAGATTTCGGAACATATCCGTTTGTTACTTCTTCCAATACCACTGCTGCCGGTGCTTGTACCGGTTTGGGTATCGCTCCGAACAAAATCAAAGAAGTATACGGTATTTTCAAAGCGTACACCACTCGCGTTGGTTCAGGACCTTTCCCAACAGAAGATTTTGGCGAAGATGGCGATATTATGGCCAAAGTGGGTAACGAATTTGGCTCGGTAACCGGCAGAAAAAGACGTTGCGGTTGGTTGGATTTAGTGGCTTTAAAATACGCCATCCAAATCAACGGCGTAACACAACTAATGATGATGAAAGGTGATGTGCTTTCGGGCTTTGATACCTTGAAGGTTTGTACTGCTTACAACTACAAAGGAGAAGTGATTCACCATTTACCATACAACATTGAAGAAGAAAACGTAACGCCGATATATACCGAATTCAAAGGTTGGCAAGCCGATTTAACCGGAATGACCACTTATGATGTGCTACCGAAAGAATTAAAAGAGTACATCGAATTCATAGAAAGAGAAGTCGAAGTACCGATAAAAATAGTTTCGGTTGGACCGGATAGGAAGCAGACGATAACGCGATAAATAAAAAACCCTCTCATTACTGAAAGGGTTTCTTTTTATAATTTAAAGATAAACGACTCGCTTGGTTTGATATTCAAATGAATGGTTCCTTTACCGTTTACTACGTTGAGTACAGTGCTACTACCATATAATTGGTCTTTTACCGTGTAACTGCCATCGGTTAATTTCCAAGCGGCTATTATATCCTCAGGCACTATTAAGTCAATTCTGCTGGTGGTAACCCAAGAGAAATTGGCAACAACAATCAACTTCTCATCATCACTGTAACGAACATAAGCATACAATCCCTGATCGTAATTTTGCGTCTCTTTGCGATTCACTGATTGAATTTCTTGGAATTTACCCAACATAGCGCTACTGTTTAAAGTAAAATTCAGCAATCGACTGTAAAAATCACGCAACGCTTTTTCGCTGTTGGATAGTTGACCTCCATCAAATTTACCTCCGTTCATCCAGCGTTGGTGGTGCGGCACTCCGATATAATCAAAGATAGACGTTCGGGAACGTTTGCCAAAACCGGCGTCTTCATTGCCGGGCTCGCCCACTTCTTGTCCGAAATAAATCATAGTTGGAGAAGAACTAATCGTAGCCGAAACTACCATAAGCGGCTTCCCTTTTTCGGGAGTGCCGGCAAATTCCGGACTGGCCAAACGCTGTTCATCGTGATTGTCTAAGAAATGTAGCATATGATGTTCGATATCCGACATATTGTTTTGGATATCTGAAAGTGCATCCGGTAAGGCATTACCTTTGATCACCGCTTTCAAATGGTCATACGTTTCTACCTTATCGTATAAATAATCCATTTTACCCAACTTGATGTAATTGCGGTATTCCTTCGGATTGTAAACTTCAGCCAACAAAAAGGCTTTGGGGTTTTTCATTTTGATACTCGAGTTCATATAGCTCCAAAACTCATACGGTACCATTTCGGCCATGTCATAACGGAAACCGTCTACGCCTTTTTCAATCCAATACAACGCAATATCGCGGAATTTCTTCCAAGAATCCGGCACGTCTTTATCTTTCCAAAAAGCAAAGTGAGCGGCATAATCCTTTTCGTCATATCCGGCAGGCAATTCCGGGAAGTCTTTGGTGCCATCGGGTCTTACACCATAATTTACTTTTACCGTTTCATACCAATCATTAATATCCGGTTTGGCCATACGCGATCCGTTGCCGGTCCACTTGGCCGGAAACTCCGAAAACTTACCGTCACTAAGCGGATTTACTTCTCCGTTGAGCGGTTTATAATCCGGAGAGGTCGGCACTTCAAAAGGCGTATTCGGGATGTAATAAAAATTATTGTTTCGGGCATATTCCACCGAAGTGTCATCGTCGGCCCCAAAATCTTTTACCCCTTTCGGGTTGGTCAATCCTTTGTAGTTTCGGGCAATATGATTGGGCACAATATCGATTATCACTTTCAATCGATGCTTGTGTGTACGGGAAATTAAAGCTTCAAATTCTTCTAATCTTTTAGCCGGATCTATCGCTAAATCAGGATTTACATTATAATAATCTTTAACCGCATAAGGCGAACCGGCACGACCTTTTACCACATCGGGATCATCATTTGAAATCCCGTATTTAGTGTAGTCTCTAATCACATCATGATGCGGTACTCCGGTATACCAAATATGAGTTACGCCCAGCTTTTTTATTTCCTGTAAGGCAGTATCAGTAAAATCGTTGAATTTACCAACGCCGTTTTCTTCTATAGTGCCCCAAGGTTTATTGGTGGTGTTTTTGTTGCCAAATAAACGAGTGAATACTTGATACACTACATACTTTTTGGGCTGCTCAACAGCCTCTACTTTTTTCATCATTGGAGCATTTTTATTGTTTTGTGCTAAAGCTGAACCCGCAGTACAGCCTATTGCCATAAGCAGTAAAAGTTTTGTTTTCATATCTTTTCAGCCCAACAATTAGAGTGTTGTGGCGTTGTCACAAATATAAAGAAATGATTGAAATATGAACACCATAAATAATTCTTAATAAAGGTTTGTATTGTTGCTATTTTCATAAATTTGCCCACTCAAAGTCTTTGGATTCTAACGATGGGAATCCAAGCGGCATTAAACATAAAATCAACCACTTGAAAAAGTTACTTTTATATATCGGATGCTGTTTCCTAATCATTAATCTGGTGACAGCGCAAAAAAAATCCTCTCAAATTAACGTAGAGTATTCCGATTTTGCTGATATCAACCAAACCGAAATTCCGGATGCTTTATTATTGCGCGGCAATGTTAGAGTAAGTCACGAAGGTGTTGTTTTTACCTGTAATAAAGCTTATTTCTTTCAAAAAGAAAACTATATCAAAGCTTTCGGTGATGTGCAAATGGTGCAAGGTGATACCCTCTTCCTAAACAGTAAATATGCCGAATACAATGGCGAAATCAAGCAAGCGTATGCCACCGGAAATGTTATTTTACGCTCTCCGGAATCTACTTTGGTTACCGACACCATCAATTTCGACCGCAATACGCAAGAAGCTTTTTACAATACTTACGGAACGATTACCAATCGCGAAAACACCCTAAAAAGCAAGTCAGGCAGGTATTATGCCAACGAAAAAAAGTTCCGTTTCCTGACCGCAGTAACCATTACAAATCCGAAATATACCATTAAATCCAATCATTTGGATTATTATACTAATTCGGGTCACTCCTATCTTTTTGGTCCTTCCACCATCACCAGCAAAGAAAATTACATTTACACCGAAAAAGGGTTTTACGATACCAAAAAGAATTTGGCGTATTTTAAACGAAAATCCTATATCAAATACAAAGACCGGCGCATAGAAGGTGATAGTTTGTACTACGACCGAAATCGCGAATATGCTTCGGCTACTAATAATGTCAAAATCACCGATTCTATCAACAAAGGTTTAATCAAAGGCCATTATGCCGAAATTTATCGCAATCTGAAAACCCAAAAAGATTCGATGATGATTACCAAAAGAGCTGTAGCTGTTACCTTGGTGGAAAACGACTCGATGTATGTACATGGTAAAAAAATGATCATCACCGGAAAACCGGGAGAACGCATAGTGAGAGCTTTCAACAATGTGCGTTTTTACAAAACCGATATGAGCGGTAAATGCGACTCGATCCATTCAGATCAAAAAACCGGCTTGACCAAATTAATCAAAAATCCGATTTTGTGGAATTACGAAAACCAAATGACCGGAGATGTAATGCATCTTATCGGTAATAATAAAACCGAGAAATTGGATTCTCTTAAGGTTTTAAACAATGCCTTTATCATCTCAAAAGACACACTCAGCACCGGTTACAACCAGGTAAAAGGGCAAAATTTATATGGTAAGTTTGAAGACAATAAGCTGCGGGAAGTTGACATCATCAAAAACACCGAAGTCATTTACTATATGCGAAATGACAAACAAGAGCTCATTGGAATTAACAAAAGCGTGAGCAGTAAAATCAATATGGTTTTGGATAAAAATACTATAGAAACCATTACCAATTACAACCAAATTGACGGCGACATTTATCCTGAAAAAGATTTACCTGAAAACGCCCGAAAGTTACGCGGATTTATTTGGCGCGGCGACGAGCGCATCAAGTCGAAAGACGATATTTTCCCACCGGAAGAAAACGAATTAGACGCCAAAATTCAAGCTGAAAGACAAGCCGAAAAGGATCAGGACAATAAACCGCTTTTGCCTTCCAAAGAAACTTTGGACTACGACAAAAACAATCCGAGTCCAAAAGCCAAAGCCACCCAAAAAGTAAACGGGACAAAAACCAAAGTACAGTAGTCTCAGTATTCCGTCTCATTTCATGACCAATAACTGAGAACCAACATATCATGAGAGAAGATTTTTTGAAATACCAAGCCCAAACATCGCCCTATCCTTTAGGAATGGAAGTGTCACATGCCATTGGTTCTTACATATATGATACCAACAACAAAAAGTATCTCGATTTTGTAGCTGGTGTTTCCGCTTGTTCCTTAGGACACCAACATCCGCGGGTAAATCAGGCCATCATCGACCAACTGAACAAGTATTCGCACGTAATGGTTTACGGTGAATATGCCCAACATCCGGCTGTGGCTTACTGTAAATTATTAGTCGAACATTTGCCGCCGAGTTTGAATAAGATATATTTGGTCAATTCGGGTACAGAAGCTTGCGAAGGTGCTTTAAAATTGGTGCGGCGGGTGACCGGCAGAAGCCAACTCATTTCTTGCCACAACGCTTACCACGGAAACACTATGGGTTCGATGAGTGTGATGGGTTTTGAAGAACGTAAACAAATCTTTCGCCCTTTAATTCCGGATGTCGACTTCATTACATTTAACAACGAAGCCGATTTGGAAAAAATAACCCCCAAAACCGCCGGAATTATATTGGAAAGCATCCAAGGCGGAGCCGGTTTTATTGAGCCTAAAAACAATTTCTTAGCCAAGGTAAAAAAACGTTGTGAGGAAGTCGGCGCTCTGATGATTATAGACGAAATTCAACCTGGATTTGGTCGCACCGGTAAGTTATTCGGATTTGAAAACTATAACGTAGTACCAGATGTAGTAATTATTGGTAAAGGAATGGCCGGCGGTATGCCGGTAGGCGGATTTATTGCCAATGAAAAGCATATGGATTTGTTGAGTCACGACCCTAAACTAGGGCACATTACTACCTTTGGCGGACATCCTGTCATAGCTGCGGCAAGCTTGGCTACTTTACAAGAAGTATTGGAAAAAGACTACGCTAAGCAATCTTTAGCTAAAGAAAAGCTGTTCCGAGAGCTTTTGGTACACCCTTTGATAACAGAAATTCGTGGACGTGGCTTAATGTTGGCCGCTATGACTGCCGATTCGGAAATTACCAATAAAGTAATTTTTAAATGCCAAGACAAAGGATTAATCTTATTTTGGCTTTTATTTGAAGGTTGTGCTATCCGAATTACGCCACCACTGACCATTTCTGAAGCAGAAATCAGAGAAGGTTGCGCCATCATCCTGGAAGCTATGGATGAAGTGATGAATGAAGAATGATGATTTACGATTTAAGATTGCAGATTTTTTATTTCAAAAATCAAAAATCGTTAATCATCAATCACAAATCCATTGTTAATTAAATTGTTTACAACAATCGATTAGCCCAACAAAAATACAAAACCCGTTTCCCTAATTTTATTAAGGATAATTTTAACACCTACTGGTATGCACCTGGATCACGACGAAGAAGACTACAACTTATCCTTAGCGAAATTTGAATCGATGTTGAAAACCAACAAAGTTTTATTTTTCGATTCAGAGGAATTCGAGGAAATCATACTGCATTATCTCGATATGGGAAAAGCCACTATGGCTAAAAAAGCACTCAAGTTAGGATTGGAGCAACACCCTAAATCAACAGGATTAAAACTGGTTCAGGTGGAAATGTTGGTGTACGAAGACAAATTGGATCAGGCCGAAAAATTACTCAACGAATTGTACGCCATAGAACCAACCAACGAAGAAATTTTTATCCAAAAAGCCAACATATACTCTAAAAGAGACAACCACGAAAAGGCCGTTGAATTTTTACAAACCGCTTTAATTTATACTGAGGACCTTGCCGATGTGTACAATTTAATCGGAATGGAATACCTTTTTATGGACAATTTGGAATCGGCCAAAGCCAATTTCATCAAATGTTTAGAGGAAGATTTCGAAGACCAATCCGCCTTATACAATGTGGTGTATTGCTTTGAGTTTTTAGACCAAAACTTAGAAGCCATAGAATACCTTAAGACTTATATCGACAGAAATCCGTATAGTGAAATTGCCTGGCACCAATCAGGTCGTTTGTATTATGGTGTAAAAGATTATGAAAATGCAGTTCGTGCGTTTGAATTTGCTACATTCATAGACGACGAATTCCTTGGTGCTTACCTCGAAAAAGGAAAATCTTTAGAGCGTTTAAAAAGATATGAAGAAGCCATCGAAAGCTACCAACGCACCATTGAATTAGACGACCCAACATCATACGCCTTGTTGCGTATCGGAAAATGTTACGAAAAATTAGGCAACAAAGCTGAAGCCTTAAAATACTTCAACAAAACTGTACACGAAGATCCGCTTTTAGACAAAGGTTGGATTGCTATAACCGATTTTTATGTTCGTCAAAAAAACTATCAAAAGGCCTTGTTTTATGTCAACAAAGCCTTGGCCATAGACGACCAAAACCGTTTGTATTGGAAACGCTTTGCTACCATCAACAAAGCCATGAATTTATTTGAGGAAGCTGAATTCGGCTACCGAAAAGCGGTGGAATTTGGCGACTACCAATTAGACACTTGGCTGTTTTGGGTCGACATGATGCAAAATATGGGTGAAATGAATAACGCCATATTAACGTTAATTCAGGCTTCAGAATACTTTCCGGAAGAGTGTGAAATCGAATACCGTTTGGCCGGCTTGCATTTCTCTTTACACGAAGAAGAAAAAGGCAACTTCCACTTGAGCAACGGTTTGCGATTGAACTCGAAACACCGAACCATTTTGGAGGATTTATTCCCAAGAGTTTGGGAGCGAAAATCGGTACAGGATTATATTGCCAAACACCAAAAATCGGAATAAATGTCGGAAAGACAATTTGGTCTAATCGGAAAAAACATTGCCTATTCTTTTTCCAAAAAGTATTTTACCGAAAAGTTTGCTAACGGTAATCTATCAGATTGTGCTTATGACAATTTCGATATCCAATCTATTGAAAAATTTCCGCAACTCATTACTGACTATCCTCAACTCAAAGGTTTAAACGTTACCATTCCCTACAAAGAAGCGGTGATTCCTTATTTGGACCAATTGTCTGATAAAGCCGCAAAAATTGGCGCTGTCAATGTGATTCGGTTTACTAAAAAAGGAAACCTAAAAGGCTATAATTCTGATTATTATGGCTTTATGAAATCTTTGGAACCACTACTCCAACCTCTTCATCAGAAAGCATTGATTTTAGGAACCGGTGGCGCCGCTAAAGCAGTGGCTTTTGCCTTAAAACAACTCGGAATCCTATATACTTTTGTCTCACGGGAAGAAAAAGAAGGCGGGATTGATTATGACCGAATCAACGCGACGACTTTCGACAATTATCAGATTATTATCAATTGTACGCCTTTGGGAACCAGTCCAAATACTCAGGCCTTTCCTCCTATTCCTTACGAATACTTTAGCGGCAAACACATTGCCTTCGATTTGATTTACAATCCCGAAGAAACCTTATTTTTGAAAAAAGCCAAACAACATGGCGCGATTACCAAAAACGGTTACGAAATGTTGGTGTTTCAGGCGGAAAAGGCTTGGAAAATTTGGAATAAATAATTTCACCATATTAAGGTTTTTTAAGTTCAATTAAGACTGATAAGAACTTATGACTTTTATGATTCAAATAACGAAAGATGAATATTAAGCTAATTGCCATTGGCAAAACCGATAACAAAGCCTTGCAATCGTTGATTGAGGAGTACACGAAACGTTTGTCCTTTTATATTAAGTTTGATGTAGAGATTATACCCGACATTAAGAACGTCAAGAATCTGTCGGAAGCACAACAAAAAGAGAAAGAAGGCGAATTGATTTTGTCCAAAATAAATCCAACCGACCAATTGATTTTATTGGATGAAAACGGCAGCACCTTTTCGAGCGTAGCTTTTTCAGAATATTTGCAAAAGAAGATGAACTCAGGCACCAAAACCTTAGTTTTTGTGATTGGCGGACCATATGGGTTTAGTCCGGAAGTTTACCAAAAAGCCCAAGGCAAAGTCTCGCTCTCGGAAATGACTTTCTCCCATCAAATGGTGCGTTTGTTTTTTATCGAGCAACTGTATCGCGGTTTCACCATTTTGCGAAACGAACCTTACCACCATCAATAAAAAGTACAAAGTACGAAGTTAGAAGTACGAAGTTAGAAGTACGAAGTGAATTAGTAGATGTATTCTCGCTTCGAATTTACAGTAACTCCTTTTTGCGTGATGTTCAGATTCTTCAAAAACAATTTGTATTCGATGTATTTCCCAAATGACATCCCTTTATCGTAGGAAAAATAAAGGCGTGTATTAGGCATTTTATTGATAAACTCTTCGAGCTGACTTTTAGCAAAAACCAATTCGTTGTAATGCACCAAATCGTTTCGGTCCAGATAAAAATGACGAATATTAAAATCTGGTTTTTCTAATTTATAACGAATTTCGGTAAACGGCATAAAAGCCAAATTTTTCTTTACTGTATCGGTATAGGTAAAATAGTTTTCCGATGCTTCGTTTTTATGAGCGCTATTGTCTTTTTTGTTTTGCAGTTTTTTAATCTCCAAGATTACTTTTCGCAAGGGCAATCGCTTATCAATGTTAAACAACCAATTGGTAGAACTGATCGAATTGTTTCGGTTCACTTCTACCAAGGTGTCTTTTTCATTGGCCGCAAAAAAGAAATAAATGGG
Source organism: Flavobacterium mekongense (assembly GCF_047038255.1). Taxonomy (GTDB): domain Bacteria; phylum Bacteroidota; class Bacteroidia; order Flavobacteriales; family Flavobacteriaceae; genus Flavobacterium; species Flavobacterium mekongense. The sequence continues at coordinate 2,802,025 of NZ_CP174374.1, forward strand.
AGAATGGTCTTTCACATCCGCCACTATCGTTTCTTGAGCAACAGGTAACAACACTTCTTTGTCCTTTCCACAAGACATCAATAGCATTGAAAATAGTAGTACGACTGTCTTTTTCATTTTAGTTTTGGGGATTTAATTTTTAGCCATCAAATTTTGATGCAATTTTACGCATTCTATGGCTTCTTTTACATCATGTACTCTTAAAATATTACTACCTTTTTGTAAAGCTATTGTATTCAATACTGTTGTTCCGTTAAGTGCCAACTCGGCAGTAGTGCCCAATGTCTTATAAATCATTGATTTTCTGGACACACCAACCAAAATCGGCAGTTGAAGTCTTTCAAACAACTCCAAATGGGAAAGCAACTCAAAATTTTGCCCGATAGTTTTGGCAAAACCAAAGCCCGGATCTATAATCAAATCATTGATGCCGAAGCTACGAGCCTGCGCTATTTTCTCCGAAAAATAGAACAATACTTCTTTGGTGACATTGTCGTATTGTGCCAAACTCTGCATGGTTTGCGGATTGCCTTTCATATGCATCATAATGTATGGCACTTGAAACTCGGCAACCGTTTGCATCATTTGCTCGTCTAAACTTCCGGCGGCTATATCATTTACTATAGAAGCTCCGGCCTCTAAAGCTGCTTTGGCCACATTGGCTCTAAAGGTATCGACAGAAATCAAAGCTTCAGGAAAATGTTTTAGTATCAGTTGCACTGCAGGAACCAATCGCGCTATCTCTTCGGTTTCCGAAACAAATTCTGCACTTGGCTTACTCGAATAGGCACCAATATCAATGAATGTTGCCCCTTCGAAAAGCATTTTTTCAACTTGTGCTAAGCATTGTTTTTCGTTGGTATACTTACCGCCATCGTAAAAAGAATTGGGCGTAATATTCAAGATTCCCATGACTTTGGGAAGGGTCAAATCGATTAAAGTTCCGCGACAGTTGATCGTCATTTTCTATCGTTAAGTGTACTGTTGGCCTCCTTCAGTTAAGATATTCTTAAAACTGAAATTACTAAACTTAATTCATCCCTCGGCAATCAAAAAAATTCTTTACTTTTGGGAAAATTTGATACAAAGATACACTGAAATGAGTAATACTTCTCAAGAATATGATAAGGTTATCGCAATTTGCCGACAACTGTATATTAATAAAATGAAAGACTACGGTAGTGCTTGGCGCATCTTGAGATTGCCGTCGTTAACCGACCAAATTTTCATCAAAGCCCAACGCATTCGCAGTTTGCAACAAAACGATATTCGAAAAGTAGATGAAGACGAAAGCGGCGAATTTATCGGAATCATCAATTATTCCATCATGGCCTTAATTCAGTTAGACTTGGGCGTAGTGGAGCAACCTGATTTAGACTTATCAAAAGCCACCGAATTATATGATACTAAAGTGGCTTTAACCAAATCGTTAATGGAAGCCAAAAACCACGATTACGGTGAAGCTTGGCGTGAGATGCGCGTAAGTTCATTGACCGACTTGATTTTGCAAAAATTACTACGCGTCAAACAAATTGAAGACAATCAAGGTAAAACTATAGTTTCCGAAGGCATCGATGCCAATTATCAAGACATGATTAATTATTCGGTTTTTGCTTTAATACTGATGAAATTCGGGCAATAAACTAAAATCCGAATAAACATTTCTTCTTTTTGAATTTGCATTTTAACTTTTGAATTTTTTTAAAAATGAATACATCAAAAAACAATATTGCTTGGGGAATTCGAATTGTCATTTCGTTTTTGTTTTTGCTATCGGCTGTCGCCAAATTGTACCCGTCGCCTTACTTTGCCATTTCCACTTTTGAAGTAAAGCAGTTGTATCCCATGGGATTTTCGGAGGGATTTGCGCCTTACTTTTCCCGTGTATTAATCGGTATTGAATTGGCCTTAGGCTTTTTAATCTTACAAAAAAACTTTTTGAGAAGTATTATCGTTCCCGCTACGATATTGTTGCTGCTTGTATTCACCACACATTTAACCATTGAAACCATTCAAAACGGCGGAAATTCAGGCAACTGTGGGTGTTTCGGAAGTTTGCTGCCTATGACTCCCATTGAGGCCATTTTGAAGAATGTAGCGGCTATGGGTTTATTGGTATGGCTGTTATTGATTATGCCGAAAACCAATGAAAAAGGTCACAACTTTTGGATTCTTTCCTCCCTTACTTTAGCTTCAGTTTTGGCATTATTCATGTTGGCTCCAATCCAACCTATCGAGAGCCAGTTTACCGTAACTGAGCCAGAGGCAACAACAACCGACACCTTATCAACTACTCCTGTTGACACTACTGCAACACAAGTCATCGTAAAAGATACCGTTAAAAAAACAACTGAAATAAAACCCGAGGTAAAAGTTGAAATAAATGAACCGGCCAAACACAAATCAGGTTACGCTCAGTATTTCTCTCACATCGACAAAGGCCGTAAAACACTTTGTTTCTTTGTGCCGGGTTGCGACCACTGTAGAGATGCCGCTAAAGAATTGACTGAATTGCGCAAGAAAACTAAAGATTTTCCGGAAATATCTATCATTTTCATGAATGAAGAAGCCGAATTGATTCCGAATTTCTTCAAATATGCCGGAGCGGAATATCCTTATAAAATTATTGAAGTTATCCCTTTTTGGAAAGTATTGGGTTCCGGTAAAGATACGCCGGGTGTGAAATATTTATGGAACGGAAACGAATATAAATACTATTGGGGTATTACGGACAACAAGTTTGATGTGGCTGATTTTGAGAAGCTTATCAACAAACCTTACTCGGAACTAAAAAAATAAATGCTGTTAAGATTTCCTAAACTGAACCGGTTTGTCAAAAACTGTAATATATTTTAATATTTTTATAACCTTATTACTTTCTGCTTTAGGCGTTTATTTTTTAATTTCTGAAGACAATAAGGTTAAAATTTATGGCATATCATTCCGATTCTTTTTGGGTTTGCTAATGGTTTTCACAAATGGCTTACTCCTAATCAAATGGATTGCCCTATTGAGAAAAAAATGATTTTTTGACACTAAATACCACGTTATGATCAAATACATTATGTCAAAAAAAGACAGTGAAAAAGCGGCTTGGGGAATTATCCTGAGTGTGATTGTCTTTTTTATTGGCTATTATTTTTTGAATTACATCGCCACGTTGGAAGAGCCGCCGCTGGGACATACCATTCACATCCTAATCGGCACTACCTTAATGGCAGTTAGTAGCTTGGGGGTTGTACTTATTCTAAAATATCTGTACGACCAAAGAAAAAGAAGAAAAAAAAAGGAACACAAAAGGCGTAAGCATAAAATTGTGTTTTTAAAAAATCAAAAAAAAGAGAATCAATCGGAATAATAAAAAACTATGAAAAGATTAGCCCTATATTTTTTATCGGCATTGGCAACTTTATCTTGCTCCAATGCACAAATCAAAGAGTTCTCAAAAGAAACCTTGACAAAAAAAATGGTGGTAACTGACAACAGTACCATCACTTTTAAAGAAATCCTTAAAAAACACAAAGGGAATGTAACCGTCATTGAAGTTTGGGCTTCTTGGTGCAGTGATTGTGTTAAAGCCATGCCCAAAGTAAAGGAAATGCAAGCCAATCACCCAACAGTTGACTTTGTCTTTATCTCCATGGATAAAGCCTATGACAAATGGTTTGCCGGTATTGAAAAACACGAACTCAAAGGCGATCACTATTGGGTAACCGACGGTATGAAAGGGGAATTCGGAAAATCAATTGACTTAGACTGGATTCCGAGATATATCATTATAGATAAAAATGGTAAAATTATTACTTATCGCGCCATAGAAACCGATTTTGAAACTATAAATGCTACTTTAAAAACCCTAGAATAATGAGACAAAAAATTGTTGCCGGAAACTGGAAAATGAATAAAAATGCGGAAGAAACCGAAGATTTATTAAACGACTTAATTGACAAATTGCCTCAAGATGTTGAAGCCCAAATTATAGTAGCGCCAACTTTCATCAACTTAGCATCTGCTGTTGATCATTTAGAATTTACCAATATAGCCGTAGCCGCTCAAAATATGCATCAAAATGAAAGCGGTGCTTACACCGGAGAAATTTCTGCAGACATGTTGAAAAGTATTGGCGTAAACATCGTTATACTTGGCCATTCGGAAAGAAGGGCTTATTTTCATGAAACCGACACCATCTTGGCTCAAAAAGTAACTACAGCCCTAAACCACGATATGACTGTAATTTTTTGTTTCGGAGAAGAATTAAAAGACCGTCAGAACAACCAACATTTCAATGTAGTGGAAAACCAATTGCGTGATGGCTTATTCCATATTGAAAACAAAGATTGGGAAAAAATTGTTTTAGCTTACGAACCGGTATGGGCCATCGGAACCGGAGAAACAGCTTCGCCGGAACAAGCCCAAGAAATGCACGAGTTTATCAGAGAAACCATCCGAAAAAGATACGGCAGTAGTATAGCCGAAGAAGTATCCATTTTATACGGTGGTAGCGTTAAACCTGAAAATGCCAAAGAAATTTTCTCTAAACCTGATGTTGACGGAGGTTTGATTGGTGGTGCCGCTTTAAAAGCAACTGACTTTGCTGCCATTGTTAACGGAATTTAACCTGTAAACATCCAAACAGTACAAGAACCTTTCATTAATTTGAAAGGTTTTTTTTATAATAAAAAAGATAAATATGCTTTTTATCGATTTTATTTGCATTTTAACGATTTTATAGTTTATATTTACAGCGTCACAAATCAAACTATTTACCAATGAAATCAAAACTAATAATACTACTCCTTTTGGCTTGCTTTGGCAATTTACAAGCCCAAGTAGACACTCAAAAACGATTTCAATCTGATTCTCGCAAATATTATGTATGGAATACCGATTTTCAAAAATATGAATTGGTGGAAACAGAATATGAACACTCCATTATAGACATCCGTGAAATTGGTTCAAAAACCAATGGTTATGTAGTAATCAGTATGGTTGATAACGGACAAGTTCGCATGCACCACGGTTCCATTTACAACTTTACCAAAGACAGCGAAAATGAAGGATCGTGGTCTATCCAATCAAAATTCATGCGGGCTCGACTAATCTACAATCCGAAAGAAAACACCATGACCTATATGTACGACAGCAACGACAAGCGATACAAAAGATTGATGGTGTTTACTGTTGCTCCCGATGAGTTGCCCGACGCTAACCTGAAGAGTGTCGTAAAAATGGATTAAATTTCTTTTTGACAAAATACTTTCCATAAAAGAGCGGGATACTTACCTTTGTCAAAAATTCTACACATGTCAAATAGCTATTTAGGGTATCACTTTACTGTTGAACCCAAAGAACTCGGTTCTGAAATCTTAATCGCAGAGTTAGGCGAAAAACCATTCGAAAGTTTCATCGAAACCGATAATGGTTTTAGTGCTTACATACAGAAAGATTTATGGTTTGAGGCTATTTTAGAAGATATTTACTTGTTGACTTCTCCCGAATTCAAAATCTCCTACACTATTGAAGAAATCGACCAAGTGAATTGGAACGAAGAATGGGAAAAGAATTTCGAACCCATTGATGTAGACGGAAAATGTCATGTCCGCGCACCCTTTCATCCTAAAACAAACGCCGAATTCGATATTGTTATCGAACCGAAAATGAGTTTCGGAACCGGTCATCATGAAACCACACACATGATGATTCAACATTTGTTAGAAACCGATGTGACCGGAATGAAAACACTCGACATGGGTTGCGGAACGGCTATTTTAGCCATTTTAGCCGAAATGAAAGGTGCAAAACCAATAGACGCTATCGACATTGATAATTGGTGCTATTTGAATTCTATTGAAAATGCAGAACGCAATGATTGTAAAGAAATCACCGTTTACGAAGGCGACGCGGAAATGCTGAAAGGCAAAAAATACGACTTAATCATCGCCAATATCAATCGCAATATATTACTAAATGACATGCAGCAATATGTAGATTGTTTGAACAAAAACGGTCTATTGTTATTGAGTGGTTTTTATACTGAAGATATTCCGTTTATCGACGCCAGTTGTACAGAAAAAGGACTGACTTTTGTGAAGCAATTCGAAAGAAACAATTGGGTTTCTTTGAAATACCGTTATTAATTCCGAGTACCAAAGTTTAATCAATCGAACCCGAAACCTTAAACTCGAAACCAGCACTATGAGTACCATAGAAAAAATACAAGAAGACGTTTTAGTCGAAGAACAAATCGGAACCAACAACGAAATTGTATTGTACAACGATGATGTGAATACCTTCGATCACGTTATCGATACGTTAATTCGCGTATGCCAACACACCGCCGAACAAGCGGAACAGTGCGCTATCTTGGTGCATTACAAAGGAAAATGCACGGTAAAAACCGGACATTTCGATGAGTTAAAACCACAGTGTACCCAATTGTTGGAAGCCGGTTTAAGTGCGGAAATCGTGTGATGGCTGGTTGCTGATTTTCAATTTCAGAAGATTAAAATCAACAATCTTCAATCATCACTCTTCAATCATCATTCTTCAATCTGTATGTTTCCAATCAAATTCGTCGTTGTCTTTAATAATCGCACCAATTTCTACACGCACAACGTCGTCAAACTCCGATTGTAAAATCAGCCAATTGCTCTCGTTGAAATGATTTTCAAAAGAGTCAAAATCTTCCGTTGACCAGGATTTAAAGGGTAAGTCGGCTTTAAGTGTTTCTACATTCTTGCCAATCACTTTATTTCCTAAAACTGTGCATTCCGGATGCGAACAAGCGATATACCCTAATCGAAAATCCTCATCTTCATAAAACGTCAGACTCAACTTTTGGGTATTGTACAAATACAACACATTGCCGTCTTCATCATTGAATTGTTTCGAAGGCTTACCGTAAAGCGCTTCCACATGGTTTTGCTTCATACCAAACAGCAGTTGGTCTACACCGTTTTTAGGATTAATAATCATATACTATACTGATTTTTAATAGGACAAATTGATTTTAAACAAAGAACGAGAAGTTCCGAAAAAATCCGTTCCGAATTGCTACTTTTACACCACAAAAATACAACTTTATATGGGACTTTTTTCAGCACTTATGGGCAATGCCGGACAAGCCAGTTCGGAAGATTTACTAAAGCAATACGGTCAGTTATTATTAGACGACGAAAAAATTGAAATGGGTTTCAAACTCATACGCGATGTTTTCATCTTTACCAACAAGAGATTGATTTTGGTGGAAAAACAAGGCCTTACCGGTAGCAAAATCGAATACAAATCCATTGCTTACAAAGCCATTAGTCGTTTCAGCGTTGAGACTGCCGGCACCTTCGACTTAGAAGCGGAATTGAAAATTTGGGTTTCCAGCGAACAACAGCCGAGCATCACCAAACAATTTACCAAATCGGTTAATGTATATGAAGTTCAGAAAGTGTTGGCCTATTACGTACTATAACCTGATTAATACTCAAATACACCAAACTCACTTTTAATAGTGAGTTTTTTGTTTTCGGAAGCTTCTACTCTACCTACAATTTGAGCTTCAACGCCAAAGGATTCGGAAATAGCAATAATATCATCAGCCATTTCCTTCGGCACATACAATTCCATGCGATGACCACAATTGAACACTTGGTACATCTCTTTCCAATCGGTTTTAGAATTTTCCTGAATGAGTTTGAACAATGGCGGCACCGGGAATAAATTATCTTTAATCACATGCACATTATCTACAAAATGCAGCACTTTGGTTTGTGCACCACCGGAACAATGTACCATACCGTGAATGTCTTTTGAAGTATATTTTTCGAGTATAGCTTTGATAATCGGTGCGTAAGTTCGGGTAGGTGACAATACTAATTTTCCGGCATCAATCGGGGAATTTGCTACAGCATCGGTTAATTTAGTTTTACCGGAATACACCAATTCGTTGGGTACCGCAGCATCAAAACTTTCCGGGTATTTTTCGGCTAAATAGTTGGCAAAAACATCATGTCGCGCCGAAGTCAAACCATTACTGCCCATCCCGCCGTTATAACTTTTTTCGTATTTCGCCTGACCGAAAGAAGCCAAACCAACAATAACATCGCCGGGTTGGATATTGGCATTATCGATTACATCCTCTCGTTTCATTCGAGCCGTTACGGTAGAATCGACTATAATGGTTCGAACCAAATCACCCACATCAGCGGTTTCGCCACCGGTAGAATGAATGGTCACTCCGAATGATTTCAATTCGGCTATCAATTCTTCCGTTCCGTTAATAATGGCTGAGATTACTTCGGCTGGAATTAAATTTTTATTTCTTCCGATAGTGGAAGACAGTAAAATATTATCGGTAGCGCCAACACACAACAAATCGTCGATATTCATGATTAAGGCGTCTTGTGCGATGCCTTTCCACACCGAAATATCACCGGTTTCTTTCCAATACAGATAAGCCAACGAGGATTTGGTTCCGGCACCGTCGGCATGCATAATCAAGCAATAGTCGTTGTCGTTGGTCAAATAATCGGGAACAATTTTACAAAAAGCTTTTGGGAATAAACCCTTGTCAATGTTTTTGATGGCGTTGTGCACATCTTCTTTGGAAGCTGAAACGCCGCGTTGGTTGTAGCGTTGACTGTTATCAGAACTCATGTTGTGTTGTTAGTTGTTGTGTCGCAAAGATAAGATTAAGATTTGGGATTTGGGAATTTTTATCAATTCTCTAAAATCAAAATCTCCACCCTGCGGTTTTCGTCGGCTTCGGTTTCGTTACGTTCAGGGATTTTATGAATGGGTCGAGAAACACCGAATCCTTTGAACTTCATTCGTTTTCTATCGATACCATTGCGCAACAAATAATTATAAATAGCTCGCGCTCGAGCGGTAGAAACATCGTTTTTGTCTACCTCAGTTTGGCAACAAATATGGCCTTGGATTTCAATTTTTAGTTTGGGGTTTTCTTGCAATACACAGAGTAAATCATACAAAACGGTCTCAGACTTGGGAACGACACGAGCCGAATTATTGAAAAAGTAAAGATTGGGCAAAGTAACCAATTCGCCGCGTTTGGCATTTTTGACTTTTACCGACAGCTCACTTTCCGTTGGTTTGAGTAATTTTTCGGAATAGAAAATAGTTACTCGACGGTTTTCAGCTTGGACTTTAGATTGTTTGAACTCTTTCCCGTAGGCTACTTGCTGTAGGGTTTCGCTAAACTGCAATCCGCTTTTTTCCAATAAAATCTTTACATTGGCTATGCGGCGTTCGGCTAAATGTTTGTTGTAATCTTTGGTATCAATGCTGTCGCAAAAACCTAACAATTGGGTGATTTCAATTTCCTTATGATTGGCTATCCATTCGTTTAAAGCTAATATTGAACTTTGATTGGGAAAATCTTTATTGAAATCGAAAAACACGTCAAACTGCTTTTGAGCCAATCCCAAAACAGACCAAAAACACAATACTATGGCGCATTTGATTTTCATATTAATTTTCTACAATCAGAATTTCCACCCGACGATTGGCGGCGCGTTCGGTTTCATTTTTTTCAGGTAACGGATAAATGGGTTGCGTGCTTCCGAAGCCTTTGTAAGACAAGCGCGCCCGATAAACATCGTTGGTGATTAAAAAATTGTAAATCGCTTTGGCTCTTTGAGTAGACAAATCGGTTCGGTCGACCGGCATACAACACAAATGGCCTTGGATTTCAATTTTGAGCTGCGGATTATTTTGCAAGACCAACAACAGTTCATATAATTTGCCTCGAGATTCCGGTACAATAGCAAAAGTATTGATGACAAAATTCAGATTGTCAATTTTCAGCTTTTCTCCTGATTTAGCATTGCCTACACGCTTCATGAAATCGCGGTCCAACTTGTATTCGGTTTTGGTACCATTGGGATTTTCGAAGACCAATTTTTCGGGGTATTCAATTTCAGGTTTGGCTTCTTCAACAATAGGGGTTTCTTTTTTTAAACCGAGAATCTCTTCTTCTCTGGGAATGTCTCTTTCTAAGATGTAGAAGATTGTTACCCTACGGTTTTCGGCTTTATTGGCAGACTGCTTGAATTTTTCACCCAAGCTTAGGGTTTTAAAATCGGCTCTGATTTGGATTTGGTCTTTGACTTTTCCAAAAACATAATCAACGCGTTTTTGAGCCAAAGTATCGTTGAACCCTGTGGTTCCGTCTTCATCGGTAAATCCGTGTATGGCAACAATTTTGTTGTTACTGTTGGCTAAAAGCCATTGGTTAAGCCGGTTTTCTTCTTTTTTGGTCAGTTCGAATTTGTTACTGTCGAAATACAAACTCACCTGCTCTTGAGAAAAAGCAGTTGAAAAGATGAAAAAAATGGCTATGGTGACAAAAATACGAGACATTAAGAGGGTTTATTTATTTAACGAAAGTTATGAAAAAATAGTATAGTGAGGTTAAAAATAAGGTTTGTCAAAATGATATTTATCTATATTTGTAAAAAAAACTTTAAACGTGAGACAAACATTACTTATTCTGCTACTTTTCATGAGTTTTACAGGAAGTTCGCAAACAGTGTTGCAATCAGTTAATTCAGGGAGTTTAATTACTCCAAGTTCTTCAATTTCTATCGGGGAGATTGTAGTAGTACCGGTAAATCAAAATCAATCAGCATCAGGAATTATTGGTATTTTGGCACAAACCCAGCAAACACTTGAAGTGCCTCAGTTAGAACTTAGCGAAAAAATAACCGTTTTCCCTAATCCCGCTACTGCTGTGATTTCCTTTAAAACAAATACGAATCTTTTGAACGAAGAGGTTTTGGTATTTAACACATCTGGGCAATTGGTTAGTAAAAAAATCGTTGCAATCAATAATACACTTGATTTAGCTGAATTACAGCCAGGTGTATATCTGATTCAATTCAGTAATAAAAAAATTAAATCATTTAAAATAATCAAACGATAAGTTAAAATGCTAAGGTCAAAATACCAATGCATTATCAAATTTCAAACAAAATCAATTATGAAAAAACTATTACTATTCAGTGCTTTTATCGTTTCATTTTTAAGTTTTTCTCAAGTACCACAAGGAATTTCATATCAAGCCATTGCCTTAAACAGTTCGGGTAATCCGGTAGCAAGCTCTAATATCAGAGTAAAACTCTCCATCTTAGATCAAACGGCTAACGGCACAGTTTTATATTCGGAAACTCAACAAAAAACAACTACGGCGCAAGGTTTGTTTAATTTAATTATTGGGCAAGGTAATGTAGTTTCGGGAACTTTTAACACCATTAATTGGGGAACCAATTCCAAATTCTTAAAAGTTGAAATGGATGTTACGGGAGGAACAAATTATGCAAATGTGGGCACTACTCAGTTATTGTCAGTTCCTTATGCTTTAATGGCCGGCGGAATATCAGGTTCAAGTGCTAATGAAAGTATTGAAAACAATCAGTTTTCTAACTTTGCTTTTGCAGATAATAGCAATGGCGTAGTTTATGCCTTTAACTTAAACACCAATACTTGGATACCTGTAAATGCTTATGCAGATGATACATTAGTGGGTTCCAATGGAAACTTTGCATTTGCAGACAACAGTAACGGTAAAGTATATGCATTCAATAACAATTCGGGGACGTGGATTTTGCAGAACAATGCTTTTGCCGGAAATACACTTGTAACTTCTAATGGAAATTTTGCCTTTGCTGATAATGGAAATGGGAAAGTGTATGCTTTCAACAAAAACACAGGAACTTGGGTTTTACAAAATGGTTTCGCAGATGATACATTAGTTTCATCGAGTGGTAATTTTGCTTTTGCAGACAACAGTAATGGGAAGGTTTATGCTTATAATAAAAATACAGGAGCATGGTCTTTTGTTAATGGTTTTGCAGGCACTTCTTTAATAACTGCTAATGGAAGTTTTGCTTTTGCTGACAACAGTAACGGTAAAGTTTACGTTTACAACAAAAACACTGGAACTTGGATTTTACAAAATGCTTTTGCCGACACCACACTTATTGCGGCACCATCAAATAAATAGCAAATAAAGAAAACAAAAAAAATCCGCTCGATGAGCGGATTTTTTTGTTTGTAAAGTATCGAATTATCGTGTAAACAACAATTCTCTGTATTTGGTTAACGTCCAAACTTCATCGTCTACTAACAACTCTAATTTGTCGCAATGTTCTCTGATGATTTCAAAGTATGGTTTCACTTTATCGCAGTAAGCTTCGGCCATTTTTTGCGCATCGGTTAAAGCGTTGGCTTTTTTACGAGCTTCGGTCATGGCTTCTACATTAGAGTTAATGCCTTCAATGTGAGCCGAAATTTCTTTGATTAAGAAAATTTGCTCTTTGGCAATTTTCTCAAAGTCTTTTCCAAAAATTTCTTTCAAACCGCGTACATTTTCGATTAAAGTATTTTGGTAACGAATGGCTGTTGGAATCACATGGTTACGAGCAATATCGCCTAATACTCGGCCTTCGATTTGGATTTTCTTAGTGTATTCCTCCAATTCAATTTCGTAACGCGCTTCCACTTCAACATGGTTCATCACGTTCAAATCGTGGAATAATTCCAAGGCTTTTTTAGATACTTTAGCTTTTAACGCAGCCGGAGTGGTTTTGTGATTGCTCAGGCCTCTTTTCTTAGCTTCTTTTTCCCAAGCATCGCTATAACCATCGCCTTCGAAAAGGATATTTTTAGTTTGCTTGATGTATTCTCTTAACACATTGAAGATGGCTTCGTCTTTTTTCAAGCCTTTAGAATCAATAAGTGCATCCACTTCTTTTTTGAATTCTTTCAATTGTTTGGCCACAATGGAATTCAAAGTAGTCATAGCATTAGCACAGTTGGCTGAAGAACCCACGGCACGGAATTCAAATTTATTTCCGGTAAAGGCAAAAGGCGAAGTTCTGTTTCTGTCGGTATTGTCCAACATTACATCCGGAATTTTACCAACTACGTTTAATTTCAAATCGGTTTTTTCTTCCGGAGACAATTTACCTTTAGAAACACCTTCTAACTCGGCCAAAACTTTAGTCAATTGTTCACCGATAAAAACAGAGATGATAGCCGGTGGTGCTTCATTGGCGCCTAAACGATGATCGTTACTGGCTGTAGCGATAGAAGCTCTTAATAACTCTTCATATTCTTGAACTGCTTTAATGGTATTGATAAAGAAAGACAAGAATTGCAAGTTGCTCATTGGCGTTTTACCGGGTGATAACAAGTTAACTCCGGTATCTGTAGCCATTGACCAGTTGTTGTGCTTTCCTGAACCGTTAACACCTTTGAATGGCTTCTCGTGGAAAAGCACTTTAAAATCGTGACGTTCTCCTACTTTAGACATTACATCCATCAACAAAGAGTTGTGGTCAACGGCCAAGTTGGTTTCTTCAAAAATCGGAGCCAACTCAAATTGGTTAGGTGCTACTTCGTTGTGACGGGTTTTCACCGGTATCCCTAACAACATACATTCTTCTTCTAATTCACGCATGTAATTTAAAGCACGAGACGGAATAGAACCGAAATAATGATCGTCTAATTGTTGACCTTTAGCAGATGTATGACCTAACAAAGTTCTTCCGGTTAACAATAAATCGGGTCTTGAGTTAGCCAAAGCACTGTCAACCAAGAAATATTCTTGCTCCCAACCTAAAGTGGCGGTAACTTTTTTAACGTTTTTATCAAAATATTTACAAACTTCAGTTGCTGCTTCATCTACAGCATTTAAAGCACGTAATAAAGGTGTTTTGTAATCCAAGGCTTCACCCGTGTAAGAAATAAACACTGTTGGAATACACAAAGTAGTACCGAAGATAAAGGCCGGAGAAGTTGGATCCCATGCTGTATAACCACGGGCTTCAAAAGTATTTCTGATGCCTCCGTTCGGGAAGGAAGAAGCATCCGGTTCTTGCTGTACCAATTGTCCGCCGCCAAATTTCTCAACCGGATCCGAACCATCATAAGACGTTTCAAAAAAGGCATCATGCTTTTCAGCTGTAGTACCGGTTAACGGTTGGAACCAGTGTGTATAATGAGTTACTCCTTTTGCCAAAGCCCATTCTTTCATTCCCATAGCGATATAATCGGCCAACTTTCTGTCGATTTTAGTTCCGTGCTGGATGGCGTCTTTTACTCCTTTATAAGCATCGGCAGTTAAGTACTGCTTCATTGCTTTATCATTGAATACATTTGAACCGAAAAGAGCCGATTTTTTATTGGCTTCTTCAAATTTTACCGGTTTTCTGCTCGAGGCATCTTTTAAGGCTTGAAAACGTAAAGTTGACATAAAAAGTGATTTTAAATGATTATACCCTTATTAATTTGTTGCAAATATAGCAATATTTTAATTTCAAAATAAGGATACCCTATTTTTTTTAGGGGTTATATCAAAAATTGACAAAAACACGTGCAAAACAACAACAACTTGTATTTTAATTTATTACTTATTCAAAAGGCAAAATCCTATATTTGCAACAACTTAATATAACATCATGGCAGTTTGGATTGTATTTCTGGCGTTAATTTTTTTATTCTTAGCCTTAGATTTAGGGGTATTCAATAAAAATCCTCACATCATCAAACCCAAAGAAGCCGGAATTTGGACCGGAATTTGGGTATCACTGTCCTTTATCTTCAGCATAGTGGTTGGATGGATTTACAAAAACGAGCTTATTGCCAATCCTACCGAAATCACACCGGCAGTAGCTTCCATGAAATTCATCACAGGTTATTTGATTGAATTGTCTTTGAGTGTGGATAATATTTTTGTGATAGCAGTCATCTTTGCTTCTTTCAAGATTCCGCAGAAATACCAACACCGAGTGTTGTTTTGGGGAATTTTGGGAGCGATAGTGTTTCGAGGATTGATGATTTTCTTTGGGGTAATTCTGATTAACAAATTCAGTTGGATGACTTACTTGTTCGGCGCCTTTTTGATTTTTACCGCCTTTAAGATGTTATTCAAAGGTGATGAGGAAGAATTCAATCCTAAGAAATCTTTTGTATACAGAAATCTTCGCAAAATAATGCCGATAACAAGCCATTCCGATGGGGAGCATTTTTTTGTTAAGCGAAGACACATTACGGCAGCCACTCCTTTATTTGTTGCTTTAATTGTTATTGAAGTAATGGACATGTTGTTTGCACTCGACAGTGTTCCGGCTATATTAGCCATAACCTCAGATCCGTTTTTGGTATTCAGTTCCAACATTTTTGCAATTTTAGGATTGCGATCGATGTATTTCTTTTTGGCCAATATGCTGGAAAAATTCAGTTATTTAGAATACAGCCTAATTGCTATCCTGACTTTTGTAGGTATAAAAATGTTGATTATCCATTACTACAAATTCCCTGAATGGGTTTCGTTGGGCTTCATTGCCTTATCCTTAACGATTGGTATTTTGGTTTCAATTAGCCGTAAAGAATCCGAATAGGGTTTTATTGGTAAATCCACATTAAAACCGGTTTTGACGATTGCTTTAAAATCGGGTCAATGATTTTCATATTGTTATTGGATATGGTTGGGCAACCCCAACCTTCGGGTGTACCGTTCGGATAAACTTCTTTATCGGATACTTTTTCCCAAGAATGAAAAACGATATAACGCGATTGGGCATTACTATTGGTTTCTTCTAAGCCATGTAGAACGTATTTCACATTGATTCCCCAATCACTCCATGCCCTTTTCCCTATTTTATATTTGCCCAAAGCAGAACAATGACTACCGTCTTTATTGCTAAACTTCGGACTGTCTTTAGACCAATCTTGGCTCCAAGGATAATTACCACAACCATGACCAACCAACATTTGACGGATGATTTTTTGTTGCTTAAAATCATAAACAAAAAAACGATTCAAACCTGAATGAATACTCATATCTATCAATATACAAAAGTCTTCATTGAAGCTTTTTTTACGACAAAAAGCCAATGCCTCCATAGCCTTATCATCGACTTTAGAAACATTAACTTCGGGCTTACTGTTAGGCTTTATGGCTGTGTTGATAGTATTGAAACCGAAAGCAATCGCGCCTAATATCAACAGTAGTATAACAATCTTTTTTTTCACCGCACAACTTTTCTATAGTAACGAAAAAGTTGTTTTTTAAGTATGCTTAAGCGAAAATATTTTTAAGTCTATTTTTGCGGTTGTTCGTCAAAATTCACCATCCAATTGATGCCAAACTTGTCCACTAACATTCCGAAGTAAGCACCCCAAAAAGTTGCAGTCATTGGCATGAAAGCGTTTCCGCCTGAAGCCAAGCCGTTAAATATCCTATCTGCTTCCTCTCTACTTGCGGTATTAATTGAAACGGATATGTTATTTCCAACGATAACCTCACCGCTTTGTGAAGTACTGTCACTTCCCATTAAAACAGTATCACCAACAGGCAACGAAACGTGCATAATTCTATCAGCCTCTTCTTCAGAAGTTGGCGGACAATTGTCATCAGCAGGCATGTCTTTAAATCTGCCCATATATGGAAACTCTCCACCAAAAACAGATTGGTAGAACAAGAAAGCTTCTTCACAGTTTCCGTTGAATATTAAATAAGGATTTACTTGAGCCATTTTTATTGAATTTAATTTTACTTTTTGTTAATGATTATTTGCCGATTAAGACAAAAAATTCTCTCACATTTATTTTTTCAAATATACAATTTACGACAAGCTTTTACTAGCTGTATTTGCAATAAATTATCATCAAGCTTTTTCAATAAACAGTATTGAAAAATTGCTAAAGTACCATTAACGGTCAATTGTTTTTAAAATATCAGAAAATTCACAGCCGCTTATCGAAATAAGCAATACCGTTCGTCGAAAAAATAAGCAATTCTGATTTCTAAGTAAAAGTATTGTATTAAATTTGATAAGCTGACATACAGCATTTTGCAAGAAAATTAGCTGTAACAATTAACCAAATCTGAAAGAATATGGCTTAAAATCACCAAAATCAAACAAGAATCCCTAATCCTCACTAATACCCTAACCTAATGAAAAAAATTACCCTACTCTTAGCCCTACTCTTGTGCATGTTTATAAGTAATGCACAAGTTGTTACAACCATCGCCGGCTCAACACCCGGATATACTGATGCCGTTGGAACCTCTGCTCAATTTTTTGGCCCCAGAGCAGTTTGCCTCGACAACAACGGATACATGTATGTTGCAGACTACACCAATAACTTAATTAGAAAAATTGAATTGGCTACTAATACCGTAAGTACTTTGGCCGGTTCAACCGTAGGATTTGCGGATGGCGTTGGAACTGCAGCTCAATTTAACGGCCCAAGCGGTATTTGTACCGACAATAACGGTAATTTGTATGTTACAGATTACTTCAACTTTAAAATTCGAAAAATTGTAATTGCCACCGGAGAAGTAAGCACTTATACCGGTTCTACATTTGGCTATGCGAACGGTGATTTGGCAACTGCTCAGTTCAATGCGCCTGTTGGAATTTGTAAAGTTGGAGATTACTTGTATGTAACTGAAAGTATCAATACAAAAATCAGAAAAATTGACTTGGTTAATGGCATAGTTTCTACACTTGCAGGCTCGATTCAAGGAACATTAGATGGTTTTGGTGAAGCGGCTCAATTTGACGGATTGTCCGGTATTTGCTCTGATGGTAGCGGAAATCTTTACGTAGCGGAAATTAATAACCATAGAATCAGAAAGGTTGTTATTAGTACCGGTGAGGTTACTACTTTTGCCGGAAGCACACCCGGATTTAACAACGGCACCGGAACAAGCGCAGGTTTCAACAATCCTATGGGGCTTGCCATTAGTAACCAAAACTATCTGTTTGTGGTAGATTACGGCAACAACAGAATCAGAAAAATAGATTTAGCAACTGCTGCTGTAACTAACTTTGTAGGAGCGGCACAAGGCTTTGCCGACGGAACTTCTACAGCCGCTAAGTTTTCAGAACCCATGGGAATTTGTTTTGATCCTAACGGTTTACTCTTCATAGCCGACAGAGGAAATCATAAAATCAGAAAAGTTACGGCCATCCTAAAAACGGAAGAATTTGTCTCACCTTTATCATTAAAAATTTACCCAAATCCTGCTGTTGATTCTTTCACCGTAGAAACCAATATGACGAATGAGGCGTCTCAACTGATTATAACAGATTGTGTTGGAAAAGAAGTTTACAAACAAAAAACAGAACAGTTAACTACTACCGTATATACCTCTAACTTAAGTAAAGGGATGTATTTTGTAACCCTTAATCAAGGACAAAAATCAGTGACTCAAAAACTGATTATTCAATAATAGAATAGATTAAAGTTAAGTTAAGCTGACGCAGTCTGAAAAGATTGCGTTTTTTTTGTCTAAAACAAAGTACAAACTTTATCGAAGGACTCGTTTAAGTTGCTTTTCAATTACTGTATTGATTTCAGGAGACAGCCGGGCTTTATATACCAAAACCACATATAAAACAGCTACCAAAACCGATTTCAATCCAATATTAATAATGGGATGAAAAGAAAAATCCCAAAAGTAAAAAATGAAGAAACAAATCAACCCGATGACAAACGCATAAATAGTATTAACCGTAAAAGGGAATAATTTCATCCTCAAAACCACAAACAGTAATTTAGCAATGCTATATAAAGTAATAGAAATTAGAGTAGCGATTGCAGCTCCTTTGATATAGAATAAAGGAATGAATATAGCGTTGAGTGTAATAGCCAAAAATCCTAAAAGTAGTCCTAAAAACAAAACGGCTCTATAGTATTTAGAATTAAAAATAATAGCATTGTTATTGCCTAAAATCAAATCGAAATATTTAGAAAATCCAAGAACAAAAACTACAAAAACACCTTCTTTGTAATTACCGGGTAATAACAAATAAATCTGGTTGATATTCACTAAAATCCCCACAAATACCAATCCTCCTACAATTTGCAACGTAATCGAAGTCTTTTTATACAAATCGTTTAATTCCTCATGTTTGCCTTGAGTCATCAGTTTGGCCGTGATAGGATAAGTAATTTGATGCATAGCTCGACTCGGTACCGCAATTACAGTAGCCATAAAACCCGCTACTGTATAATAAGCAATCTTTTCAATCTCTATGTATTGATTCAACATGGTCTTATCAATATCAATCAACATATTGGCCACACTACCGGATAAAATAATAAAAGCCGAATAGGCAAAAATCGCTCTGGCATTATGTGGTATTTTAAAGCTAAATGCAATTTTTTTGACAGTATTGGCATAGCCAAACATCAAAAGCGTGCTAATCAAATAAGCTATCATCGTAGCGGTGATGAATTGTTCCACCGTGATAACATTAAAATACACGCCGAAAAGCAAAATAGAAATCAATATTCTTAGTCCGACTTCCTTCAAAAAATTACCGTAAACCGATTGCAAATGTACCTTTACCCAAGCATAAAATATCTCGAAATAGGCCATACATATTCCTATCACCGGAATTTGCCAAATATAATCGTGAACTATACTATTCTTTGTTGCCGAAAAAGCAGCAATAGCATCATAAAAGCAAAAGCCAAGAATAAAAATCGGGACTATCGCCAGCAAAGGAAGCAACAATACAAAACTCAAAAAGGAAATTTGTTCTTGCTCGGATTTGTGTTCTGAGAAAAATTTAACTAAAGTATTATGCACACCAAAAGCCAATAGCGGAAAAATAACATTGGCCGAAGACAACAAATAACTCGTTAATCCATAAAACTTATCCCCTAAAAAATGCGGATACATAAACAAGGTATTGACTGCACCAATCGCAAACCCAATGTAGGTAATGATGGTGTTTTTGATGGATTGATTGACAACAATACCCATAAATAGCTAATAGTTAGGAATTACTGGTTAAGAGTTGAACAAGTTGTTGGGTTAAATTCTTTCGGGAATAGTGTTGCAACCCAACAGCATGAACTTTCAAGTTATTCAATTTATAGTCTTGGTAATGTTTCAAAAGTAAGGTTTTTAACTTTTCTTTCTCGTCATAAGTAAAGAAAACGCCGGTATTGGTTGAAGTGATAATTTCAGCAAAATCAGAATCTTGCGGACCAATGGCTACTATAGGCCTTTCTGAAACCATATATTCAAAAACTTTTCCGGGAATAATACTTTTGGTATCTTCTGAATCAATTTCGATTAGTAATAAAACCTGAGACTTTCTTTGATGCGCTACCGCTTCTTGGTGTGATACATAACCTAAATTCAGCACAAAATCCTGAAGCTTGAATTCAGCTATTGTATCTAAAACTTCCTGGCTCACAGCTCCGATCAGCTTCAACTGAAAATCTGCTGAAAAATCTTTGTGTTCTTGTGTCAATTCTTTTAAAACTTTCCACAATATTCTGGGATTACGCTCTGATAAAAAAGAACCTATATGTGCCAAAGTAAATTTTTCATCCAACGGTTGTTTGGTCACTTTTTCCACGTCGTAACCATTGGTAATTACCGCTATCGGTCGAGAAGTTATGGCTTCAAACTCGGTTTTAGTTGTTTTACTGGTTACGATAATAGTATCTGCTGAAGTCAATACTTCTTTCTCCAAAGCTTTGTGCTTTTTTTCAGCGTAAGAAGACAATTTTAAGGCTTTGTGATATCCAATGGTAGTCCACGGATCTCTGAAATCGGCCAACCAAGTAACACCCAAATCTTGCTTTAATTGCAAACCAATTAAATGCAAGCTGTGCGGCGGACCGGATGTTACTATAGTATCAATACCGTTCTCTTCAATGTATCTCTTTAGAAATTTCACCGATGGTTTTACCCACAAAAATCGGGCATCCGGTATAAAAATGTTCCCGCGCACCCAAAGCAGTGTTTTCTCTAAGAAAGATTGTTTTTTTTGGTTTGGAATGATTCCGGAACTTATTTTTTTGGTTTTGCTTTTGCCTAAAAAAGAAGCCAAACCATAGGGTTCAAAGATTTTATTTTTTAAAATAATTGCCCTCTCCGAAACTTCACTTTCCAGACCATTATCTATTATCGGATAGGTCGGATTCTCAGGAACATAAACAATTGGCTGAACATTAAAATCGGGCAAATACTTGACAAACTTTAACCAACGTTGTACTCCCGGACCACCGGCCGGTGGCCAATAATAAGTTATGATGAGTAATTTCTTGGAGTCAGACATTCTGTTTTTTCTTGTCTTTTTGTTCAAAATACACGACACCTGCGATGGCCAAAATCATCAAGATTGAACTGACTAAAGCAATTGTACTACCCGTTTTTACCACTTGAGGTTCAAAGGTAAACTCAATGGTATGTTTTCCTTTTGGAATGGCCAAACCGCGCAACACATAATCTACTCGATGAATCTCAGCCTCTTTACCGTCTATAGTGGCTTTCCAACCATTATAGAAGTTTTCTGAGAAAACCGCAAAACCATCATTGGTATTATTGGAAGTATATTTAATGGTATTAGGCAAATGCTCTTCTAAGGTTATGGTCGCCAAACTGTCTTTTATAAAGTTAGATGGTAAGGTTGTTTTCGACTCTTCAATTTTACTGACAGTAGCAGTATTCTTGGTGTCGATTTTACCTAAAAGTTTCATTTCCTCATCGGCAGAATTCACTGTTTTTAAATCGGATACAAACCATGCGTTACCATTAATAAAAGGATTAGTTATTGCAACACTTTCGCCGTCATTCGTTTGCAACAATAAGTATTTGATATTTAACGCATTCATAATGGGAATGCTCTTTTTTAAAGTCATGGTTTGCGGATCAATAATCTTACCCAAATCATTCAATTGTTGGTCGATATGATAATCGAATAACTGCTCGTATCGTCTCGGACGAACGGCACTATAACCACCAACCGACTTATGGAAATAAGACGTTCTTGCTTGTAATCTGCCTTGAACTTCATATACTCTGAAAACCGAATTGTCTTTTAGAATTTGGTTATCTGCTTCTGTAGGCTCGAAAGGTTGATCTATTTCTCGGGCGCTGCGGAATTGTTCTCCGTCGTTGCTCACATAATTTTTATCAATAAAGAACAAATCGCCTACCATAAAAAGTCCGATTACAACTACGGCTGTAGATTGAACCAATTTACCTTTCAGATAAAACCATAAGACCCCGAAAGTAACCGCCATAAAAAATCCGGAACGCAACAAGTCGGATTGGAATAAATCCATACGATCTTCTTTTAAAGCCTCGATAAATCCTTGTCCGAATGTTTTGTCATCCCCTTGATTCAGCATACCCGCAATTTGAGCATCTAAAGACCCTGAAAAAGAGAAAGCACCCTTGAATACAAAAATCAGCACAACCAATCCCAAAGTTGTAGCAGCAGTATACAGCAATGATTTCTTTTGATTCTCGATATCATTAAAAAACGATTGCAATCCCATAACTGCCAAAACCGGAATACACAATTCTAAAAGAACTTGTATGGATGAAACCGCTCTGAACTTATCGTACAAAGGCACATAATCAATAAAGAAATCTGTTAGTAAGGAGAAATTTTTACCCCAAGACAACAACAATGAGATTATGGCTCCGGCTAAAAAAGCATATTTAATTTTCCTTTTATCATGAAACAAAGCCAAAACACACAAGAAAAAAACAATCGCTCCGATATAAGCCGGCGCTGCTACTATAGGCTGATCTCCCCAATAGGTTGGCGCATAATTTTCAGTAAAGGTTTTAGCTTCGGTTTCGTTGGCACCGTAAGACAACATATAATTGTAAACATGTGAATCGGTTCCTAACTTTTCACTATTTCCGCCACCATATAATCTTGGAGCTATTAAATTCAAACTCTCTCCTATCCCATAACTGTATTCGGTGATATAGCTTTTAGACATAGAGGCGGTTTCTGTATTTTTAGAGCCATTCGGATTAAAAGTCAATTCGCTTTTGCCACGCATACTAAAGTCTGAATACTCTTTGGTAGCCATCAAACCCGAGGCATTTACCCCTACAGCCAAAAGCACTGCTACTAAAAAGGTACCGGCTATTTTGGGAATCGACTTGAGTTCATGCTCTTGAATCAATTTGTAAACAAAATACACGGTCAAAACCAATAACAAAATCAGCAAGTAATACGTCATTTGAAAGTGATTGGCATTGATTTCCAAGGCAACAGCCAACATAGTGAGCAACCCGCCATGAAGGTATTTTCTTTTAAAGACCAATATAAATCCGGCTATTACTAACGGCATATAAGCTATGGCATGGGCTTTGGCATTATGACCAACCCCGAGAATGACAATTAAATAAGTCGAAAAACCAAAGGCTAAAGCACCAAAAAAAGCTTTGAGCGGATCAACTCTAAATACTAAGAGCAGTCCGTAAAACCCTATGAAATACAAAAACAAATAGTCGGCCGGACGTGGTAAAAATCGCAACGCATCATCTAATTTTCCGATAAAATCGTTAGGATAATTAGCCCCTAACTGATAGGTTGGCATCCCTCCAAAAGCGGCATTTGTCCAATAAGGTTCCGCATCAAATTCGGCTCTGAAATCATTTTGTTCTTTTGCCATTCCGGTGTATTGTACTATATCGGATTGGTAAATTTTCTTGCCTTGCAATACGGGATAAAAATAAATTAGAGCAATAAGGATAAAACCAAAAATGGCTAAAAAATGAGGATAAAACTTTTGGAGTTGTTTCATGTTTTTGGGTTAGGTTTTCAAGTGAAATTACTTAATTTCTTCGAAATCGATGTACTCACCAACGATTTTCTTTTCTCTGGGCTTTTCATTTTTTTGAGCCTGAGCTTGTTGTTGCTGTTGGTATTGCTGTTGTTGTTCTTGAAATTGCCGGGTTGCTTTTTCAACTACTTTTTTAGCTACGACCGGCAAAAATAATCGCGCCAGGAACTTAAAAATATAGTAGAAAGCCAAAATATAAAATAGTGTTTTTACCAATCCGCTAAAAGAAGCCGTGTCCATACAGTAAATAATTTTTGTCAAAAATACTAAATTCCCGTTTGCAAAATTCGCTTCATCCTCTTAAATAAATGATAAATTGTATTACTTTTGGATAACACTATTCAAATGAAAACCGGTATGATACCCAAAATAAAAATCTTAAAAGTGCTGTTATTCTCATTACTGTCAACAACAGCTTTTGCACAGTACACTGATTTGATTAATTCCAACAGACCCGGAAAATCCATGTCGGCTTTCTCCGTTGGCAAAACAGTAATACAAGCCGAAGGCGGTATATATGGTATTCGTGAAAAACACGATTTATTGCGGTATGAAGCCAATGGATTTGGATCGGAATTGAGTGTAAGATATGGTGTCTTTTTTGATCAATTCGAGTTTAATTTAGAAACACAATACCAATATGATTGGTACAAAGCACCATTGGTAAATGACACTCGAGGCGGGTTTAAACAAGTAACTTTCGGAGCTAAATATTTGGTGTTTGATCCGTTTTTAAAACTGAAAGACGACAAACCTAATGTTTACAGTTGGAAAGCCAATCACAAATTCAGCTGGAAGCAATTCATACCGGCAGTTGCCGTTTATGCCGGATTCAATTTGAATTTAGGTACCAATCCTTTTTCATTTGAAAGCGATCCGACCATCAGTCCGAAATTGATGTTGATTACCCAAAATCAATTTGGTACCAAATGGGTTTTTGTAACCAATATTATTGCCGACAAATACATGACTGATTATCCCAGTTTAGGGGTTATAGCCACTTTAACCCGAGGTTTCAACATGCGATGGTCGGGATTTGTAGAAATGCAAGGTTACAAGAGTGATTTTTATGCCGATAACGTATTCCGCTTCGGAGCAGCTTATTTGGTTAGAGAGAATATACAACTGGACGCTTCCATTGCCAAAAACATCAAGGACACACCTGCCATCTTATATGGAGGCGTTGGTTTGTCTTGGCGATTTGACAGCAACTACGAAACCAATTATACCCGCATTAAAAACGAGAAAAAAGACGACAAGAAAAAAGACAAAAAATCGAAAAGAGATAAAGGAAAAAAACGCAAAGACGAAGTTGAATTAGAAAAAGCACCATAATGATTACCATTAAAGAAGTCAATACCAAAGCGCTACTTAAAGACTACGTTAAATTTCCGTTTTCACTGTATCAAAATCATCCTTATTGGGTTCCGCCTTTGATAAGCGACGAGTTAGAAACCTTTGACAAAAATAAGAATCCCGCTTTTACCTCGGCAGAAGCTTATTTTTATTTGGCCTATAAAAACAACAAAATAGTAGGTCGAATTGCAGCTATTATCAATTGGGATGAAGTCAACCAACAACAAAAAAAGAAAGTTCGATTTGGCTGGTGGGATGTTATTGACGATATTGAAGTTACCAAAGCCTTATTGGAAAAAGTATACGAATTAGGCAGAAAAAACCAATTAGAATATGTGGAAGGCCCAATGGGTTTTTCAAATTTAGATAAAGTTGGTGTCCTTACGGAAGGCTTCGACGAGCTTGGTTCTATGATTACTTGGTATAATTATCCCTACTACAAAGAGCATTTGGAACAACTGGGTTATATTAAAGAGAAAGAGTATTTGGAGAATAAGTTTCCCTTTTCCAATGTTAAACCTGAATTTTTCTTAAAAGCTCAAGAATTAATTAAAAAGCGCTACGAACTAAAAGCGGTGAACTTCAACAATACTAAAGACATCATGCCTTATGTAGATGAAATGTTCGACTTATTCAACACCAGTTATGCTAATCTTTCTTCTTTTGTAGCCATTACCGATGTCCAAAAAGAATATTTCAAAAAGAAATACATCAGCTTTATCAATCCCGAATACATCAAATTTATAGTTGACAAAAACAATAAAATTGTTGCCTTCAGCATAGTGATGCCCAGCTTTTCAGAAGCCTTAAAAAAAGCCAACGGCAAACTTTTCCCTTTTGGATTTTACCACCTATTAAAAGCAAAGAAAGAGAGCAAAGAGGTACTTTTCTACTTAATTGGAGTTGATCCCGAGTACCAAAGTAAAGGGGTTACGGCTATAATATTTAACGAGTACTATAAAACCTTTAAAGCAAAAGGCATACAAAATTGCATCAGAACCCCGGAATTGGAAGACAATCATGCCATTCACAATCTCTGGAAACATTTTGATCCTGTCACTTTCAGAAGAAGAAGAACTTACCGCATTGACTTATAATTTTAATCCCTTTGTAAAAAAGGGATTTTTTATTTAGATGAAATTTGAAAAACCATTAATCTGCTCAAAAATGCAAGTCATCGGATAAAAAGTGTTGTTCATAGAAAAGTTATGACATTTTTAACATTTATAGCCAAATCTGCATAATTTTATCAAACCAAATAAATCTACACTATTAATTATTAGAATTTTAAATATTAGGCTTCTTGTTTTTTATTTAAATTTTTGTAATTAAAAAACTACCAAATTAAACCTATTCATGATGTGGTATTATCTAAAAAATACTAAACATTATGAAAAAAAGTACATTACTGAATCTCTCTTCTGATCGAGACTATGTCTTGATTAAAAAAGAAAATGGTTTTAAGATGGACTTTAGTGGAGAAAGATATTTTTCCACTTTGTCGGATTCTGAGAAGATCGGACGAACCAAGAAAAAGGGTATGCTGAATATTCTTTTATTGTTGTTTGTGTTCCTCTTCACCAACTTTTTGTTTGCACAAGCGCCCGCTTGTAATTTGTCCGGACCTTTAAAAGCAAAGCCTCATCTGGGTAAGGTCCTGAAGAACCCTCTCAAGTTTAGTGCGGAAGTCATCAATGACAAACCCAACACTATCTACAATTGGAGTTTTAAAACGAACAACACGGAAGCCAAATTGGTTTCCAGAAATGGTGTCAAAACAATGAGTGTTGATCCCGGAGAAAATGTTGGAAGTTTTACTATTCAACTGACTGTTACTAACGTTAGTGCCGATGGCCGAAACGAGAGTTGTACCTGTACACAATCTGTATCAGTCTATAAAGGTTGATCAAATCCTAAACAATAAATAAAAATATTCAATTATGAATTTAAATTTACGCAACAATAGCTTGAAAGAGGATGGTTGTTGTTTCCAATCTAGAAATAAAGGTTGGAAAAGCAACTTAACTACTTTTGTGCTGTTTATGGCTATTTTGTTTACAAATGCCATTTACGCAGCTACTCCAACAGTATCCTCCTTTTTCCCGGCCTCAGGGGCTCAGGGTCAAGTTGTAACGATTATTGGTACCAATTTTACCGGTACCACTGCCGTTTCATTCGGTCTGACTCCGGCTGCTTCATTTACGGTTGTAAATGACAATACCATTTCGGCTGTAGTAGGTGCTGGCTCTACCGGATCAGTAAGGGTTACTAATCCATCGGGATTTGGACAAAAATCCGGATTCACTTTTTTTCCGGCACCATCCTGTAACTTATCAGGTATATTAAAAGCCTGTTTAGCCGATGGCAACATTGCCATTACAACTACTGTACAATTTAGTACAGGAGAACCAACATTAAATTACAGTTTCCCGGCAGGTCCTCAAAACACTACCGGTGCTTCTATCGTTTCAACAGGTCCTTTCATATATGATCCTGTAAATGATTTAGGAACACAAACTACTATAATCAATCCGGGTACTTCCGGTGGTCAAATTCTTTACCAATTAAACGTCTTAAACGATGGTGGAGAATGTACTTGTAGTAAATCCATAACGATAATCGATTTAGGTTTAGAAGCTTATTTCAATCCCATAACTTGTTACGGTGGTACAACCAACTTATTTGTTGACGCTACTTCAAGTGGTTCATCTAAATACACTTTTACACTACAACCCGGTAATATCGTTATCGGACCTCAATCTAATCCTTCAGTTGAATTCCAAAATATTCCTGCAGGAAATTATACTGTTACTGTTGTAGACAATAATGGATGTTCTAAACAAACTGAGGTTACTATTACCCAACCACCTTTAAATCCTGTTGTTTTAAATTGTCCTGAAAATAAAACTGAGACTTCATGTAAAACACAGGAGGAAATCAATGCCTCATTTGCTGCTTGGTTAGAATCATTCAGCTATACTGGAGGTACAAACCCGGTTTTAGCAACTCTTCCTGCATCTCCAACAGCTCCATCAACTTGTGCTTCCGGTAACGGAAATAGCGTTCAAGTGACTTGGACGGTTACTGATGATTGTGGGCAACCTCAATCTTGTACAAGAACATTTACTGTAACACCTTTTACTCCTGTTAATGTGGAAGGTCCTGAGAGTGTAACTGCCAGTGCTTGTGACTATGCCAATCAAGCGGCGGTTGATACAGCGTTTGCTGCTTGGGTAGCTCAGTTCCAAACTATCAATGATGGTTGTGACGCTACGGCTCAATTCAACATCAGCGAGTTCCAAGCACCTAGATTGTGCGACGGTGGTAGCGTGAGCTTAACTTATAGTATCGCTGACAACTGTTCTGAGGACAGTGCAAGCGCTACATTTACCATTACTCCTTCTACTCCTGTTAATGTGGAAGGTCCTGAGAGTGTAACTGCCAGTGCTTGTGACTATGCCAATCAAGCGGCGGTAGACACTGCGTTTGCTGCTTGGGTAGCTCAGTTCCAAACTATCAATGATGGTTGTGACGCTACGGCTCAATTCAACATCAGCGAGTTCCAAGCACCTAGATTGTGCGACGGTGGTAGCGTGAGCTTAACTTATAGTATCGCTGACAACTGTTCTGAGGACAGTGCAAGCGCTACATTTACCATTACTCCTTCTACTCCTGTTAATGTGGAAGGTCCTGAGAGTGTAACTGCCAGTGCTTGTGACTATGCCAATCAAGCGGCGGTAGACACTGCGTTTGCTGCTTGGGTAGCTCAGTTCCAAACTATCAATGATGGTTGTGACGCTACGGCTCAATTCAACATCAGCGAGTTCCAAGCACCTAGATTGTGCGACGGTGGTAGCGTGAGCTTAACTTATAGTATCGCTGATAACTGTTCTGAGGACAGTGCAAGCGCTACATTTACCATTACTCCTTCTACTCCTGTTAATGTGGAAGGTCCTGAGAGTGTAACTGCCAGTGCTTGTGACTATGCCAATCAAGCGGCGGTAGACACTGCGTTTGCTGCTTGGGTAGCTCAGTTCCAAACTATCAATGATGGTTGTGACGCTACGGCTCAATTCAACATCAGCGAGTTCCAAGCACCTAGATTGTGCGACGGTGGTAGCGTGAGCTTAACTTATAGTATCGCTGACAACTGTTCTGAGGACAGTGCAAGCGCTACATTTACCATTACTCCTTCTACTCCTGTTAATGTGGAAGGTCCTGAGAGTGTAACTGCCAGTGCTTGTGACTATGCCAATCAAGCGGCGGTAGACACTGCGTTTGCTGCTTGGGTAGCTCAGTTCCAAACTATCAATGATGGTTGTGACGCTACGGCTCAATTCAACATCAGCGAGTTCCAAGCACCTAGATTGTGCGACGGTGGTAGCGTGAGCTTAACTTATAGTATCGCTGATAACTGTTCTGAGGACAGTGCAAGCGCTACATTTACCATTACTCCTTCTACTCCTGTTAATGTGGAAGGTCCTGAGAGTGTAACTGCCAGTGCTTGTGACTATGCCAATCAAGCGGCGGTAGACACTGCGTTTGCTGCTTGGGTAGCTCAGTTCCAAACTATCAATGATGGTTGTGACGCTACGGCTCAATTCAACATCAGCGAGTTCCAAGCACCTAGATTGTGCGACGGTGGTAGCGTGAGCTTAACTTATAGTATCGCTGATAACTGTTCTGAGGACAGTGCAAGCGCTACATTTACCATTACTCCTTCTACTCCTGTTAATGTAGAAGGTCCTGAGAGTGTAACTGCCAGTGCTTGTGACTATGCCAATCAAGCGGCGGTTGATACAGCGTTTGCTGCTTGGGTAGCTCAGTTCCAAACTATCAATGATGGTTGTGACGCTACGGCTCAATTCAACATCAGCGAGTTCCAAGCACCTAGATTGTGCGACGGTGGTAGCGTGAGCTTAACTTATAGTATCGCTGACAACTGTTCTGAGGACAGTGCAAGCGCTACATTTACCATTACTCCTTCTACTCCTGTTAATGTGGAAGGTCCTGAGAGTGTAACTGCCAGTGCTTGTGACTATGCCAATCAAGCGGCGGTAGACACTGCGTTTGCTGCTTGGGTAGCTCAGTTCCAAACTATCAATGATGGTTGTGACGCTACGGCTCAATTCAACATCAGCGAGTTCCAAGCACCTAGATTGTGCGACGGTGGTAGCGTGAGCTTAACTTATAGTATCGCTGACAACTGTTCTGAGGACAGTGCAAGCGCTACATTTACCATTACTCCTTCTACTCCTGTTAATGTGGAAGGTCCTGAGAGTGTAACTGCCAGTGCTTGTGACTATGCCAATCAAGCGGCGGTAGACACTGCGTTTGCTGCTTGGGTAGCTCAGTTCCAAACTATCAATGATGGTTGTGACGCTACGGCTCAATTCAACATCAGCGAGTTCCAAGCACCTAGATTGTGCGACGGTGGTAGCGTGAGCTTAACTTATAGTATCGCTGACAACTGTTCTGAGGACAGTGCAAGCGCTACATTTACCATTACTCCTTCTACTCCTGTTAATGTGGAAGGTCCTGAGAGTGTAACTGCCAGTGCTTGTGACTATGCCAATCAAGCGGCGGTTGATACAGCGTTTGCGGCTTGGGTAGCTCAGTTCCAAACTATCAATGATGGTTGTGATGCTACGGCTCAATTCAACATCAGCGAGTTCCAAGCACCTAGATTGTGCGACGGTGGTAGCGTGAGCTTAACTTATAGTATCGCTGACAACTGTTCTGAGGACAGTGCAAGCGCTACATTTACCATTACTCCTTCTACTCCTGTTAATGTGGAAGGTCCTGAGAGTGTAACTGCCAGTGCTTGTGACTATGCCAATCAAGCGGCGGTAGACACTGCGTTTGCTGCTTGGGTAGCTCAGTTCCAAACTATCAATGATGGTTGTGACGCTACGGCTCAATTCAACATCAGCGAGTTCCAAGCACCTAGATTGTGCGACGGTGGTAGCGTGAGCTTAACTTATAGTATCGCTGACAACTGTTCTGAGGACAGTGCAAGCGCTACATTTACCATTACTCCTTCTACTCCTGTTAATGTGGAAGGTCCTGAGAGTGTAACTGCCAGTGCTTGTGACTATGCCAATCAAGCGGCGGTAGACACTGCGTTTGCTGCTTGGGTAGCTCAGTTCCAAACTATCAATGATGGTTGTGACGCTACGGCTCAATTCAACATCAGCGAGTTCCAAGCACCTAGATTGTGCGACGGTGGTAGCGTGAGCTTAACTTATAGTATCGCTGATAACTGTTCTGAGGACAGTGCAAGCGCTACATTTACCATTACTCCTTCTACTCCTGTTAATGTGGAAGGTCCTGAGAGTGTAACTGCCAGTGCTTGTGACTATGCCAATCAAGCGGCGGTAGACACTGCGTTTGCTGCTTGGGTAGCTCAGTTCCAAACTATCAATGATGGTTGTGACGCTACGGCTCAATTCAACATCAGCGAGTTCCAAGCACCTAGATTGTGCGACGGTGGTAGCGTGAGCTTAACTTATAGTATCGCTGACAACTGTTCTGAGGACAGTGCAAGCGCTACATTTACCATTACTCCTTCTACTCCTGTTAATGTGGAAGGTCCTGAGAGTGTAACTGCCAGTGCTTGTGACTATGCCAATCAAGCGGCGGTTGATACAGCGTTTGCGGCTTGGGTAGCTCAGTTCCAAACTATCAATGATGGTTGTGATGCTACGGCTCAATTCAACATCAGCGAGTTCCAAGCACCTAGATTGTGCGACGGTGGTAGCGTGAGCTTAACTTATAGTATCGCTGACAACTGTTCTGAGGACAGTGTAAGCGCTACATTTACCATTACTCCTTCTACTCCTGTTAATGTGGAAGGTCCTGAGAGTGTAACTGCCAGTGCTTGTGACTATGCCAATCAAGCGGCGGTTGATACAGCGTTTGCTGCTTGGGTAGCTCAGTTCCAAACTATCAATGATGGTTGTGATGCTACGGCTCAATTCAACATCAGCGAATTCCAAGCACCTAGATTGTGCGACGGTGGTAGCGTGAGCTTAACTTATAGTATCGCTGACAACTGTTCTGAGGACAGTGCAAGCGCTACATTTACCATTACTCCTTCTACTCCTGTTAATGTGGAAGGTCCTGAGAGTGTAACTGCCAGTGCTTGTGACTATGCCAATCAAGCGGCGGTTGATACAGCGTTTGCGGCTTGGGTAGCTCAGTTCCAAACTATCAATGATGGTTGTGATGCTACGGCTCAATTCAACATCAGCGAGTTCCAAGCACCTAGATTGTGCGACGGTGGTAGCGTGAGCTTAACTTATAGTATCGCTGACAACTGTTCTGAGGACAGTGCAAGCGCTACATTTACCATTACTCCTTCTACTCCTGTTAATGTGGAAGGTCCTGAGAGTGTAACTGCCAGTGCTTGTGACTATGCCAATCAAGCGGCGGTAGACACTGCGTTTGCTGCTTGGGTAGCTCAGTTCCAAACTATCAATGATGGTTGTGACGCTACGGCTCAATTCAACATCAGCGAGTTCCAAGCACCTAGATTGTGCGACGGTGGTAGCGTGAGCTTAACTTATAGTATCGCTGACAACTGTTCTGAGGACAGTGCAAGCGCTACATTTACCATTACTCCTTCTACTCCTGTTAATGTGGAAGGTCCTGAGAGTGTAACTGCCAGTGCTTGTGACTATGCCAATCAAGCGGCGGTAGACACTGCGTTTGCTGCTTGGGTAGCTCAGTTCCAAACTATCAATGATGGTTGTGACGCTACGGCTCAATTCAACATCAGCGAGTTCCAAGCACCTAGATTGTGCGACGGTGGTAGCGTGAGCTTAACTTATAGTATCGCTGATAACTGTTCTGAGGACAGTGCAAGCGCTACATTTACCATTACTCCTTCTACTCCTGTTAATGTGGAAGGTCCTGAGAGTGTAACTGCCAGTGCTTGTGACTATGCCAATCAAGCGGCGGTTGATACAGCGTTTGCTGCTTGGGTAGCTCAGTTCCAAACTATCAA
The DNA here is from genome assembly GCF_047038255.1 of Flavobacterium mekongense. Taxonomy (GTDB): domain Bacteria; phylum Bacteroidota; class Bacteroidia; order Flavobacteriales; family Flavobacteriaceae; genus Flavobacterium; species Flavobacterium mekongense. The sequence goes on from NZ_CP174374.1 coordinate 2,835,029, forward strand.
TGATGGTTGTCTGTCCTCTGGCTCAAACGGAGAAGTTCAAGGTCAATTCAACATCAGCGAGTTCCAAGCACCTAGATTGTGCGACGGTGGTAGCGTGAGCTTAACTTATAGTATCGCTGATAACTGTTCTGAGGACAGTGCAAGCGCTACATTTACCATTACTCCTTCTACTCCTGTTAATGTGGAAGGTCCTGAGAGTGTAACTGCCAGTGCTTGTGACTATGCTAATCAAGCGGCGGTAGACAATGCGTTTGCTGCTTGGGTAGCTCAGTTCCAAACTATCAATGATGGTTGTGACGCTACGGCTCAATTCAACATCAGTGAGTTCCAAGCACCTAGATTGTGCGAAGGTGGTAGCGTGAGCTTAACTTATAGTATCGCAGACAACTGTTCTCAAGACAGTGCAAGCGCTACATTTACTATTACACCATCTTCTCAAATTACTTTTAATTGTGGAGATAATGTGTCTGTACCTGCTTGTAGTTCTCAAGAAGAAGTTAACTCAGCATGGTCTGCGTTCTTAGCTTCAACAACTGCTAATGGCGGATGTAATGGTGTATTGACTAACAATGCACCTTCTAATCCACCATCTGCTTGTGGCGGTTATATTGATGTAACATGGACATACAGTGTTAATAATCAATGTGGACAATCAAGCGATTGTGAAGGAGAATTTAAAACATTCACTCAGGGAGGATATGGAACTTCTTGTAACGGAAATAATCCGGGATGTTACAGAGATGCTAACTTTGCAGGTGCTTTTCCTAATGGTTTGGTTGTAGGATGTGGAAATAACAAACTTACTTTCACTTCTTCCTCAGCTATTGAAAATTACTTACCGGCAGGAGGTTCTTCATCTGTAATTACTTCAAGTGCAGTGAATCCTACTAGCAGTAGAGGTGTTTTATCAGGTCAACTAGTTGCGTTAACATTATCTGCTGGATTTGATGCTTATGATCCTAACTTCTCACAAAGCAATACAAGTTTAGGTTCATTAACTATTAGTTCCGGAACATTTGCAGGAATGACTGTTTCAAATTTCTTGCAAATAGCTAACGATGTTATAGGAGGTTGCTCAACAGCTTACTCATTGTCTCAAATTAATGCAGCTGCTACTGCTATTAATGAAAACTTTGACAATGGCACAGTTGATAGAGACTATTTAAATTGTTCTGGTCAAAATAGTAGCAATAATACAGTAACTTGTACTAAACGTTTCACTGTTCAAGCTCCGGCTCCGGTTGTATTCAACTGTGGTAACAATGTAACTGTTGCTGCTTGTAGTACTCAATCTCAAGTAAATTCAGCTTGGAATGCGTTCTTAGCTTCAACAACTGCATCAGGTGGTTGTGGTGGTACATTAACCAACAATGCACCTGCTAACCCACCTTCAATTTGTGGTGGTTATGTTGACGTTACTTGGACTTATACTGTTGACTCTTGTGGTCAAGAAAGCGGTTGTGGTAACAACAATACTATGACTTGCACCAAACGTTTCACTGTTCAAACTCCGGCTCCGGTTGTATTCAACTGTGGTAACAATGTAACTGTTGCTGCTTGTAGTACTCAATCTCAAGTAAATTCAGCTTGGAATGCTTTCTTAGCTTCAACAACTGCATCAGGTGGTTGTGGTGGTACATTAACCAACAATGCACCTGCTAACCCACCTTCAATTTGTGGTGGTTATGTTGACGTTACTTGGACTTATACTGTTGACTCTTGTGGTCAAGAAAGCGGTTGTGGTAACAACAATACTATGACTTGTACCAAACGTTTCACTGTTCAAGCTCCGGCTCCGGTTGTATTCAACTGTGGTAACAATGTAACTGTTGCTGCTTGTAGTACTCAATCTCAAGTAAATTCAGCTTGGAATGCGTTCTTAGCTTCAACGACTGCATCAGGTGGTTGTGGTGGTACATTAACCAACAATGCACCTGCTAACCCACCTTCAATTTGTGGTGGTTATGTTGATGTTACTTGGACTTATACTGTTGACTCTTGTGGTCAAGAAAGCGGTTGCGGTAACAACAATACTATGACTTCTACCAAACGTTTCACTGTTCAAGCTCCGGCTCCGGTAGCATTTGCAGGTGCAAACGATATTACTATCCCATCATGTAGCACTCAATCTCAAGTAAATGCGGCTTGGGCCGCGTTTAAATCGTCAGTTACTGCAACTGGTGGTTGTGGTGGTACATTAACCGTTATCGCTCCGGCTAATCCACCTTCAATTTGTGGTGGTTATGCAGATGTGACTTGGAAATACACTACTAGTTCTTGCGGACAACAAAGTGGCTGTGGAAATTCAAACTTTGTTACTATTACAAAACGTTTCACTGTAGCTTCTCCATCACCAATAGTATTCTCCGGAGCTAACAATGTAACTCTTCCTGCTTGTAGTACTCAAGCTGAAGTAAATGCTGCTTGGGCTGCATTTAAATCTTCAGTCACAGCTACAGGTGGTTGTGGAGGTGTATTAACCGTTCATGCTCCTGCCTATCCGCCTTCAATCTGTGGTGGCTATGCAGATGTGACTTGGAAATATACAACAAGTTCATGCGGACAACAAAGCGGCTGTGGAAGTTACAATTATGTAACTATCACAAAACGCTTCAGAGTAAGTGCTCCATCTCCGGTAGTCTTCTCAGGAGCTAACAATGTAACACTTCCTGCTTGTAGCACTCAATCTGAAGTAAATGCTGCTTGGGCTGCGTTTAAATCGTCAGTTACTGCAACTGGTGGTTGTGGTGGTACATTAACTGTTATTGCTCCGGCTAATCCACCTTCAATTTGTGGTGGTTATGCAGATGTGACCTGGAAATACACTACTAGTTCTTGCGGACAACAAAGCGGTTGTGGAAGTACTAATTATGTAACTGTTACAAAACGTTTCAGAGTAAGTGCTCCATCGCCGGTGGTATTATCAGGTGCTAACAATGTAACTGTTCCGGCTTGTAGTTCTCAATCTCAAGTAAATGCTGCTTGGGCTGCGTTTAAATCATCAGTTACAGCAACAGGTGGTTGTGGAGGTACATTGACCAATAATGCTCCTGTTAATCCACCTTCATCTTGCGGTGGTTATGTTGATGTAACTTGGACATACAACGTTTCCGGTTGTGGTCAACAAAGCGGCTGTGGAAGCTCAAATGCTGTAACAGTAACTAAACGTTTCACTGTAACAGCTCCGGCTCCGGTTGTATTCTCAGGTGCTAATAATGTAACTGTTGCTGCTTGCAGTACCCAAGCTCAAATTAATGCAGCATGGGCAGCCTTCAAATGTTCAGTAACAGCTACCGGAGGTTGTGGAGGTACATTGACCAACAATGCACCTGCTAATCCACCTTCATCTTGCGGTGGTTATGTGGATGTAACTTGGACATACAACGTTTCCGGTTGTGGTCCGCAAAGTGGTTGTGGAAGTTCTAACACTATGTCGGTAACCAAACGATTCACAGTTGCTTCTTCTCCTGCAGTTACTTTCAAATGTGGAGGTAATGTTACTATGCCGGCTTGTAGTACTCAAGCACAAATCAATGCTGCTTGGTCTTCATTCTTGTGTTCAACAACTGTAAGCGGCGGATGCTATGGAGGAACTTTGACTAACAATGCTCCTGCTAATCCACCTTCCGCTTGTGGAGGTTATGTTGATGTTACTTGGACATATACTACACCTGGTGGTTGCGGAACTCAATCTTGTACCAAACGATTTACTGTAGCTAGTGGTGCTGCTGTAGACGTGACCGGACCTTCAAGCGTAACTTACAACGGATGTAATTTTACAAGTCAGTACGCTTTAGATTGTGCCTTCGCTAACTGGTTGTCTCAATTCAGAACATTGAACGCAGGATGTCCAGCTCCGGGTTGTGGTCCTAATGGAAATACCGCTGTATTCAGTGGTAGTCCAAGAGTAGCTCCAAGATTAATTTATGGTGGCTCAGTTTGTGTTACTTACAGTATTTCAGGAAATTGTAACCAAGACAGTGTTACTGCTACATTTACTGTAACCAGACCACAAAACTGTTATACTACTTGTAAAACAACTGATGAAAAATCAGAAATGGTAAAAGGATTAACCGTTAAAGCTTATCCAAACCCATTCTCTGAAGTATTCAATATCAGTTTGACCACTTCAAGCGACGAAAAAGTAGAAGTGTCAGTATTTGACTTGACAGGAAAACAATTAGAGCGCAGAGAAGTAAGTCCGTTAGAAGTATCAGAATTACAAATTGGTGATCGTTACCCTAGTGGAGTTTACAACGTAATCGTTACTCAAGGAGATGAAGTTAAAACACTCAAAGTAGTAAAACGATAATTAAAATTAGGTTCAATAAAAAACCCTTTCCGATTGGAAAGGGTTTTTTTATATCAAAAAAATAAAATTAAATACCCGCAATCAATTTTATTTCATCAATGATTCTCAAAGCTAAAGAATCAGCCGCCTCTTGTGAAGGCGCTTCCGTGTAAATACGAATTATAGGTTCGGTATTCGATTTACGCAAATGAACCCATTCGGTAGGAAAATCAATTTTTACTCCATCAATAGTAGAGATATTTTCGGTCTTGTATTTGTTGGTCATAGCGGTTAAAATGACATCTACATCAATTTGTGGCGTCAGTTCTATTTTATTTTTACTCATGTAATATTGAGGATAAGATGCTCTCAATTCGGCCACACTCATATCCAAATTCGCTAAATGCGTTAAAAACAAAGCCACACCTACCAAACTATCGCGTCCATAATGTAACTCAGGATAAATAATCCCGCCATTTCCTTCTCCGCCAATAATGGCATTAGTAGATTTCATCATTTCAACTACATTAACTTCCCCAACGGCACTGGCTTGGTAACTACCTCCGTGTTTTTGCGTTATATCTCTCAATGCACGTGAAGAAGACATGTTGGAAACGGTATTGCCCGGAGTTTTGCTCAATACATAATCGGCACAAGCTACCAAAGTATATTCTTCACCAAACATTTCACCGTCATTGGAAATAAAGGCCAATCGGTCTACATCAGGATCAACAACTATTCCGAAATCGGCTTTCTCTTCGACTACCAATTTACAGATGTCTCCCAAATGCTCTTTCAAAGGCTCGGGATTGTGTGGAAAATGCCCATTGGGTTCGCAATATAATTTTACGCACTCTACTCCCATTTGTTCCAATAACTTAGGGATGATGATACCCCCGGAAGAGTTTACCCCATCAACAACCACTTTGAATTTTCTTTTGGCTACCGCTTCCGCATCTACCAATGGCAATTTCAAAACCTCATCAATGTGAATATCCATGTAAGCATCATTGGCCGTAACTTCGCCTAGACTATCAACATCAGAAAAATTAAAAGCTTCTGCCTCTGCAATTTCTAAAATTTTAGCACCATCGGCACCGCTTAAGAACTCTCCCTGAGCGTTTAGTAACTTCAAGGCATTCCATTGTTTCGGATTGTGAGATGCTGTTAATATAATACCACCATCGGCCTCCTCCAAAGGAACGGCTACTTCAACCGTTGGCGTAGTAGACAACCCTAAATCGATTACATCAATGCCTAATCCTACTAAAGTATTAACTACTAAATTATGTATCATTGGACCGGAGATTCGGGCATCGCGACCAATTACCACTTTAAGTTTTTCTTTTTGAATGTTATTTTTCAGGAACGTTCCGTAGGCTGAAGCAAATTTTACGGCATCAACCGGTGTTAAATTGTCACCAACTTTCCCTCCAATAGTCCCTCGAATACCCGAGATAGATTTTATAAGTGTCATCTTTTGCTATTTTGATTTTGAAGTACAAATATAAAAAAGTTACTAAGGTACTAAGGTGCTAAGGTGCTAAGTTTTCAAAAGCTTGTACTAAAAAACAAACTTTACTATATTTACAGAAGAACACAGAGCAATTCTTAGTTTCTCAGAAACTTAGTACCTCAGCGCCTAAAAAACAAACATGAATTTCCTAGCCCACATCTATCTTTCCGGCGACAACGATTTGCTTAAAATCGGGAACTTTATGGCCGATAGTATTCGCGGGCACAAGTACGAGGAATACCCAGCCGAAATAAGAAAAGGAATATTATTGCACCGAGCCATTGACAGTTTTACTGATACACACCCGATATACCGACAAAGCAAGCACCGATTACACGAAAAATACGGACATTACTCAGGTGTGATTATGGACATTTTTTATGACCATTTTTTAGCCAAAAATTGGTGCGACTATCACAATGAAAAACTTGAAGACTACGCAGAAAATTTCTATGCTTTGCTGAAAAACCATCGCGATATTCTCACCGAAAACATCAAAAATATGTTGCCTTACATGATTGGTCGTAATTGGTTGGTGAGTTATGCCTCAATTGAAGGCTTGAAAACGATACTGTTTCAAATGGATCACCGCACAAAAAATAGAGTAGCTATGCATGAATCGATTATCGAGCTTCAACAATTTTATTCCGAATTTGAAAATGAATTCAAATTGTTCTTCGAAGCTTTACGCGTCCATTGTCAAGAAAGACTATCCCAACTTTAACTTTGCTTTTTCCCATTGACAAATTGAATTTTGAAATCGTATCTTAGCCATTCAAAAGTTTATCCACAATGCCTTCAAACAAAGCTTCCCTTTTTAAAATTATTTTCAGAAGTATTTTCAGAAGAGTCGAAAATTTGGTTTTTCTTTTGAAAGACAAACTCAACGAGAGAAACTTTATCTATTTCGCTTGCGTTGCTGTGGCCATTACTTGTTCATTTGCCGTAATTCTGCTTAAAAGTTTTGCGCACAACATTTTTTTGTTGGCCAACGACATCAATGGTTTCTTGAAGTTGCCTTATATCAACAGTTTATTACCCATAGCCGGAATTTTACTAACAGTATTTGTGGTTCGCAATTTCCTAAATAATCATATCGAAAAAGGAAGTTCTAAAGTGCTTTACGCCGTAGCCAAAAAAGGCGGTATTATGCCTAAAAAGCAAATGTACGCACAAATAGTAACCAGCTCCTTAACCGTTGGCCTTGGCGGTTCTGCCGGATTAGAAAGCCCAATTGTAATTACCGGTGCAGCCTTTGGTTCTAACTTTGCGCAGAAATACCATTTGTCACAAAAAGACCGCATCTTACTGTTGGCTTGTGGTGTAGCGGCCGGAATTGGTGCAGCGTTCAATGCGCCTATTGCCGGGGTTTTGTTTGCTATTGAAGTAGTTTTAACCGATATCTCCATAGCGGCTTTTATTCCTATCATCATTTCTGCTGCAACCGGTGCTTTAATTTCCACCATTTCATTAAGTGATGATGTAATTCTGAACTTTCAACAAAGCTTAAAGTTTGATTACCACAATACGCCTTATTATATTTTACTCGGAATTCTAGCCGGATTGACTTCAGTATATCATGCCAGAAATTTTCAAAAAGTGGAAAAGTTCTTCGGCTCTTTTAAAAATAAAGGATATCGCAGGGCTTTGTTTGGTGCAATCCTATTGGCAATACTTATTTTCTTTTTCCCAACCCTTTTTGGAGAAGGTTATGAAAGCATCCGAACCTTAGCTTCTAAAAATCCCGAAATTTTACTCGACAACACCATGCTCGAACGTTTCAAAAGCGAATGGGTTTTATTGGCATTTGTTGGAGTAACGATGTTATTGAAAGCCTTTGCCACCGGATTAACACTGGGAAGTGGCGGAAACGGTGGGAATTTTGCGCCATCACTGTTTGTAGGTTCTTATTTGGGTTACTTTGTGGCCAAGTCTATTAATTTACTTAACTTCACACACCATTTGCCCATTGCCAATTTTACCATTGTTGGTATGGCCGGAATCCTGAGTGGCTTGTTTCATGCGCCTTTGACAGCCATCTTCCTTATCGTAGAGATTACCGGTGGTTACGATTTAATGGTACCGCTAATGATAGTATCTTCCATCAGTTTTGCGGTGTCCAAACAATTTGAAAAGCATTCTATGGATGTAAAAGGTTTGGCTGATAAAGGCGAAGTTTTTACCAGCGACAAAGACAAAAACATCTTGCAAAGTATTAACTTTTATAATTTGGTCCAACAACACTACAAAACCCTAAGCCTCAAAGATTCTCCTAAAACAGTAGTAGAAATTTTCTCCACCAGTGACCAAAAAATAATTCCGATTGTAGATGAAGACAGATCTCTTATAGGCTTGATTGATTTTGAAGACGTGAAGGCTTTTATCTTTAATCCGAATCATGTCAAGTTTATGACCTTATCGGAAATTATGAGTCAGCCTAAAGAGTTAGTCCTTTTTGAAGACAAGCCAGAGAAAATCATGAAACTGTTCGAAACTTCCGGCGCCACTATTCTACCGGTAATCTTCAAAGGAAAATACTTCGGATTTCTCTCTAAAATTGATGTCCTTGAAAGCTATCGCCACCGATTGAAAGAGATGATAATCGAATAGCTTTTTAACAACAACTTCTCAATTGTCTATTCGATAATTCTTTTCAAAAGCTTACCTTTGCTTCCGAAATTTCGGAATGCCAAATTGCTATGCTAGAAACAGAAAATACGATTGAAGTACTCGGTGCCCGTGTGCATAATTTAAAGAATATTGACATTACCATTCCCCGTGAAAAATTGGTTGTGATTACCGGTCTTTCCGGTTCGGGTAAATCGTCATTGGCTTTTGATACCATTTATGCCGAAGGGCAACGCCGTTACATTGAAACATTTTCCGCTTACGCACGCCAGTTTTTAGGCGGTTTAGAGCGTCCGGATGTGGATAAAATTGACGGTCTTTCTCCCGTAATTGCCATCGAACAAAAAACCACCAGTAAAAGTCCGCGTTCAACCGTTGGCACCATCACCGAAATTTACGACTTCCTGCGTTTGCTTTACGCACGTGGCGGAGAAGCGTATAGTTATGTTTCGGGAGAGAAAATGGTGTCTTATTCCGATGAGCAAATTAAAGATTTGATTATCCAAAACTTCAGCGGCAAACGCATCAATATTTTGGCACCGGTGATTCGTGCTCGTAAAGGACATTATGCCGAACTATTCCAACAAATCACCAAACAAGGTTTCTTAAAAGTTCGTGTAAATGGTGAAGTACAAGACTTGCTTCCCGGGATGAAATTAGACCGATACAAAACCCACGATATCGAGATTGTCATCGATCGAATGGTAATTGAAGCGAATGAAGACAACGAAAAACGATTAGCCGAAAGCATCAAAACAGCGATGTACCACGGCGAAAATGTTTTGATGATTTTGGACCAAGACACGAATGAACTGCGCTATTTCAGTCGGAATTTAATGTGTCCGACCTCCGGAATCTCCTACCAAAATCCGGAACCGAACTTGTTTTCCTTCAATTCGCCTAAAGGTGCTTGCGAGGAATGCAAAGGTTTGGGAACCGTACACCAAATCAACCTCAACAAAATTATTCCAAATCCAAAATTATCCATCAAAAACGGTGGTTTTGCGCCGCTGGGTGAATACAAATCATCGTGGATTTTTAAGCAATTGGAAATCATCGGAGAAAAATTCGGATTCTCTTTAACCGATGCCATAGCAACAATTCCGGAAGAAGCCATGCAAATCATCTTGTACGGCGGAAAAGATAAGTTTACAGTAGCGTCCAAAACCTTGGGCATTACCAAAGAATATAAAATTGAGTTCGAAGGGATTTCGAATTTCATCAAAAACCAATACGACGAAAGTAATTCGACTTCAATCAAACGTTGGGCAAAGGACTTTATGGACGAAATTGAGTGTCCGGAATGTCACGGTTCTCGTTTGAAAAAAGAAGCGATGTATTTCAGAATACACGAAAAAAACATCTTTGAATTGTCGACTATGGATATTTCGGATTTGTCGGCTTGGTTTGACGAATTAAGCCAACATTTATCGGACAAACAAACCATCATCGCCTCTGAAATCGTTAAAGAAATCAAAGACCGTTTGCGCTTTTTGGTGAACGTTGGCTTGAATTATTTGTCCTTGAACCGCAGCTCTAAATCGCTTTCGGGCGGTGAAGCGCAGCGCATTCGATTGGCCACACAAATTGGCTCTCAACTCGTTGGCGTACTATACATTTTGGACGAACCGAGTATTGGCTTGCACCAAAGAGACAATGAAAAGCTCATTCAATCGCTGGAACAGTTACGCGACATCGGGAACTCGGTTTTGGTGGTGGAACACGACAAAGACATGATCGAACGCGCCGATTATGTGATTGATATTGGACCGAAAGCCGGAAAATTCGGAGGACAAATCATCAGCCAAGGAACGCCGAAAGAACTTTTGAAAGAACAAACCATCACAGCCCAATACTTAAATGGTCAAATGGCGATTGAAGTGCCGAAGAAGCGTCGCGAGGGCAATGGCAAAACCCTCAAACTAACCGGTGCAAGCGGCAATAATTTGAAAAACGTTTCGATTGAATTGCCGCTCGGAAAACTCATTTGCGTAACCGGTGTTTCGGGTAGCGGGAAATCGACATTGATTAACGAAACGCTGTATCCGATTTTGAATGCGCACTTTTTCAATGCTGTAAAAAAACCGCAACCTTATAAAAAAATCGAAGGCTTAGAACATATCGACAAAGTAATTGATATTGACCAAAGTCCGATTGGCCGTACGCCTCGTTCCAATCCGGCGACTTATACCGATGTGTTTTCAGAAATCAGAAGTTTGTTTACCCAAACGCCGGAAGCCATGATTCGCGGCTACAAAGCCGGACGTTTCAGCTTTAACGTTTCGGGCGGAAGATGTGAAACCTGCGAAGGCTCTGGTGTGCGTACTATTGAAATGAGTTTCTTGCCCGACGTATATGTAGAATGCGAAACTTGCCAAGGGAAACGTTTTAACCGTGAAACTTTAGAAATTCGCTACAAAGGCAAATCGATTTCGGATGTGTTGAACATGACCGTGGATGAAGCGGTAACCTTCTTTGAAAACATCCCGAAAATTTACCGCAAAGTCAAAACGATACAAGATGTTGGTTTGGGTTACATTACCTTAGGACAGCAAAGTACCACGCTTTCAGGCGGTGAAGCGCAACGCATCAAGTTGGCTACCGAATTGTCGAAAAAAGACACCGGCAATACGTTTTATATTATGGACGAACCTACGACCGGTTTGCATTTTGAAGACATTCGTGTGTTGATGGACGTAATTAACAAATTGGTTGACAAAGGCAATACAATATTGATTATTGAGCACAATATGGACGTGATTAAACTAGCCGATCACATCATTGATGTTGGCTTGGAAGGCGGCAAAGGCGGTGGTGAAATCTTGTGCGTAGGAACACCGGAAGAAATCATCAAGAACAAAAAAAGCTATACCGCTCAATTCTTGAAAAAAGAACTAAATTAGTAGGCTGTTTTTAGCCCGGATTGCAACAGAAATCCTTTTGTTTTGTCATGCTGAGCTTGTCGAAGCACAAAACAAAAGATTGCCGTGGAAAGCCGGAGATAGCTTCAAAATAAAAATTAAAAAAAATTACTATGGCATTTGAACAATACGAAAATGAAGACCACAGAATACAGGAAAAATTAAAGCAAAAAACCTGGAATGAGATAAGAACCAACGACTCATGGGCGATTTTTAAAATCATGTCGGAGTTTGTGAACGGTTACGAAAGCATGGCGCGCATTGGTCCGTGTGTGTCTATTTTTGGTTCTGCCCGAACCAAACCGGATACGAAATACTATTTGTTGGCTGAGAAAATTGCATACAAAATCAGTAAAGCCGGATATGGCGTAATCACGGGCGGCGGTCCCGGAATCATGGAAGCCGGAAACAAAGGTGCGCACAACGGCGGCGGAACTTCGGTAGGTTTGAACATTGAGTTGCCTTTTGAGCAGCATTTTAACCCATACATTGACAAAGACAAAAACCTGAACTTTGATTACTTTTTTGTGCGCAAAGTGATGTTTGTGAAATATTCACAAGGTTTTGTGGTCATGCCGGGCGGCTTTGGGACTTTAGACGAATTGTTTGAAGCAATCACCTTAATCCAAACCAAGAAAATCGGTCGTTTTCCTATTATTTTGGTAGGAAGCGAATTCTGGTCGGGTTTACTCGATTGGATCAAAGCGACTATGATTGAAAAAGAGCACAACGCCAGTCCGGAAGATTTGAACTTGATTAAGATAGTTGACACCGAAGATGAAGTGGTAGAGGTTTTGGACAATTTCTACAAAAAATACAATTTGAGTCCGAATTTTTAATAAAATCCCAATCCCGAAACTTCGGGAGAAATTCCAAATTCCAAAAAACAGCTTTATTTGGAATTTGGAATTTAATTTTTGATTTTTAGTTTGCTATGTTTTTCAACTCGCTCCATTTTGCTGTTTTCCTGCCCATCGTTTTTTTGATGTATTGGTTTGTGGGCCAAAAATCGAAAATCAACCAGAATTACATTTTAATTTTGGCGAGTTACTACTTCTACTCCTGCTGGGATTGGCGGTTCTTGTTTTTGTTGGTGTTCTCTACGCTACTCGATTATTTTTCGGCTATACAAATTGAAAAAAGCGATACGCCACAACGGAAAAAACTTTGGCTTTGGCTTTGTATTTCCATCAATTTAGGGTTCTTAGGCGTTTTTAAATACTACAACTTTTTTGCCGAATCGTTTGCCGAGTTGTTTACGGCTATCGGCTTTAAAGTCAGCCCGCTTTTATTGGACGTGATTTTGCCGGTTGGGATTTCTTTCTACACATTTCACGGCTTGTCGTACATCATTGATATTTACTACGGTCGCATCAAATCGGAAAAAAACTTTGTCGATTATTCGCTGTTCGTGAGTTACTTTCCGCTCTTAGTGGCCGGACCGATTGAACGCGCGACGCACTTGTTGCCACAACTGAAAAAGCGCCGCAAATTCGACTTCGAAAAAGCCAAAGAAGGCGTTTACCAAATTATTTGGGGATTGGTTAAAAAAGTGGTTATTGCCGACACCTGTGCGGTGTATACCAATGGTATTTTTGAGAATTACAATTCGATGAACTCACTTTCCCTGATGCTGGGCGCCATTTATTTTGCATTTCAGATTTACGGTGATTTTTCGGGCTATTCCGATATTGCCTTGGGAACTTCTAAATTGTTCGGCATCGATTTGTTGAAGAACTTTAACTTCCCCTATTTCTCTCGCGATATAGCGGAGTTTTGGCGTCGTTGGCACATTTCACTTTCGTCTTGGTTCAGAGATTACTTGTACATTCCGTTAGGTGGCAGCAAAGGTTCGAAACTATTTCAAATTCGCAATGTGATGATTATCTTTTTGGTCAGTGGTTTTTGGCATGGCGCGAATTGGACGTTCATTGCTTGGGGATTGATTAACGCCCTGTATTTTATTCCGCTGATGGTGCTCAACAAAAACCGCAGCAATATGGACAGCTTTCAATTGACGTTGAATTTTGATTCGCTACGCATTCTAATCAACATCATCCTGACCTTTGCCATTACCTGTGTGGCGTGGATTTTTTTCCGCTCGAAAACCATACAAGACGCGTTTGCCTACATCTCCAGAATGTTCACCGAAGGACATTTTACCGAGCAATATTTCAAAATTGAGCGTTACACCACCGAATTGTGGAGTTTATTGTTGATTTTTGTTTTAGTCGAATGGAACAGCCGTACCAAAATTGAACCCATTTCGGGGAAATACAGTTGGATAAAAATGAGCTTTTGTTTAGCGGCTATTTTGGCCTTAGGCGTGTTTTCGGATTATAAAGAATTTATCTATTTCCAATTCTGATGAAACGATTTTTCCAATTTTTGCTCAAAAGCTTGGCGGTGCTGTTACTCACCATGATCGTGCTGGACGTATTGTATACAGTGGTTTACAAACAATCGGATGATCGCAATAAAATCAGCCATTTGTACCATTCCGAAAACCAACAATACGATGTGGTTTTTTTGGGTTCTTCTCGAGTGAACAATCATTTTGTTCCAAAATATTTTAACGACAGAGGTTATAAGACTTACAACTTCGGTATCACGCGTTCCCGTTTGGAAGAATCGGCCTTAATGTTAAAATTGATGGTTGAACGCAACTATGTAATCGATACACTCATCCTTCAGGTAGATTTGAACATCAACACCAATGACCATTCCGAAGCGATACGTTCTTTGTTTATGCCGTACCTTCACCAATCGAAAACCATACGCGAACATTACAAAGACATTCCGGAATACAACGAGCTGCTTTTGGTGCCGTTTTACCGCTACATGCATTATGATGCGCGCATCGGATTTAGGGAAATGTACGCTTCACTTGTTCATAAAGAAACCAATGCTTTGCATCGGGACGGATTTAATGCTTTAACCAAAAATCAGAGACCAATGGTAGCCGCCGATTTATCGAAATATTATCCGAAGCGCAACAAAGCCTATGAAGAAATTAAGGCCGTTTGTAAAGCCAACAATATTCACTTAATAGCCGTGACTACGCCTATGTGCATGAGTACGATTAATCGAGCGTATTTTAACCATATCCAAAAGGTATATCCGGAGATTTATCGTTTGGAAGATGCGGTGACTGATGACCAATACTTTTCCACTTGCGGTCATTTGAATGAAAAAGGCGCAATAGAATACACCAAGGCTGTTTTTGACCAATTCTTTAAACCCCGAAATTAACGTTGAAACAACTGACCTACATACTTTGTTTGCTTAGCGGTTTGGCTTGGTCCCAACACCATTCAAAATTGGTGGCCGAAGTGAATCCCGAAACCAAAGTAATTACCGTAGTTCAGGAGTTGACTTTTAACAATACCACTAAAGACACACTGACTAATTTTGTTTTAAACGATTGGAATCAGGCCTATCACGATAAAAATACCCCTATGGCCGGTCGATTTTCGGACGAGTTTGAGCGTAGTTTCCATTTGGCCAAAGAGAAAGAGCGCGGTCGAACCTCTAACATCACCATCGTCGACGACCAACAATCGATACTGACTTGGGAAAGAGACAACAATTTCCCTGATGTGATACAGGTTCGTTTGAAAGAAAAACTATTGCCCAACCAAAAAGCGACTTTCAAACTCACCTATTTCATTAAAGTGCCCAGTGCAAAATTCACCGGTTTCGGCTATGGTGATAAAGGCAAAATGAATCTGAAAAATTGTTTTCTCACTCCGGCTCGATATGAAAACGGCGCTTTTGTGAAACACAACAACCTCAACTTAGACGATATTGCTAATGCTATAAGCGACTATGATTTAGAAATCAAAATTCCTTCAAATCTGGTAGTTGACACCGATTTGAATGAAGTTCAAAAAGCTACAGTCGGCAACCAAACACTTTATATACTTACCGGAAAAAACAGGCTTCTTGTTAATTTATTTGTGGACGAAGCACGAGAGTTTGCAGTGTATAAAAATGAACATGTAGCGGTAGTTTCCAATCTCAGAGACGCGCGTTTAACCGATATCCAACGCGCCATTGTAATTGACAAAGTGGTGAACTATGTTGCTGAGAATTTAGGCACTTATCCGCATGAAAAAATTACGGTTTCTCAGAACGACTATGACCGAAATCCATTTTACGGTTTGAACCAATTGCCCAATTTCATCAGTCCTTTTCCTGATGAATTTATGTATGAAATCAAATTTTTAAAAACATACCTCAACAATTACCTACATACGACTTTACAACTAGACCCGCGAAAAGATGCCTGGATTTTCGATGGCATTCAGGTTTATACGATGATGCAATACATAGAAGAATTCCATCCTGAAAGTAAAATGATGGGCAGCGTGGCCAAAATGAGAATGCTGCGTGCTTACAATTTGGTCAGTTTGGATTTCAACGGGCAGTACAGCTATTTTTACATGTTGATGGCTCGTAAAAATTTGGATCAACCCTTAGGCGCACCTAAAAACACTTTGATTAAATTCAACGAAAAAATCGCCTCTAAATACCGAGCCGGATTGAGCTTAAAATACTTAGACAGTTATTTGGAAAATCAAGTAGTCCCTAACAGCATTCGTTCCTTCATCCTATTGAACAAAGAGCGACAAACCAACAAAAATGATTTTGAACTTTTGTTAACCAAGAATTCTCCCAAAGCCATTCCATGGTTTTTTGATAAAATCATCAACTCCCGCGACATTATCGATTTTAAATTTGACAAAGTGAGTCGCACCAAAGACAGTATTACATTTTCGTTAAAAAACAAAACCGAAACCCAAGTTCCCATACCAATTTACGGGATTAAAAACAAACAAGTCGTCTTTAAAAAATGGATAGATACTTTCCCAAAAGACAGTCTGTTTACCATTCCGAGAAATGAAGCCGATAAGATAGTCATCAATTATAAAAACGAAGTCCCTGAGTTTAATTTGAGAAACAACTGGCAATCGTTGCGCGGCTTTAGGTTGAACAGTCGCCCAATTAAATTTATTTTCTTCAAAGATTTGGAAGACCCGAATTACAATCAAATAGTGTACATTCCGACATTAGAATATAACTTGTACGATGGTTTGTTGCCTGGCATTCGATTTCATAACAAAACCATATTGGACCGACCGTTTAATTTTGATGTTAACCCAACTATTTCCACCAAAACACAAAGTTTGTCCGGGAAAGCCAATTTTGCCGTGAATCAATTCAACCGCAACAGCAGTTTGTACAATATTCGCTACCAACTCAATGGTCATTACTTGCATTACGCGCCCGATGCATACTATACCAAAATCAACCCAATGGTATTTTTACGTTTTCGTCCGGATGATTTCAGAAACAACAAAAAAGAGAATCTTATCTTCAAATACATTATGATTGACCGAGAAAAATCGGCTTTCACTGTAGATGAAAACACTGAAAACTACAAAGTTTTTAATGCCAAATATTACAACGGAAAAACCGAAGTTACCAAACATTATAACTTTTTGGCCGATTTGCAATTGTCGGGTTCTTTCGGAAAATTAGACGGAGAAATTCAGTACCGTAAACTCTTTAACGACAAACGTCAGCTCAATTTACGTTTGTTTGCCGGTACCTTTTTGTACAATAACAATGTTTCCACTTACTTCGATTTTGCTTTAGACCGACCCACCGATTATTTATTTGAACACGATTACTTAGGCCGTTCCGAAACCACGGGTTTGTTTAGTCAACAATCCATTATAGCTGATGGTTTTTTCAAATCGATGTTGGAAGTTCGCAGCGCCAATCAATGGATGACTACTTTAAATGCCAGTACGAATATTTGGAACTGGATTGAAGTATACGGCGATGCGGGTATGATTAAAAACAAAAACACTTCGCCTCAATTTGTGTACGACAGCGGTGTTCGTCTTAATTTAGTAACCGATTACTTCGAATTGTATTTCCCGGTTTACTCCAGTAATGGTTGGGAAATCGGCGAAAAGAATTATGGAGAACGCATCCGTTTCATTATTACTTTTAATCCTGATACCCTCATCGGACTTTTCACCAGAAAGTGGTTTTAACCTCTCTCTGACCCTTGCAATTATTACATTATTCTTTACGATATTTAATTATCTTTAAATATTCATCAATCATCTTTAGTTTTTGAACTGTAAAATTATCGATAGTTAAATTATATTTTATCAACAGTATGCAAAAACTTGCTGCTTTTTATTTAAATTTGTTTTTTTTAGAAACAAATGCACCATGACTGAAGCACAAACCAAAACCGAAATAACCTTCGAAGATTTTAAAGCAGAAGTACTCAATGACTACCGCATTGCTCGTGTAAGTCGTGAATGCAGTTTATTAGGCCGAAAAGAAGTATTGACCGGAAAAGCCAAGTTCGGTATTTTCGGCGATGGAAAAGAAGTACCGCAATTGGCCATGGCCAAAGCATTTCAAAATGGCGACTTCCGTTCGGGCTATTACCGCGATCAAACTTTTATGATGGCGATTGGCCAACTAACCATTGAGCAATTCTTTGCCGGTTTGTATGGTCACACCGATTTGGCGCACGACCCTATGAGTGCCGGACGTCAAATGGGCGGACACTTTGCCACACATTCCTTAGACGAAAACGGCAATTGGAACAACCTAACCCAACAAAAAAACTCCAGTGCCGATATTTCGCCTACAGCCGGTCAGATGCCGCGTTTGTTAGGTTTGGCACAAGCGTCAAAAATATACCGCAACGTTCGCGGTTTGGAAGATTTTACTAAATTCTCCAATCAAGGAAACGAAGTGGCTTGGGGAACCATTGGTAACGCCTCAACTTCTGAAGGGTTGTTTTTTGAAACCATCAATGCGGCCGGTGTTTTACAGGTGCCGATGGTGATGAGTGTTTGGGATGATGAATATGGGATTTCCGTACATGCCCGTTATCAAACTACTAAAGAAAACATCTCCGAAATATTAAAAGGATTCCAACGCGATGGCAACAACAATGGCTATGAAATCATGACTGTAAAAGGTTGGGATTATCCGGCATTGGTAGAAACCTACCAAAAAGCATCGGCTATTGCCCGTGAAGAACACGTTCCGGTTTTAATACACGTAAGAGAGCTAACGCAACCTCAAGGTCACTCGACTTCGGGTTCGCACGAAAGATATAAAAACGCTGATCGCTTGGCTTGGGAAGCTGAATTTGATTGTTTGGCCCAGATGAGAAACTGGTTGCTGGACAACAATTTGGCTACCACTGAGGAATTAGACCAAATAGACAGCGAAGCCAAAAAAGAAGTTTTAGAAGGCAAAAAGGCGGCTTGGACTGCTTTTGTTTCGCCTATCAAAGCGGAGCAAAACGAATTGGTTGCCTTGTTAAATGCCATAGCCGAAACCAGCGCCAACAAAGTATTCATAGAGCAATATGCCTCAGAATTATCGGCTATCAAAGAACCTATTCGCAAAGACATCTTGACTACGGCACGCAAAGTATTGCGCATGATTGTTAAAGAAAGCGGACAGTCGCAATTAGCCACTTGGATTACGAATTACACGAATAAAATCCAACCGAAATTCAGTTCGCACCTTTTTTCTCAATCTGACAAAGCGGTATTATGTGCTACTGCTGTAGCGCCAACTTATGATGAAACTGCCGAAGAAGTCGATGCCCGATTGGTACTGCGCGATAACTTTGATGCCATCTTTAACAAATACCCTGAAAGCTTAATTTTTGGAGAAGACAGCGGTAATATAGGCGATGTAAATCAAGGTTTGGAAGGCATGCAGGAAAAATACGGCGAATTGCGTGTGGCTGATGCCGGCATTCGTGAAGCCACTATTTTAGGGCAAGGTATCGGAATGGCGATGCGCGGCTTGCGACCTATAGCTGAAATTCAATACTTAGATTATTTGTTGTACGCCATTCAAATCATGAGTGATGACCTGGCTACGCTACAATACAGAACCCACGGCCGTCAGAAAGCGCCGTTAATCATCAGAACACGTGGCCACCGATTGGAAGGCGTTTGGCATTCGGGTTCGCCTATGGGCATGATTATCAATGCGATTCGCGGTATACACGTTTTGGTTCCAAGAAACATGACTAAAGCCGCCGGATTTTACAACACTTTACTCGAAACCGACGAACCGGCTTTAGTAGTAGAATGTTTGAACGGCTATCGTTTGAAAGAGAAAATGCCGACCAATTTGGGTGAATTCAAAACACCGATTGGTGTGGTAGAAACCCTTAAAGAAGGTAACGACATTACCATTGTTTCCTACGGTTCCACTTTACGAATTGTGGAGCAAGCAGCCAAAGAGTTATTGGAAGTTGGCATTGATGTGGAAATCATTGACGCCCAATCATTATTACCGTTTGATGTCAACCACGATTGTGTGAAGAGTATCGCTAAAACCAATCGTTTGTTAGTTGTAGATGAAGATGTTCCCGGTGGTGCGAGCGCTTATTTATTGCAACAAATTATCGATGAGCAAAACGGCTATCAGTACTTAGACAGCCAACCGCAAACCTTAGCTTCTAAGGCACACAGACCAGCTTATGGGACGGATGGCGACTATTTTTCCAAACCATCTGCAGAAGATATTTTTGAAAAAGTATATGCGATTATGCATGAAGCCAAACCGGAACAATATCCGAGTTTATATTAAAAGAAAAGGAACCTAATGGTTCCTTTTTTTTATGACGTTTTGTGAAGCACTTCGACAGGCTCAGTGTGACATCGTGCATTGTTATTATTCAGTCTTAAAAGAACAACTCCTCTTCAACCCATAAAAGCCAATTGATTACGCAACAGTCACCCTGAGCCTGTCGAAGGGCAAAACTCATAACTCATAACTCATAACTTATAACTCCTAATTATTATCTTTACCAAAAATTAAAAACCATGCAACATATTATCGACCGCTTTATCAGCTATGTCACTATCGATACCGAATCCGACCCGAATTCAAGCACTACACCGAGTACCAAAAAACAATTCGATTTGGCCAATAAATTGGTAGAAGAATTGAAAGCCATCGGCATGAAAGAAGTCACTATCGACAAACATGCTTATGTGATGGCAACTTTGCCTTCTAACGTCAAAGAAAAAGTGCCGACCATAGGTTTTGTAGCGCATTTTGATACCACGCCTGATTTTACAGGTAAAGACGTAAAACCGCAAGTGATTCACAATTACAATGGTGGTGATATCATTTTGAATAAGGAGCAAAACATCATTTTATCGCCTAACTACTTCAAAGATTTATTGCAGTATAAAGGCCAAACCTTGATTACTACCAACGGATTGACTTTATTAGGAGCCGATGACAAAGCCGGAATCACCGAAATCATGACGGCTATGGAATACTTGATCCAACATCCTGAAATTCCACACGGCAAAATCAGAGTTTGTTTTACACCCGATGAAGAAATTGGTCGCGGTGCCGATTTATTTGATGTTAAAAAATTCGGAGCCGATTGGGCTTATACGATGGACGGCAGTCAGATAGGCGAATTAGAATACGAGAACTTTAACGCTGCCGGTGTCAAAGTGACTTTCAAAGGAAAATCGGTGCATCCGGGTTATGCCAAAGGAAAAATGATCAACTCGATGTTGTTGGCCAACGATTTCATCAACGAATTGCCCAAAGGCGAAACACCACAAGAAACAAAAGGCTACGAGGGCTTTTTCCACGTAACAGGATTAACCGGTAGTATCGAAGAAACCAAATTGGAGTTGATTATTCGTGACCACGACATGAAGAAATTCATCAAGCGCAAGGAATTGGTACACAAAATCACCAAAAAATTCAATAAAGCTTATCAGAAACAATTTGGAGAAGACATCGTGATTTGCGAAATCAAAGACCAATACTACAACATGAAGGAGAAAGTAGAACCGGTAATGTTCATCGTAGATTTGGCCGAAAAAGCCATGAAATCTTTAGGTATTAAACCTTTGATTAAACCAATTCGCGGCGGTACCGACGGTTGTCGCTTGTCGTACATGGGCTTGCCTTGTCCTAATATTTTTGCCGGTGGGCATAACTTCCATGGCAAATATGAATACGTTCCTGTTGAAAGCATGCAAAAAGCGGTGGAAGTGATTGTTAAGATTGCTGAATTGACGGCTACGACTGACTTTGCCAAAAAGGGAAAGAAGGAGAAAAAGAGCAAGAAGAAATAAGTACGAAGTACGATTTAAGATGAAAGAACCTAAAAACCCTTGGAGAAAGAACGAAATTTGGGACGAAGCCATAGAAAAACTTCGTGCTATAGTTTTGAAAACCGAATTGGTTGAAGCCCAAAAATGGGGTGGCGAAGTCTATACCTTAAACAACAAAAATGTAATTGGTATAGGTGGTTTCAAGAATTATTTTGCGTTGTGGTTTTTCAATGGTGTTTTTTTAAAGGATGAGGCCAACGTATTGGTCAATGCCAATGAAGGCGTAACCAAAGCCTTGCGACAATGGCGGTTTTCGGATGTTGCCGAATTGGATGAAAAATTGATTCTAAAATACATCAATGAAGCCATAGCCAACGAAAAAGCCGGTTTATCCGTTAAGCCCGAAAAGAAGGAAGCCATGCGATGCGAATTCTTTCAAACTGCATTGGATAAAGATGTCGTTTTAAAAACTGCTTTAGAACAACTAACACCTTTCAAACAAAAAGAATATTGGGAATATATGGCCACGGCCAAACAAGAAAAAACTAAAGTTACCCGATTGGAAAAAATCACGCCGATGATATTGGAAGGCAAAGGGTTTAACGATAAATACAGGAAATAAGTTGAAAGTATGAAGTGAAAATAAAAAATCCCAAATACCATATGGTGTTTGGGATTTTACTTTGTACTTCGCACTTTTAATCTCGCATTTTGATTTATGCTTTTTTATTCAAGGCTTGTGTTAGTTCTAATGAAATGGCTGAACGCTCGATTTTTAATTTGCCCGACATGGTTTCGATCACTACTGTAGTTTCGGCTAATTCTGAAATCTTTCCGTGAAAACCACTTTTGGTGATGATTTTATCGCCTACTTTTAAAGCCGCTTCAAATTCTTTTTCTTGTTTTAATTTCTTTTGTTGTGGGCGAATCATAAAAAAATAAATCACCACAAACATTAATAAAAAGGGTAAAAAACTGGTTAATTGTTCCATAATAATTGTTGGGTTTTAGTTCTTTTGAGGAACTTCTATGTTAGCATTAATTCTTAAAATTTTATTTCCTTCCCGGGTATTGCACAAGATAGTAACCGTTTTGTTTGTATTACCTTGTTTCCCTTTGGAATCGAAAGACACTTTGATATTTGCGGTTTCACCTGGTTTGATAGGCGTTTTGGGATAATCAGGCACTGTACAACCGCAAGAACCACGGGCAGAGGTGATGATTAAATCGGCTTCTCCGGTATTTTTGAATTTGAAATCGGTACTTACTTTATCCCCTTGTTTGATGGTTCCGAAATCGTGCGCTTCTTCTTGAAAAGTCATTTCTGCATACTTCCCATCAGATGGTAATTGGGCTGAAGAGGCCTCTACTGCTGTTGGTTCCGGTCTTTGAGTCGAAACAGTATCTAACAAAACTTCTTTGTCGTTAACATTTTCGTTTTTACAAGCGGTTGTTAAAGCTAATAAAGCAACCACTAAGAGTACATTGCATTTTACTTTCATAATGTATAAATTATAATAAACCTCTACCGGTTTTTTTGATTTTGTTTTCGGCTTGGAATTCTTTGACCAAGTTGTCTAAAATTCCATTGATAAAAATACTGCTTTTGGGAGTAGAATATTCTTTAGCAATTTCCAGATATTCGTTAATGGTAACCTTGATAGGAATAGACGGAAACTTTAAAAACTCACAAATGGCCATTTTTAAGATGATGGTATCAATTTCAGCTATACGATCGGCATCCCAATTAGGGGTTTTATCAATGTATTCTTTAGCCAACTCCACTTCATTTAACACCGTTTTTCTGAATAAATTCCCCACAAATTCACGGTCTTCTTCGTCTTTGTAAAGTTTTACTATTTTAAAATCATCTTTGGTAGTAAATTGCTTGAGCTGTTTTTGAATTTGGGTATTCACTAACGGAATGTCATCTATCCAAGTTAGTTTGTGGTCTTCCAAATACTCATACAATTTTTCGTTAGGCGCAATCAACTCGGTGAACATATCCAACACAAATTGTTTGTCTTCTTCAAACGTATTGGTGCGATTGCTCATGTATTTGGCGTACAACTCACTTTGCTTAATTTCGTTTAGAAGAATCAAAATATAATCGTCGTTGAGCGACCAATTATTGATTTTTCGGCTTTCCAAGGCAATACTGAGAGAGCTGTTATCTTCTAACTGAAGTAAAACGGCATTGTTAACAAATTTAAGGTTGGGATTTTTCTCTTCGGGTGTAGCCAAGTGTTTGTTTTTGGAGGCTTCCAAAAAAATGATTTCTTTTTTGCGAATCTCCGTCAAGGAAGACAACATGATCAAATACAAATCCTGGATATTATCAATACTTTGGATTAGGAATTTCTCCTCTTTTTCTAACTCTTCAGAATTTTTTTGATGCATAGCATAAATAGACTGCATCACTTTTACTCGAATATGTCTTCTGTTTAACACGGATAAGAACTTTTAAAAATTAACAAAGCGAAAGGAGTTCTTTCGCTTTGCAAAAATAGGAATATTTTAAAATTTTACTACTTATTTAGCAGCGTTTTCTTTTTTTCTTTGGTCGATTCTGTTTTGCGCAATTTGCATGGCCGCTTGTTGTGTGGTCATGTTGTTCACCTCCGCAAAGTTGAAAATCTCTAAAGTTGTATTATAGATGTTCTCCGTCATTTTCATGGCTTGGTCTTTACCGTATTTTACGATTTCGCCGTAAACATTGATAATACCACCGGCGTTGATTAAGAAATCTGGTGCATACGCTATACCTCTTTCTCTTAAAATCTGACCGTGAACCGCTTCAACCGCCAACTGATTGTTAGCCGCACCTGCAATTACTTTAGCTTTGATTTTGTGAATCGTTTCATCGTTAATGGTAGCTCCTAAAGCACAAGGCGAATAGATATCCACATCGGCTGCATATAAATCGGCTCCAGTGAAAATTTTAGCACCGTATTTAGCCACCATATTTTCCATTTTATCTTGGTGGATATCGGATACAAATACCTCAGCCCCTTCTGTTCTTAAATAACTGATTAAGGTTTCGCCCACGTGACCGGTGCCTTGTACCAACACTTTTTTACCTTCTAAATTGTCTGAACCGAATTGGTATTTGGCGGCGGCTTTCATTCCCATATAAACGCCGTAAGCCGTTACCGGAGAAGGATTTCCTGAACCACCAATGGATTCAGAGATACCGGTAACATAGTTGGTTACTTTGTGAATTCTGTCCATGTCCTCGGTAGTTGTTCCAACATCTTCGGCGGTAATGTATTTTCCACTTAATGAGTTTACAAACTCACCGAAACGCGTAATCATCTCAGGGGTTTTATCCGCTTTAGAATCGCCAATAATTACTGCTTTTCCTCCGCCTAAATTCAAGCCGGTGATGGCAGATTTATATGTCATTCCGCGAGAAAGTCTCAAAACATCATTTAAAGCTTCCCATTCGTTAGCGTATTTCCACATTCTTGTTCCTCCAAGCGCCGGACCCATAACTGTATTATGAATACCAATAATTGCTTTTAAACCTGTATCTTTGTCGTGACAAAAAACAATTTGTTCATGATTGTCAAAAGAAAGTTGACCGAAAACTGGGTCCATTTTTTTGAGCTCAACCGGTGTGGTGATTTCTGATGTCATATTGCAGTAGTATTAATTTGAGACTTTTTAAAAAAGTCGGTACAAAAATAAAATATTATTCAACAAATCGCTTCAATATGAGCAATAATTAGTAATTTGTTAATAAATTCAATTTTAAACAAGAATACAATAATTTATTTATTCGCAAAAAAATTAACAAAACAAACCCCAAAAAGCCCATTTCTTTAAATTCAAGATGAAAGAACTTCAATATTTAAACAAATATTTTATTAAATACAAATTCCATTTTTTATTAGGAATTTTTATCACTATTGTAGCTCAAATTTTTTCTTTATTCACTCCGAAGCTTGTCAGTCAGTCGTTTGAAGCCATCGAAAGTTTTCACAACAACAAAATAAGTAATGAGCTAATAAAATCAGAATTAATTCACAACATCCTTTGGATATTAGGCACCACTTTAATAGCCGGCGTTTTGCAATTTTTGATGCGACAAACCCTGATTGTAATGTCGCGTCACGTAGAATTTGATTTAAAAAACGAAGTCTTCCAACACTACGAAATATTAGACCAAAATTTCTACAAAAGCAACCGTACCGGCGATTTGATGAACCGCATCAGTGAAGATGTTGCTAAGGTACGCATGTATGTTGGCCCGGCTGTAATGTACACCATCAATACATTCATCCGTTTTGCCATCGTCATCATTTACATGTATAATGTATCGCCTTTACTAACCTTATATACCCTATTGCCGCTACCGCTATTGTCTTTCATCATCTTCCGATTGAGTTCTGAAATCAACAAACGCAGTACTACTTTCCAACAATACTTATCTAAGATTTCGAGTTTTACTCAAGAAATTTTTTCAGGTATTCGTGTGGTCAAAGCCTATGCCTTAGAAAGGCAATACCAAGATGAAATTGTTGATTTGGCTCAGGAAAGCAAAACCAAAAGTATGAGTTTGGCCCGAGTACAATCGCTGTTCGGTCCGCTTATGATTGCGCTGATTGGCGTGAGTAATTTGGTTGTGATTTATTTTGGCGGGTTAATGTACATTCAAGGCGACATTAAAAGTATCGGTACTATAGCCGAATTTATTCTTTATGTAAACATGCTAACTTGGCCGGTGGCATCTGTTGGCTGGGTATCTTCGTTGGTTCAGGAGGCAGAAGCTTCGCAAAAACGCATCAACGAATTTTTAAAAGTCAACCCCGATATTAAAAACAATGTAAACGAACCGACCAAGATTGAAGGCGAAATAGCGTTTAAAAATGTAAGTTACACCTACGATGATACCGAAATTAATGCCTTAAAAAACATTTCTTTTACTGTTAAAAAAGGTGAAACCCTGGCTATTTTAGGACAAACCGGTTCCGGAAAGTCGAGCATCCTTTCTTTGATTACCCGTATGTACGATATCAAAGAAGGTCAAATCACCATAGACGGAAAAGCCATTGATCAGGTAAATTTATACGATTTGAGAAACAGTATTGGTATAGTCCCGCAGGATGCTTTCTTGTTTTCTGACACGATTAAAAACAACATCAAATTCGGTAAAGAAAATGCCACTGACGAAGAAGTGATAGCAGCTGCTAAAAATGCCGTGGTTCACGACAACATCATGAACTTTAACCAACAATATGAAACCATATTAGGGGAACGCGGCATTACACTATCAGGCGGACAAAAGCAAAGGGTTTCAATTGCACGAGCCATCATCAAGAACCCCGAAATATTGTTGTTTGACGACTGCTTATCGGCAGTAGATACTGAAACAGAAGAACAAATTTTGAACAATTTGCTCCAAATATCCAAAGACAAAACCACTATTATTGTCAGCCATAGGGTTTCTTCTGCCAAAAATGCTGATAAAATCATTATACTCCATGAAGGCCAAATTATTCAAGAAGGTTCTCATAATCAATTGGTAAACCAAGAAGGCTATTATGCCGAGCTCTATCAGAAACAACTTTCGGAAAAAGAATTAAATTAAATTGTTGTTTCGTAACAAAAATTTTACCATTTTTGAACTATAGAGAAACCTTTTTAATTGACCGAAAGAATATGAGAGAAAATGATATGTTAGAAAAAGATGAGATTTTTTCTAAAGTTTTAAGAGCCGGAAGAAGAACTTATTTCTTCGATGTGAGAGCTACCAAGGCAGACGATTACTACATTACCATTACCGAAAGCAAAAAATTTACCGAAGAAGACGGTTCTTTTCACTTCAAAAAACATAAAATTTATTTGTATAAAGAAGATTTTGCTGCTTTTACTGATATTTTAGATGAAATGACCGCTTACGTGTTAAACCACAAAGGTGAAGAAGTAATTTCGGAAAGACATCAAAAAGACTTTAAAAAAGAATACCACGAGAATACCGAATCTGCAAAACCAACTTCGGAGAAAAGTTTCACCGATATTGATTTTGATGATATTTAAAATTAAAGATAATTGTTAATTAATATAAGTCTGATAACCCATGTTTTCAGACTTATTTTTTTACCCTATCCGCAAACCGTTCTCGACAGTCTTGTCGGATGTCAGCAAAACTATATCATTATCCATACCCACAGAACCCAACACCAAACATTCGCTCATAAAATTTCCGATTTGTTTTTTGGGAAAATTAACTACCGCTATTATCTGTTTCCCAACCAACGATTCTTTGGTGTATCTTTTGGTAATTTGGGCCGATGATTTTCTCAATCCAATTTCGGGACCAAAATCAATAAGCAATTGATAAGCTGGCTTTCGCGCCTCGGGAAAATCATAGACCTCGACTACGGTTCCGACGCGCATCTCTACCTTTTCAAAATCGTTCCAAGATAAGCTATTCTCCATACTGTTTTAGGCTAAAAAAGCACTCGGTTGAGTGCTTTCGGGTTAGTTCATTGTGAGGTAATTGTAAATTTTCAATCCTTGCGCATCGTCTAAACGCGCTTTCTTTTGCATACGTTGTACGATGGGCTTCCATTGTTCGGCCGAATAATCTTTGGCATTGTATAATTGATGACAACGACCACAACTGTTTTCATAAAGTGATTTTCCTTCAGCCAATTCCGGCGAAAGCACTTTCTCTTTAGGAACCTCTGCCGTAGGAATAGTAGATTTTGAAGAGCAAGAATACAGCACCATTGCTACAACTGATAAGGCAAGTATTTTGTGTTTCATTTTGAATAATTTATTGGTTAAGGTAAATGTAACAAAAAATCCCAACCATAAAAGATTGGGATTTTCATTTAATCAAAACTTAAGTTTCAATTTATCCTTTAACATCCATTAATTCAACATCGAAAATCAAGGTCGCATCCGGTGGAATTACACCTCCGGCACCGCGTGAACCGTATCCTAAGTATGATGGAATAACGAAACGTGCTTTATCGCCAACTTGCAACAAAGCAATTCCTTCGTCCCAACCTTCAATCACATGACCTTTACCTAAAGGAAATTCGATGGGCTTTTTACGTGGGTAAGACGAATCAAATGTTCTGCCGTTTTCTAACTGACCGGTGTAATGAACTGAAACCGTTTTACCGGCTTCTGCCTTTTTACCGTTGCCTTTTTGAATGATTTTATAACGCAAACCGCTTTCTGTTTTGTCAAATCCGGCAGCTAACTTTTCCATAGCCGCTTCGGCAGCTTTCTTGGCTTCTTCTATTCTTTGCTGACGTGAACCCTCAAATGAACGGAACGCTTCAATAGCATTCCATTTTTGGGCTTCGTCTCCTACTCTAACTATTTCTAAACTTTCTATAATGTCGCCTTGGGCAATTTCATTTACTATGTCTTGCCCTTCAACCACATGCCCGAATACGGTATGCTTGTCATCCAACCAAGTGGTTGGCACATGCGTGATAAAGAACTGAGAACCATTGGTGCCCGGACCGGCATTGGCCATAGACAAAACGCCCGGTTTATCGTGACGTAAATCTACGTGAAACTCATCGTCAAAGTTATATCCCGGACCACCGGTTCCGATTCCTTGCGGACAACCGCCTTGGATCATAAAATCGGGGATTACGCGGTGGAATTTCAATCCGTCGTAATACGGTTTACCCATTGGTTTGGCTGAGTTTTCCAATTGTCCTTCGGCTAAACCAACAAAATTCCCGACAGTTCCCGGTGTTAAATCGTGTGTTAATTTTACTAAAATCGAACCTTTTGTGGTGTTGAATTTAGCGTATATTCCGTTTTCCATGGTTTGAATTATTAAAAATGAGGTGCAAAGTTACTATATTATCTTGTAAATTTGGTAACCTAAAAAGAAAAGCATGAGTTCTATATACAACAAAGCCGACAACGATTTAATCATTACCCGAATCAAACAACTGACACCGGAAAGCAAACCCCTATGGGGCAAAATGACCGTTGATCAAATGTTCAAACATTGCAATGAAGCCATAATTGTGGCTTTTGGAGAAAATGAAATCAAAGTCAACTTCTTTCTCCGTTTGTTAGGCCGAATGCTGAAAAACAAAGTACTCAACAGCGAGTTCCAAAAAAACAGTCCGACGGCCAAGGAATTTGTATTTACCGAGCAATATGATTTTGAAGAAGCCCAAAAAGAATTTATAAGCAACTTCGCCAGGTTTGCCCAAGGCCCTGAAGCCATCCAACTCAAAGTACATCCGTTTTGGGGACCAATGTCTGATGAAGATTGGAACAAACTGATGTGGAATCATATCGATCATCATTTGAGACAGTTTGGAGTTTAAAAAAGAAAAAAGATGAAAGATGCATCTGATTACATCAAACTGAATAAGGCTACTTGGAACGACAAGGTCGATGTTCACATGGCTTCTTCCTTTTACGATATGGAAGCGTTTTTACAGGGGAAATCTACGTTAAACGAAATTGAATTGGCTTTGCTGGGCGATATTTCGGGAAAAAAAGTATTGCATTTACAGTGCCATTTCGGACAAGACAGCCTTTTCTTGGCGCGAATGGGTGCCCAAGTTACCGGAGTTGATTTATCAGACAAAGCTATTGAAAGAGCTCGAGAATTAACCCAAAAACTTGACCTGCAAGCCACATTTGTTTGCTGTGATATTTATGATGCGCCAACCGTTATTGAGGAAAAATTCGATATCGTTTTTACCAGTTACGGAACCATTGGTTGGTTTCCCGATTTAGACCAATGGGCCAAAGTTGTAGCGCATTTTTTAAAGCCTAACGGAGAATTTGTTATGGCTGATTTCCATCCGGTGGTTTGGATGTATGACAACGATTTTAAAACAGTGTTTTACAATTATTTTAATGTAGCGCCAATTGTGGAAGCGGAAACCGGAACCTATGCCGACCGAGAAGCACCGATTGCAAACAAAACGATCACTTGGAACCATCCGATAAGCGAAATCCTAAACGCCTTGATTGATTCGGACCTCGAAATCAAACGCTTTAACGAATATGATTATTCGCCTTATAATTGTTTCAACCAAACAGAAGTATTCGAAAATGGAAAATATCGAATTCAAGCTTTTGGCAACAAAATTCCGATGGTGTATTCGATTTTGGCCATTAAAAAGTAAGTTCCTATTGTAAGCGATACCCTAGCCCCGATAGTAGTGGAAATCCTTTTGGATTGTCCTGTAGCTAAGCGGAAGGATAATCCAAAAGATTGTAACGAATAGCGGGAAACAGCTTCTCACTTCGACAAACTTCAGTGTGACACTCTATTTTATATCTTTGCGCCATGCGAATAGACATTATTACCATATTACCAGAACTAATGCGAAGCCCTTTTGAAGCTTCCATTATGAAACGCGCCATCGAAAAAGGATTGGTGGAAGTGCATTTTCACAATTTGAGAGATTACACCAAAAACAAACAAAAAAGCGTAGACGATTACCAGTTTGGTGGCGGTGCCGGCATGGTCATGATGATCCAACCTATAGACGATTGCATCACCCATTTGAAAAGCCAACGCCACTACGACGAAGTGATTTATATGACTCCGGACGGTGATACCTTGAACCAAAAAATGGCCAATACCATGTCGATGTACGAAAACATCATCATCCTTTGTGGCCATTACAAAGGCGTTGACCAAAGAGTGCGCGATCATTTTATCACCAAAGAAATTTCGATAGGCGATTATGTTTTGTCCGGTGGAGAAATCGGCGCCATCGTATTATGCGATGCCTTAATCCGTTTGATTCCGGGTGTTTTAAGTGATGAAACCTCTGCCTTAACCGACAGCTTCCAGGACAATTTACTCTCGGGGCCAATCTATACGCGTCCGGCCGATTATAAAGGGTGGAAAGTTCCGGAAGTGTTAACCAGTGGTCATTTTGCCAAAATTGAACAATGGCGTGAAGAAAAGGCTTACGAACACACCAAGAACAGAAGACCGGATCTTTTAGAAAATGGTGAGTGATGAATGGTGAATGATTTTTCGTTTTAAATTCATGATTTTCATTTTTTTAGACTTTTTAAAACCTTTTAAAAAAATCCTAATTCGTAATTCGTAATTGCTTCGCCAGTCCCAAAACAAATTGAAATTTGTTTTGCTCGAGTCACAATTCTTTTTTATATTTGCACCCACATTTGACCAACCTCTGGCGAGAACCGTGAATGTTGCTCAGATTTTAAACCATAATAATAACAAAAATGGCAAATTTAGTAGATTTCGTTAACAACGAATTGTCAACAAAAAAAGATTTCCCTGAATTCGGTGCCGGTGATACTATCACGGTATACTACGAAATTAAAGAGGGTGAAAAAACAAGAACTCAGTTTTTCAAAGGAGTTGTAATCCAAAGAAAAGGAGCCGGATTAACCGAAACATTTACAATCCGTAAAATGTCAGGTGCCGTAGGTGTTGAGCGTATCTTCCCTGTGAACATGCCTGCCCTACAAAAAATTGAAGTGAACCAAAGAGGTAAAGTTAGAAGAGCTCGTATCTTTTACTTTAGAGAACTTACCGGTAAAAAAGCAAAAATCAAAGAAAGAAGAAGATAATTCTTCGCTTTGTGCTCATAAAAAAAGTCCCGATTTTGTCGGGACTTTTTTTATTCCTGATAATTTAAATTCGAAATTTTATCAATTCAATATTTTTTCACTCTTTAATTGTCAATTTGATAATTCAATCGTTTTCGTAAAACGTTCGTCCTGATTTCTTTATATTTGCTTGCTTCGAATGGAGCATTTGAAACAATACAACACAAACAAACAAATACGAATAAAAACCTTTACAATGACACAAAAATCAAAAATCCACTACACCTTAACGGATGAAGCGCCTATGTTGGCAACGCATTCGTTTTTACCGATAGTACAAGCCTTTACCGCTCCTGCTAACATTGATATTGAATTGAGAGACATTTCACTTGCCGGTAGAATATTAGCCAATTTCCCTAACTATTTAAAAGAAGACCAAAAGGTTAGTGATGCTTTAGCCGAATTAGGACAATTGGCCACTACGCCTGAAGCCAACATCATAAAATTACCCAATATTTCCGCTTCTATCCCACAGTTAACTGATGCGATAGCCGAATTGCAAGCACACGGTTATGCGGTACCCAACTACCCCGACAATCCGCAAAATGAAGAAGAAAAAGCCATTAAAACTGCTTATGCTAAAGTATTAGGTTCAGCGGTTAACCCCGTTTTACGCGAAGGAAACTCTGATCGCAGAGCACCAAAAGCAGTTAAAAATTACGCCAAAGCAAACCCACACTCCATGGGTGCTTGGTCAAAAGACTCTAAAACCAAAGTGGCTTTCATGAACGAAGGCGATTTTTACGGAACAGAAAAATCGGTTACGTTAGCCGACGCTGCACAATTCAGAATTGAATTCGTGGCCCAAGATGGCTCGATTAAAGAATTGAAAGGCTTATCTAACCTTAAAGCCGGTGAAGTAATTGATTCTTCGGTAATGAATTTAAAAGCCCTGAAAGCTTTCGTATCTCAAACCATAGAAGAAGCTAAAGCGGCAGGAGTTTTACTCTCTGCTCACTTAAAAGCTACCATGATGAAAGTATCTGATCCTATTATTTTCGGTGCTATTGTTGAAGTATATTTCAAAGATGTTTTTGATAAATATGCTGATACTTTCAAAGCTTTAGGTTACAAAGCGGACAACGGTTTAGGGGATTTATATGCTAAAATTAGTGGCCACGCCCAAGAAGCCGAAATCAAAACAGCCATTGAGTCAGCTATAGCCAACGGTCCGGCTTTGGCCATGGTAAACTCAGACAAAGGTATTACTAACTTACACGTACCGTCAGACGTTATTGTAGACGCTTCTATGCCGGCCATGATTCGTACTTCGGGGCAAATGTGGAACGCTGCCGGTAAAGCTCAAGATACTTTTGCTTTGATTCCGGATCGTTGTTATGCCGGAGTTTATGTAGCTACTATAGAAGATTGTAAAAACAATGGCGCTTTCGACCCTAAAACCATGGGGTCAGTACCCAATGTTGGTTTGATGGCACAAAAAGCCGAAGAATACGGTTCACACGACAAAACGTTTCAAGCTCAAGCCGATGGTGTAATCCGAGTAACCGATAGCGAAGGAAAAGTCTTCATGGAGCAAAACGTGGAAGCCGGTGATATTTTCAGAATGTGTCAAACCAAAGACGCACCTATCCAAGACTGGGTAAAATTGGCTGTAAACAGAGCCCGTTTGTCCGCCACTCCGGCCATTTTTTGGTTGGATGAAAACCGAGCACACGACCGCGAAATCATCAAAAAAGTAAACCAATATTTAAAAGATTACGATACCAACGGTTTGGACATTCGCATCATGAATCCGATTGAGGCTACTAAAGTCACTTTAGAAAGAATTCGCCAAGGTTTAGACACCATATCGGTAACCGGAAACGTATTGCGTGATTACTTGACGGATTTGTTCCCAATTTTAGAAGTAGGTACTTCGGCCAAAATGTTGTCTATCGTTCCGTTAATGAACGGTGGTGGTTTATTCGAAACCGGAGCCGGTGGCTCTGCTCCAAAACACATCGAACAATTCATCGAAGAAGGCTATTTGCGTTGGGATTCGTTAGGAGAATTTTTGGCCTTAGGTGCTTCTTTAGAGCATTTGGCACAAACCCAAAACAATGCTAAAGCTATGGTTTTAGCTGAAGCTTTAGATGTAGCCACTGAAAAGTTCTTGGACAACGATAAATCACCTGCGCGCAAAGTTGGCGAAATAGACAATAGAGGTTCTCATTTTTACTTAGCCATGTATTGGGCTGAAGCTTTATCTGCTCAAACCAAAGATGCTGAACTCAGCGCTAAATTTGCCGAAATAGCTAAGGATTTAAAAACAAACGAGACTACAATTAACGAAGAGTTGATTGGATCACAAGGAAAACCGCAAGACATAGGCGGTTATTACCAACCGGTAAAAGCATTGACTGATAAAGCGATGCGACCAAGCCAAACTTTCAACACTATACTCTCAAAATTAGTATAAGTACTTTTTAATCGTAAAAAAAGCGTCTCAATTGAGACGCTTTTTTATTTTTGTTCTTCGAGGCTACCGTCATTTTTTAAGATAATCAACTTGGCTCTCACACCGGTAGTCAGGTTCCATTTGTTAGTGGTAATCATTCCTTTCTTCTGATCAAAAATCACAAACTGAGCCGTATTAGGTCCGGAAGCTCCCTGATTCAAGGCTTCTATCTCTATTTTGTTGATGCCTTCGTTTAAATCTAAAAAAACTTCTTTGTATTCAACATCCAATAAAATTCTGTCAACTACTATTTTGTCATTTAACCAAATACGAACAATATCGCCATCAGGAGCTTCGTGGTCACGACAAGCAATACTGATAATTTTGGTTCCGGTTTT
Source organism: Flavobacterium mekongense (assembly GCF_047038255.1). Classification (GTDB taxonomy): domain Bacteria; phylum Bacteroidota; class Bacteroidia; order Flavobacteriales; family Flavobacteriaceae; genus Flavobacterium; species Flavobacterium mekongense. The sequence continues at coordinate 2,869,940 of NZ_CP174374.1, forward strand.
GAATTGGCCCAAGAAACTATCACTTTTAAATCGCTCCAAAATTTCACCGTCATTATTCTTCTTATTCATTTTATCGGTATACTGCTTGGCCGGATTTTCAAATTGCTCTTGCTCCATAATGCTTTTCTCAGGCTCTATTTTTCGATTGAGTAAAGAAACACTTTCCAATAACTTGTCTTTTTTATCAAATATACTGGGATAAGTGATTAACTTTGAAGAAGTTGGCGCTACTTTCCCCGTTGGATTGGAAGCCGGCGCTATTTTCAACGTTTTCTTTGGCAACTCAAATTGAGAGTAGCCTTTTACTATAGCCAAAAACAAGAGTGTAAAAGAAAGCAAAGCCTTCATAGTTCAATTTTTTTTCAAAGGTAAATGTATTTAATTAATTCAAAAAGGCTATTTTAAATTAACCAAAGATTAACAAATGATTAGTAACAACCAGTCGGTTTTATTAAGAATTTTGCAACACAATCTAACCCTATGTCAAAATATACTTTTACCATCGTATTAATGCTCTTGATGAGTTTATCATTACAGGCTCAAAAAAAGTTTACCATTAGCGGTGTAGTAGCCGACGAAAAAAATAAAGAAACATTAATTGGTGTTTCACTTTTTGTAGCCGAAACCAAAACCGGATTGGTTACTAACGAATACGGTTTCTATTCCATTACCTTACCGGAAGGAGAATATACCTTGTCGGTAAATTATATGGGTTACCAAACCATCACGGAAAAAATCAAACTCAACCAAGACCTTAAAAAGAATTTTTATCTGTCTGTTAGCAGTCAACAACTTGATGAAGTGGTTATCGTGGACAACAAAAAAAGAGTCGATATCCGCAAACCGGAAATGAGTGTTAACAAGCTCACCATTCAGGAAATCAAAGAAATGCCGGTGATTTTCGGCGAAGTCGATGTCCTGAAATCTATTTTAACTTTACCAGGAGTTACCAATGCCGGCGAAGGCCAATCGGGTTTCAATGTTCGCGGTGGCGGTGCCGATCAAAATTTAGTGTTGCTTGATGAATCTACCATCTATAACTCCTCGCATTTATTTGGTTTATTCTCTGTTTTCAATCCGGATGCGATTAAAGATTTGAAATTGTATAAAGGCGGTATTCCCTCGCGCTTTGGTGGGCGATTGTCCTCTATCTTGGATATTTATCAAAAGGAAGGCAATAAAAATGAGTTCCACATGAACGGTGGTATCGGACTAATTTCCAGCCGCATCTTGGCCGAAGGTCCAATTGTAAAAGACAAAGGTTCCTTCCTGATTGCCGGACGTGGTTCCTATGCGCATTTGTTCTTAAAACTTTTCAATAATCCTAACTCGGCTTATTTTTACGATTTGAACACTAAGTTAAGTTACAGTCTTAACGAAAAAAACAACATTTACCTTTCGGGATATTTTGGAAGAGATGTGTTTCAGCTCAACGACAGCTTTGTCAATACTTATGGTAATGCGGTGATTAACTTCCGTTGGAACCATTTATTTTCAGACAAACTTTTCTCGAACCTATCAATGATTTACTCGGATTACTACTATGGTTTACGATTGGATTTTGTTGGTTTCAATTGGGACAGTGGTATCAAAAATTACAATATCAAATACGATTTCAAACATTACATTACCGATAAATTCAAATTGAACTACGGATTACAATCGCATTATTACGATTTCAATCCGGGCAAAATTGAACCAACCGGAGAGGATTCGGGCATCAACCGAGAACAATTGGACAAAAAATATGCCATGGAAAATGCCGTTTACGTAGATGCAGAACACCAAATCTCTGATAAAATTTCGCTATCATACGGTCTTCGCGCTACCAATTTCCTTAGATTAGGTCAGCAAACCATGAACGTATATGCTAACGACCAACCGGTAATTTTCAACCCCGATTTTCAAATTTACCAAAGTGCGGAACCTATCGGCACAGTGAGTTACGGTAAAAATAAAACCATCGCCAAGTTTGACAATCTGGAACCGCGTTTTGCCATGTCTTATGTCATCAGCGAGGAGCAATCAGTTAAAGCCAGCTACAATCGAATGACACAATACTTACATTTGATTTCCAACACGCAATCGCCCACACCTTTAGACGTTTGGGCACCAAGCGATCGTTATTTAAAACCTCAACTACTCGACCAAATCGCCGTGGGCTATTTCCAAAATTTCAAAGACGATTTGTATTCCTTAGAAGTAGAATCTTTCTTCAAAAAAATTAAAAATCGTGTGGACTATATAGACGGCGCCAACCTCATTGCCAACGAAGCCATTGAAAGAGTAGTTTTAAACGGCAGAGCCAGAGCGTATGGTTTGGAAGTGCTGTTCCGAAAAAACTCAGGCCGTTTCAAAGGTTGGGTTTCCTACACCCTATCCAGAACCGAACAGCAAGTGGCCGGAAGAACTCCGGAAGAAACCGGCATCAACAATGGCAATTGGTACAAAACCGGCTTCGATAAACTGCACAACTTGGCTGTAGTAGCGAATTACAAACTCAATGAAAAATGGCGTTTCAGTGCCAATCTCATCGCACAAACGGGACAACCTGTGACTTTCCCGAACGGACAGTACCAATATGAAGGCATTACCGTTCCGGTTTTTGGTGCAAGAAATGAAGAAAATTTACCAACTTACCATCGCTTAGACGTTTCGGCTACTTTAACCCCTACCAAAAACAAAGGCCGAAAATGGCAAGCGGAATGGGTTTTTGGCATTTACAATTTATACAACCGACAAAATGCGGCTTCCATTACTTTCCGTCAAAATCAAGAAACCGGTTCTAATGAAGCCTTGCGACTGTCCATTTTCGGTATCGTACCAAGTGCTACTTATAACATTAAATTTTAGACTATGAAATCTTCTCAATACTTCTATTTGCTTATGATTTTACTAACTTTAAGCGCTTGCGAAAAAGTTATCGATATCGGATTAAACACCGGCGAACCTCGGTTGGTTATTGAAGCTTCCATCAATTGGTATGCGGAAACGGCCGGAAATGAACAACAAATCAAGCTTTCCACTACAACAGGCTATTTTGACGAAGAGATACCTAAAGTATCCAATGCTACCGTTTTCATTACCAATAGTACCAACCAAGTTTTTGATTTCATAGAAGACCCGAATGAATTGGGGACTTACAAATGTATCAATTTCATTCCGGCAGTAAATGAAACTTACACGCTGACTGTAATACATGAAGGCGAAACTTACACGGCTACCGAAAAACTATTAAATACACCGGTAATCACCGAAGTGGAACAAACAAACGACAGTGGTGTTTTAGGCAATGAAACCGAAGTGAAATTTTATTTCAACGACTTGGTCAACGAAACTAATTTTTACTTCTTGCGAATTGATGATCCATACAAAGTTATCCCGGAATATGGCGTAATAGAAGACCGCTTTTTTCAAAACAATGAAATGTTTGGGCTATATTTCAGCGAAGATTTAAAACCCGGTGACACGCTTAAATTTACCCTAAACGGTGTTACCCAAGGCTATTTTAATTACATGGACATATTGTTAGAGCAAACCGGAACCAACAGTATGGGACCGTTTTCTACTCCAACAGCAACAGTAAGAGGTAATATCGTCAACCAAACTAACTTTGACAATTACGCCTTAGGGTATTTTCGCTTGAGCAAAACCGAAGTTTCGGAATACGTGATTCAATAGATTGAAGATTGTAGATTTCAGAGGTTAAGTGATGCATAAGATTGATGATTGATGATTAACGATTTTAGATTTCTGATGTTAAGTGATGCATAAGATTGATGATTAACGATTTTAGATTTCTGATGTTAAGTGATGAAAAAGATTGATGAATGATGATTGATGATTTGAGAAGTTAAGTAAAACAATATTACTAAATTTACACTTTTGCAATCTGCATTCTTAAATTTACATTCTTAAATCTTACCTCTCTATGTCCTCACACCATATCGTTCGAGACGATCAAGAACCGGCTTTAATCATCGCCAATGGCGAAATGTGCAGTCCTGAATTATTAGGCCAATTGCTCGAATGGTCGCCACTGGTTGTGGTTTTAGACTCGGCCATAGAACGTGTTTTGGAGTTAGGCATTAAAGTCGACGTATTGTTAGGCGATTTCGATCGCGGATTTGACCCGGAATACTACAAAGCCAAACAATACCCCATTGAGATTGTTTATACCCCCAATCAAGACAAAACCGACTTGGAAAAAGCTTTCGATTATTTAATCGAAAAAGGCCACAAAGCCGCCAATGTGATTTGGGCCACCGGAAAACGTGCCGATCACACCATTACCAACTTAACCAATATTGTAGCTTACCGAAATCAGCTTAAAATTGTAATACTCGACGACCATTCCGAAGTTTTCTTACTCCCAAATGTCTTCGAAAAATGGTACACGGCCAACACCATATTATCATTAATTCCTATTGGAAAAGTGAGCGGTATCTCTACTCAAAATTTATGCTACGCCTTATCCAACGAAGACTTAACTATAGGCTATCGAACCGGAAGCAGCAATCATGTCATCAGCGACGGCTTAGTTTCGATCACTCATAAAGATGGTGATTTGCTGTTAATGGAATGTTGGGATTAATCTGAAAAAGGTCTACATAAAATCATAAAAACTTCGTACTTTGTACTTCGTAAATCGTACCTAAAATGAAATTCCAAGTCGTATCTGAATACCAACCTACCGGCGATCAACCGCAAGCCATTGACAAATTAGTCAAAGGCATTCAAAATGGCGAAAAATACCAAACCCTTCTTGGGGTAACCGGTTCGGGAAAAACCTTTACCATGGCCAATGTGATTCAGGAAGTGGAAAAACCAACGCTGGTTTTAGCCCATAACAAAACCTTGGCCGCGCAATTGTATTCAGAGTTCAAGCAATTTTTCCCCAACAACTCAGTGCAATATTTCGTTTCTTATTACGACTATTACCAGCCCGAAGCTTATATTCCGGTAACAGGTGTTTTTATCGAAAAAGATTTGTCCATCAACGACGAATTGGAGAAGCTTCGCCTAAGCACAACCTCTGCCCTGTTGTCGGGCCGACGTGATGTGTTGGTAGTAGCTTCGGTTTCCTGCCTGTACGGTATCGGAAATCCCGTAGAATTCCAGAAGAATGTCATCTCCATAGAAAAAAATCAAATCATCTCCCGAACCAAATTACTCCATCGGTTAGTCCAAAGTTTATACTCCAGAACCGAAGCGGAATTCCTGCCGGGTACCTTCAGAATTAAAGGCGACACGGTAGAAATTTTCCCGAGTTATGCCGATGAACCGTTTCGCGTACTTTTTTTCGGCGATGAAATTGAAGAAATTGAAGCCTTCGACGCCAAATCGTCAAAAGTAATCGAGCGCTACGAAAGACTCAATATTTATCCGGCGAACATGTTTGTAACTTCGCCTGATGTTTTACAAGCCGCCATTTGGGAAATCCAACAAGATTTGGTCAAACAAGTCGATTATTTCAAAGAAATCGGCAAACACCTCGAAGCCAAACGCTTGGAGGAGCGCACCAATTTCGACTTAGAAATGATACGCGAATTAGGCTACTGCTCCGGGATTGAGAACTATTCTCGTTATTTAGACCGAAGACAGCCGGAAACAAGACCTTTCTGCTTACTGGATTATTTTCCGGACGATTATTTGATGGTGGTTGATGAAAGTCACGTGACCATTTCGCAAGTGCACGCTATGTACGGCGGCGACCGAAGCAGAAAAGAAAACTTAGTAGAATACGGCTTCCGATTACCCGCCGCGATGGACAACCGTCCGTTGAAATTTGAAGAATTCGAGAGCATGCAAAATCAAGTCGTTTATGTTTCGGCCACACCGGCTGATTACGAATTGCAAAAATCAGAAGGCATTTATGTAGAGCAAATTATTCGCCCAACGGGTTTGTTGGACCCGATAATTGAGGTACGTCCGAGTTTGAATCAGATAGACGATTTAATCGAAGAAATTCAGCAGCGATGTGAAGTCGACGAACGAGTTTTAGTCACCACATTGACCAAAAGAATGGCAGAAGAACTGACGAAATACTTAACAAAAGTCTCCATCCGTTGCCGCTACATCCATTCCGATGTAGATACTTTAGAACGTGTAGAAATTATGCAAGACCTACGCAAAGGTTTATTCGATGTACTTATAGGCGTAAACTTACTCCGTGAGGGCTTGGATTTACCCGAAGTTTCTTTGGTAGCCATTTTAGATGCTGATAAAGAAGGTTTCCTTCGCAGTCATCGTTCCCTAACGCAAACCGTAGGAAGAGCCGCTCGAAACGTAAACGGAAAAGCCATCATGTATGCGGATAAAATTACAGCTTCGATGCAAAAAACCATAGACGAAACCAATTACCGACGCGAAAAGCAAATGCGCTACAACACTGAGCACAATTTGGTGCCGAAAGCACTCAACAAAAGTTTGGGCAATGCCTTAAGCGGGAATTCCGTTTCGACCGGCTATTTTGAAGAAAAAATCGCTAAAGCCGCCGAACCGGAAAGCTTGTATTTATCCAAACCGGAAATCGAAAAGAAAATCCGTGAAGCGAGAAAAGCCATGGAAAAGGCAGCCAAAGATTTAGACTTCATGCAAGCCGCCAAATACCGCGATGAGATTCAGGCTTTGCAAAACAAACTCTCAGAAGCCTAATGAAAAGTATTTTTACCCATAAAACAGAAGTTCCAACCGAGGCACAGCTTCAAGAAGCCCTGGGAATTACCTATCCTCTTTGGCAAGCATTGGCCTCACACACTATTTCATTATACTCTGATGCCACAACCCAATGGCATTACTCTGGAGAAAAATTCGGCTGGAGTTATCGAATCAGCGATAAGAAAAGAGTCCTTATTTACTTGCTACCCAGGGAACAATTCTTCAAAGTTGCTTTTGTTTTCGGGCAAAAAGCCACAGATACCGTACTAAAAAGCAACATAGCCGATACGATTAAAAACGAACTATTGGTCGCAAAACCTTACGCTGAAGGTCGTGGTATACGACTATCAGTGACAGATGAAACTATGCTAAACGACATCAAACAGCTAACAACCATCAAAATAAGTAATTAATTTTTTACAAAATATTATTTTTTGTACTTTTATTCTTATCTAAATTAAAGTTTATGGAATGGAGTGCAAAGGTAATCAGACATTATGAGGAGTCGCGAATTGGCATTTACTTTGAAAAAAGTGCTGATATACTACTGCTGTTAAAAGAACTGTTTCCGGATGCCAAATGGAGTCAGTCGAAAAAAATTTGGCACATTCCCGACACCGATAACAACCGTAGGTATTTTGGAATTCCAACTTTAACGGATTTATTACCCAGTGACGAAGGCATCAAAAGCTTGGAGAATTTCAGGCGTTGGATGCGTTCTAAAAGATACAGCGAAAGTACTGTAACCACCTATTTCGGAGCGGCCAAAATATTCTTAATCTATTACAAGCACAAAAGCATTGAACTGATTGACAACGATGATTTTGTGTACTTTAACAATGATTATATTTTAAAGAACCAATTGTCTGCTTCCTATCAAAATCAGATAACGAATGCGATAAAGTTATTTTTTAAAACCGTACAAAATCGGGTTATCGACATTGACATTATTCATCGTCCGAAGCGAGCTAAAGTCTTGCCCAATGTTTTAAGCAAGGAAGAAATAAAGCTAATATTGGAAACACCTATCAATTTAAAACACCGAGCCATGTTAAGTTTGATTTATAGTTGCGGGTTGCGTTGCGGTGAACTATTGGCGCTATCATTAAAAGATATTGACTCAAAGCGAAATATAGTATTGATTAAAAATGCCAAAGGCAAAAAAGACAGGATTGCACCATTGAGTCCGAAAATATTGGAGTTACTTCGCACCTATTTCAAGCTATACAAACCAAAGACTTATTTGTTTGAAGGCCGAATTAAAGGAACACCCTATGACAGCAGAACGCTACAGCAAATATTAAAATTCACTATCCAAAAAGCCGGCATTGACAAGCCGGTAACGTTACACTGGTTGCGCCATAGTTATGCCACACATTTACTGGAAACCGGCACTGATTTGCGTTACATACAAGAACTATTGGGACACAACAGCAGCAAAACTACAGAGATTTACACCCATGTCAGTACCAAGAGTTTACAACAAATTAGGAGTCCGTTTGACGACCTATAATAAAATCCTTATATTTGACCTAAACACGCATTCAATAGCGGCTATCCACCCCTAATAGGGTTCATAAACGCTATTTTATAGCGAGTATAAAAGAGTTAGGTGCAACTTTTAAGAACATCCGCTTTTGAAATTAACAGACTTTCTCATTCACAAAAAATTTGGACAATGTAAAAACATTGACATTGAAAGCAATCAGATAGTTTTCAATGATATAAAAACCATTTTTCCTTTGAATAATTGGCAGTATGCTGATTTGTCCGAGTTCGATAACTTTATTTCTAAATATAGTTTTCCACAGAAAGAAGAATTTAAAAAGAAAGATAGAGATGCTGTGCGAGATTGTTTTCCAAAACCGCAAATTCTTTTGAAAAAGAGTGAGCAAAATAACATTCGCATCGCCTTAGCATTGTATCCCAAAAAAACTCTGACTGGAAATACCTTATTGCATCTGAGAAGTATCAATAAGTTTGAACAAATGGAAATAAGATACTTTCTAAAATTTACTAGCGCGCCAATTAATGAACCTAAAATTCAGAAAAGAGGTTTTTATGAATTTTGTCAATCTAGCGATATACTTTTTGATTATGATTTTATTGAAGATTCAAAAGTAAACTCTGCAAGATTGAGAATTATAACCTTTGGATTTAACGATTACATCTTGCTCTTGTATGCATTTGACAGAAATAAAACTCTTGACCAAATTGAGCTTGAAAGTTTAGCCGAATCATTCAAAAGCTGCACCTAACAGCTGTTAGCCGCTATGGCTGGTTTTTCTTTAGTTGTGCCTCTATTTTCACGTAAAAAGTTTATCTTAGCAGACAGTACGCAGTTCGCTGGATTCGCCACAGTCGGCTAGCAGCTAAACGTTACCGGCAAGCTTAGCTCAAAATACTCAGAAAAGACTATGGAATCTAGATTGATTTATGAATCTGACAAAACATATTTAAGTAAAATTGACTGGATTGAGCCTAAAAAAGACTCTGAAAGTGAATGGTCATATTTGAATCCTGAAACAGTAACCGAAAATGATATTGAAAAAATATTTAACTCAGAATTTAACTTTAAAAAGTTTTACTTTATAACAAGTAGAGAGGAATCAAAAGAAGTTCAACAATCTGAAGTGAATACAGAAATTAAAGCTCTTTATGGAAAGACAAAATTCAGAATTTGGAATGAGAACTTTGAGAGCGTTATAGAATTTCACAATGAAGTTTATCGAAAAGGTAAAGCCAGCCGGTAACAGCGGTTAGTGGCCATTGCTGGATTTTCGTGGTTTCACGTTGGTTTTTCACGTAAATATTTTATCTTAGCTGAAAGTACGCAGTTCGCTGGCTTCGCAAAAAGCCACTAGCCGCGAAACGTTGTGCGAGATTAGTGGGAACAACCGCGTAAAATTGAACTTATGGGAATTGTATTGGAATTTTATCGATTATCTGATGAAAAGATAATTGAATTAAAAAATCAATCGGAAAAATTGTGCTCAGAATATTTAGATGATAATTATGCTAACGTATTAGGAAAAGAACATAAAGAAAATGACACCGTATTTTCTCTAGACAAAACCTGGGACGTAATCAGATTTTTAATGATCGAAGCTGACAAAACTGAAAGTAAAATTTTATCTGAACTTTATGGTGAATCACTAAATCAGAAATCCTACGGTGACTACAATTTCTTGCTTTCAAAAAAAGTAAAAGCAATAAACATCATACTTCAAGAAATAGAATCGAAAGATTTGTTCGAGTTTTATAACGAAGAAAAAATGGAAAATCTAATGATTTACAAGGCATCCGGTTTTCATGAAGACTTTTTAGAAAATCAAATTAAAATAATGAAGCTAGCTTTCGAAAAAGCTGCAAATTCAAATTCAGGGTTGATAATAAATAAATGCTAAAAGTTCTAACCTCGCACAACAGCCGTTATCCGCTATAGCTGGTTTTTCTTGAGTTGTACCACTTTTTTTCACGTAAAAAGTTTATCTTAGCAGACAGTACGCAGTTCGCTGGATTCGCTACAGTCGGATAGCGGCGAAACGTTATAAGCAAGCCGTTGGCAACTCGTTACAATAGGAACTATGAATACAATAAACTACTTTTCAATATCTGAAGCTATAACCGAATTGTCAAAGATTGGACAGAATGAAATTGTTATGAAGCTTAAAAATATTTTGGAGAATAATGAAGTGGAAAAGTCTGAGTTGCATAACAAAAAGAACGATAAAACAACCAGTCATTACAAAGTAAGTTTAACAAAAGAAGAATTGGAAGTGATTACTAATCATTTTTTAGATTTAGAAGTTGGAAACTTGACCGAAGAAGGTGAAGCTGGACGGTCAACAGAAAAATATGTAACGCTATTAAATAATTGGTCAAATATTACTGGAGAATCGGCCAGCTTATAACAGCCGTTATCCGCTATAGCTGGTTTTTCTTGAGTTGTACTTCTTTTTTCACGTAAAAACTTTATCTTAGCAGACAGTTCGCAGTTCGCTGGATTCGCTACAGTCGGATAGCGGCGAAACGTTAGCGGTCAGTTGTAGAAAATTCTAACTAAATAACATGGATTTGAAAGAAAAGTTTATAGAAGCATTGGAGGAAATAAAATTTCCAAACATATCGAGTCGCGCAACACTACAATCTTGGAAAGCAAGAGCGATAAATATTGTTACGAGAATTTATGGTGAAAATAGTAATCAGCAAAAACAAATTGAAGATATAAAATTTCAAAACTATATGTCGATTACAACGTTTGATGGAAACGGTCGGGCGTCTAGTGCTGGAGGCGGAAACAATTCAAATATTTGTCAAAAACAAGCAACCGAGTTAATTGAAAGTTTTATTTCAGACATTCAAAAATTTGGTCTTCCACACAAAGAAAAATCTTCTGAGGAACGTAACACAATTAATGTCTCTGTACATCAAAATCAAAGTCAAACACAGAAGCAAACAATAAAACTGGATATTATCATAAATGCGTTGCAGGATGAGTTGTCCGGAAAGCAATTGGCAGAATTACAAGAGGTCATGAATGAAGAGGAAACTAATCTTGAAAAAAAGCAAAATAAAATACTTCAGAAACTACAAGGATTTGGAAAAGATTTAGCTAGTAACATATTAGCAAATATTCTTGCTAACCCAGCGCTTTACAGTTAGCAACCGAACCGCTAACAGCGGTTATCAGCTATAGCTGGTTTTTCTTAAGTTGTACCATTTTTTTCACGTAAAAACTTTTATCTTAGCAGACAGTACGCAGTACGTTGGCTTCGCTACAGACTGATAGCCGCGAAACGTTAGGCGCAAGTTTGTTAGAGATACGATGAAATTTGGAGATAAAGAAATTCTTGGTTCTACACGAGACGTAAATAAAAATCTACGCCTATTAATTTCTATTTTAGAAGAAAAGGTTTCAAAAGCAGTTCAGAAACAAGAATTTGACTATACCCTATTTTCGTTGAGAGCCATTGCAAACTATTCTGGAGTGCTTTTTGAACGTTTGATTTCAAGTAAAAATTCACCAATTGAATATACTGCTATTTCGGCTCGAAATCTTTTCGAATGCTATTTACTTGCCGCTTACATTATCGGTGATCCATCTAAGGGTAAAGAATTTGTAAGCCAAAAAGCACATGAGGAATTAGAAATCAATGAAGGCTTCTTATCCATAGCCAAAGAGAGTAAAAATACCTCTGAAATGAGCATAAATTTTATTCGAAAGCGAATGGAGCACATTAATGCAATCATGAAAGCGAATGAGCTTACTCCATCCAAAAATTGGAATGTTAATTATTTAGCGAAACAAACAAATAATGAGCTTGAATATAAAGCATTTTTTAAACTATATTCAAAATATGTTCATCCGTCTTCTTGGATAATGAATAGTTTTAAAGAGGAATATGACAATCCGTTATTTAAAAATATTTTCTCTTTACAAGGACAACACTACGCAAGTTGTACTACAAAACTGATTTCCGAATATCTAGATGAAAAAACCAGCGCCTAACAGCCGTTAACCGCTATTGCTTGATTTTCGTGGTTTCACGTACTTTTTTCACGTAAAACTATTATCTTAGCTGAAAGTACGCAGTTCGCTGGCTTCGCAATAGTCGGTTAGCGGCGAAACGTTACCGGCAAGTGTTAACCAAGTTTACGCAGAAAGAAATTCAGAAACTCATTGAAAAATCTATTGTTTATTTGTAGCAGAAATAGATGGCGAAGTTTAACCGCCGAAGAAATCTATAAAAACAGTGCTGAGTTTAACGTAAAATCAGCCGGAACAGAAAATTCGGCAAGAATAAAAGTCAATGCAAAACATATAATTTGGGCTGATTTGATTTTTGTTATGGAAAAACATCACAAAGAAAAGTTGATTCTGAACTTTCCTGAAGAAACAAAAGACGCTAAAATTATTGTTTTAGAAATTCCAGACATTTATAAATTCATGGACACCGAATTGATTGAAGAAATCAAAGTTGCGGTTTCAAGTTATACGTAATAATCACACCAGCCGGTAACAGCGGTTAGTAGCCATTGCTGGATTTTCGTGGTTTCACGTTGGTTTTTCACGTAAATATTTTATCTTAGCTGAAAGTACGCAGTTCGCTGGCTTCGCAAAAAGCCACTAGCCGCGAAACGTTATAAGCAAGCTTTTGAGATCACGAGAAAATAAAGAGTGGAGATTTGACAATCCCAAAAATTACAAGTTTACTTTAAAACAAGTATTCTTGACTTAGAAACTTGAATAAATTAATTTACAAACGATTAGTAAAAGAGTAAAAAAAAATCCAATCGTGAAAGATATTCTTGCCAATTTTAATTTATAATCAGCAGTTTTTCTTAATGTTACTGTAAGTTTGTCACTTTTATCAACCGGTTCTTTTATAGGTTTTTTATAAAGGTAATCTGTTACTTTATATAAAACAGCAAACAAGATTAACATTTTAATTAAATTTATAGTTGTTTCTTCCATATTTATTTATACATCATATCCCATTATTTTTTAAATAAAGACAACATAATAGTTTCTGTAAATTAATTAGCAAATGTAAGAACTATTTGTAAGTTTTTGTGATTATCTTTGGGTTCAGTGATTATTTTGAATCTAACTGAAAAAGCCTGCTTATAACAGCCGTTTCTCGCAATTGCGAAATTTACGGTAAGCTCAAGTTCGGTTTCCGCAATAATTTTTATCTTAGCAGAATGTACGCAGTCCCGCAATTCGCAACTGACGAGAAGCGGCAAAACGTTAGCAGTAATTCATCCCAAAAAGAAACTAAAGCATGATAGACAGAATTTTATCATTAATGAAAGACGACAATAGAATGTCTAATTATTCTTTGTATTTTTTAGGTTTGATTATTACACTTCTAATTTTAAAGTCTTTACTGAAATCGAAAACAATAAATCCAAAAATATTTGACAATATTGCTCTAATAATATCAGTTCCTTTTTGCATTTTATTTTTTGGGAATGTATACTTTAATGAAAAATATATTCGTTTATCGTATGTTCTTGTTGCAATTTTAGGAGCTATTTTGCAGAAAAAAATACCAAAATTCATAAAATGGTATGATGACAAAGTTGACAAAATGATGGAAAAAAATTGAACTACTGCTAACAGCTGTTAGCCGCTATGGCTGGTTTTTCTTAAGTTGTACTTATTTTTTCACGTAAAAAGTTTATCTTAGCAGACAGTACGCAGTTCGCTGGAATCGCCACAGTCGGCTAGCAGCGAAACGTTACCGGCTATGCCAACAAAAAAGAGCTTAATAATGAAATGGCTTAACAGAACACTAGTCTGTATTTTCATAGTATTCTTTCTATTCTTCGCTTTTTACAAGCCGAAAGGTATAAATTTAGAAGGAACTTGGAAAGCAAAAGAAATTGTCCTAGACGGGAAAAAAAACTATCCAGATACTTTAGCAAGCTTTATAGATTATGCTCCAGAAATTGTTGTTAATCATTGGTCAAAAACAATTGTAATTCCAGTAAATAGAAAAAATATAACCGCTAAATTCCAATACATAAATGAAGAGAGTAATCAACACAAAATTAGATTATTCACTACTGAAAAATCACTAAATCATATTTTTGCTATATCTGTTGACACTTTAAACACAGGTCCGCAATCTTACTTTGTAAATGTGGAATTGAAATCAAATACAACATTATTAAAAATTCAAAAACATGTGATCATTCCGCCTTGGAAACCTGAATTTCCGAAAAAAGGAAGACCATAAAAATATGCACAGCCGGTAACAGCGGTTAGTAGCACTTGCTGGTTTTTCTTGAGTTGTACTTCTTTTTTCACGTAAAAACTTTTATTTTAGCAGACAGTACGCAGTTCGTTGGCTTCGCAAATGCAACTAGCCGCGAAACGTTATAGGCAAGCTAACCACGAAACTCAGAAAAAATGATATTTGAAAGAGGACATTTTCAATCGAAAAACATTAATGAATCGTTCATAACAGATTCATTAAATGAGGTTAAGATGTTTAGTCATAACAAACCATATACAAACTCAAATACTGTTTTTCTTTCTCACAAACATAGCGATTTAGAAGAGTTAAAAGGTGTAATGGGACTCTTAAAAGATTATGGAGCAAAAGTCTATATAGACAGTATGGACAATAAAATGCCAAAAGAAACTTCAGGAGAAACAGCGAAACGTATAAAAGAAGTAATAAAATATTGTAAAAAGTTTATTTTATTAGCAACTGAAGATGCTATTTCTTCTTATTGGTGCAATTGGGAATTAGGTTTTGGTGACACACATAAATATAAAAGCAACTTGGCAATTTTACCTATCAAAGAAGTTGGAGAATCTGATTATCAATATAAAGGAAATGAATACCTACGAATTTATCCTAAAATAAGCTATAGAAATGCTTTTACAAATTACAAAGGACATTATTTTAAGTCAGGTTATTACGTTGAAAACCCTGATGATTTTTACATTACCGAATTAAGTGTTTGGTTAAAACAATAACAAATTATGGAAAAAGAAATACTTCATAAAGAAATCGATTTAATACAAAATGTAATTAATCGAATGGCAAACAACTCTTTTCTTCTCAAAGGTTGGATGATTTCAATAATTGTAGCCGTCTTAGCCTTAACAAAAGACACTTTAGTTACTAATGACCTAACTTATTTTTCATTAGTTTTATTATTACCTCTTTTTTCATTTTGGTACTTAGATGCTTTTTTCCTTCATAAAGAAAAATGCTACAGACAACTATACAAATGGGTTATTGAAAATAGACAAAGTTCAAATGAAAATTTATACTCTTTAGATTATAAAAAATTTGAAGAAAATGTAGATGGAATCTTTAAAATAATGCGTTCAAATACGTTAGCAGTATTTTATGGTTTTACAGCAATTATTTTAATTATCATTACTATTTATAATGCTTTTCAATAAACACAAAGTTGCAAAAATTGAATAATAGCCTGCCTATAACAGCGGTTATCAGCTATAGCTGGTTTTTCTTGAGTTGTGCCATTTTTTCCACGTAAAAATTCTATCTTAGCAGACAGTACGCAGTTCGTTGGCTTCGCTACAGACTGATAGCCGCGAAACGTTAGGAGCCATTTATGCGCCGGTTCAATAATCTAACGCAACTTTTAAAGAAATTTATAAGTTCGTTATTATGAAAAACTACAACCGAATTACACTCCAAGAACGTATTGAGATTGAAAAATTATTAGCACTTAATCTATCCTATTCTGCCATTGCACTTAAACTTGGAAGACATAAAAGTTCTATTATCCGAGAAGTCAAAAAGTACCCTAAAAAGCAATACCAAGCTTATTATGCTAACTTAAAATCTTACGCTAGGTCTATAGACCGAAGACTTGGTAAAAGCAAGATTCTTTTCAATCCAAAACTGCAAAAATTCGTTCATCAAAAACTCGCAATGTTTTGGTCACCTGACCAAATATCAGTAAGTTTAAAACGGCTATTCCCTAACGATAAAACTATGCAAGCTTCTCACGAAACAATCTATCTTTACATCTATCTGCACTCCAAAAAAGAGCTCAAAGAGATGCTCATTTCTGAACTCAGACAGAAAAGAAAACAAAGAGGAAATACACGTCGTGGAACCGACAAAAGAACAACTATCAAAGACCCTGTCAGAATCGATGAACGCCCGGAAAATGTACTCGGAAGAGAGATTCCGGGACACTGGGAAGGTGATTTAATTCTAGGTAAAAACCGCGAATCAGCCATAGGTACTTTAGTAGAAAGATCTACCAGAGCTGTCATCTTAGTACATCTTAAAAATAGAGATGCTAAGTCTGTTCGTAAAGCATTTGAAAAGGAATTTAAACAACTTCCGAAACTGATGAAAAAGTCGCTAACTTATGACAACGGAACCGAAATGGCCCAACATAAATTATTCACTAAAAACACCAAAGTCCAAGTCTATTTTACTCATCCTTATTCACCTTGGGAAAGACCAACTAACGAAAATACAAACGGACTTTTAAGAGATTATTTCCCTAAAGGAACCGATTTGTCAACTGTAACCAAAAAACGCCTTAAAAGCGTCCAAAATGAGCTCAATGAAAGACCCAGAAAGGTACTCGACTATCAAACACCTAAAGAAGTTTTTGATAAAATTATTTTAGAAAAATTATAACTATATTTGAATCAACTAGCGTTGCGCTAGAAACTTGAAACCCCTAAAGACCCACTTAGTGATAAAAAATATATGACAGACTTAGGCGACTTTATAAAATCACAAATCAACATTTCAGAAAACGAATTACAAAATGTCCTTTCACATTTTCAAGAACGGAATATTAAAAAGGGGAAGTTCCTCATAAAGAATGGACAAGTTGTAACCTCTTACTATTTTATTAAATCTGGCGGACTTCGCATTTATTTTGACAAAGACGATAGACAAATAACAGGTTGGTTAGCTTTTCAAAGTGATTTCTTCACTGAACTCAATAGTCTCAAATCAGGACACCCGACTCAATTCAATATTGAAGCCATTGAAGACACAATTTTGCTTTCAATTGACAAAACTCAAATGGAAAAATTGTACAAAGAGTTTCCATTTTGGCAACAGTTCGGTAGACAAATTTGGGAAGATGCTTTTTTGAAGGTTATTAATGGAATATTAAGTTATCAGACAATGACAGCAGAAGAACGTTATTTGAATATGATGAAACAATCAGACCTTTTGCAAAGAGTTCCGCTAAAACAACTCGCTTCATATTTAGGCATCACACAGACATCATTGAGCAGGCTGAGAAAAAGCATCAGGTAATTCATTAATTGCCAATTGGCAAGTTTGACAACTTTAATATTATTGACCTTTGCATTAAATTTAAATATTTACAATAATGCAAATAAAAACATTCAATCGTCTTTTAGGCTTTTCACTATTTTTCTTGGCTCATTGGTTTTTCGGAAACCTTTACGAAGAAATAGTTTTAGCACCTAACCAACTTACAGAGTCATATCAAGCACTAAAAAATTGGCAAGGTTATTTTACAGTTACGAATCAGATTTTTTACTACGTACCTTTTACACAAATAGCAGTATTTGTAGTTTGCTATTTGTATTTCAAAGCAGCCAACTCAAAAGAAAAAGCGTACCTTAAAAAAGCAAGCATTTTTGGGTTGTTGTCCATTGCATTGACAGCATTAATTGTTACCCAACTGAATTTGAAACTTTTTTTTGGTGACATTGAAAAATACAAAAGTGAAATTTACACATTATCGGTAATTTGGCTTATTGGAAACGCTATCAGACTTTACCTTGTAGGAAGTTCATTGTATTTTACTTTCAAAGCATATTTGATAAGGCAAAACCTTGGTGCGGAGAAAACAACTACCGCTAACAGCGATTAGTAGCACTTGCTGGCTTTTCTTCGCTTCACTCCTATTTTTCACGTAAAACTATTATCTTAGCAGATAGTACGCCGTTCGATGGCTTCGCTACAGTCGGATAGCCGCGAAACGTTATATGATACCCGTGGGCTAAACCACGGCGAAAAAAACACTCACTTCTTAAAAAAGTGCTATTTAACGATTTTTTTTACCTTTTAACGATTTTATTTGGTATAACATAAAAAATACCTTAAAAAATAATTATTTTCTTTTTTTTTAAAGTTGCTTCTATTATTTTCGCAAAAATATTCTTATAATTTTATGTAAAATTAAAATTGTATTGTTTTGAAAATAGTCGCGAATATTTAAAAAAATAATATGGTTTTTATGAGAACTTTATAGTTCACGGGCAGAACTCCATATGGAAAACAATGCAGAAAATCTTTGACTGCCTTAATGAGTCAGAAGCTCTTGCAAAGATTCAAGCAAAATACTAATAAAAGAATGAAAAAAATATTTTTAGCAGCAATTCTATTGGTTAGCGTAACTATGAATGCCAGAGTTTGGAATGTTACCACAACTTGCGGAGTAATTGGAACAATTAATATGGCTGATAATGCTACATTACAACAAATTACGGATGCTGTAGCAACGTATAATTTAATGCACTGTGGTGTTTACCCAAAAAAGGTGACAATAACAGTTAATACCTAATTACCAAATTTAAGGCTATCTATGAACTTAGATAGCCTTCTTAAACTTTATAAATTATGCAAAAAAAACATTTTGAAATTTTAATAGCATTACTTTTTATTATAGAAGCCACTGCTCAAACCATAAACACCGACTATGTTTGTTTTTATGATTTAAAATTTACAAGAAATGATAAATCATCTGATACGGAACAATTCATTTTATTAGTTGAAAGTAAAAATAATAAATCAGCTTTTTTAAGTACTACCATTTATTCCTTGAACTCATTAAAAGAAACTAATCCAAACGATTATATGCAGTATGGCTCAGAATTTCCTGAAATTGTTTGTAACAACAATAATCAGATGGATGTTTTCGAAGATATTAAAGATTTCAAATATCGATATGTGGAAAATGACAAACTTAATTGGGAAATTCTAAAAGAGAAAAAGAAAGTAGGAAAGGTTAACGCTCAATTAGCTCGATGCAATGCTTATGGTAGAATCTGGTATGCTTGGTTTTCCATCGAAATACCCCTAAATTATGGTCCTTACAAGTTCAAAGGTTTACCTGGACTAATAGTTAGCCTTTACGACTCTGAAAAAAAGTTAAATTTTACTTTAGAGAATTATAAAAAAAAGAAAGAAAAATATAACCTACCCAAAGCAAAAGACTATAAACTTATTACAAAAGAGAAATATTATAAAAACAGGTTTAAAATTTTAACATCTGATGATGGCTCTGTTCTATTTGATAATGCTGAAGAAAGAAAGAAATGGTTTAATGTAATAAAAAAAAGGTATAGAGGTCAAATACTCATAGATATTAAATATCCACAAGAATAAATTCAAAACACCAAAATATAGTTTTTAAAATTGCATATAACAACTGCATCTGTTGTTATGATAAAACTAAACAAGCGTAAAAAACTAATGATAAAAAATTTAATTCTATTTATTTTAATAACAAACACAGTAAACTCTCAAACGACTATTAAGGGAAAAATATCAGACCTCAAAGGAAATCCGATTCCAAATGCAAGTGTTTTAATAAATTACAAATCTACAGAAGACATTATAGCTTATTCAATCTCTGATGAGAACGGTAATTATAGTGTTACTTTCTCCGAATCTCAAAATGAAATTGACATTCAAGTTAGTTCCATAGATTTTGAAACAATCAATGAAACTTTAAAAAATGAGAGCCAAAAAAAAGATTTTAGATTAAATAATAAAGTGTTCGAATTAAAAGAAGTTGTTATAAAGACACAGCCAATTACTCAAAAAGGTGACACTATAAAATACTCTGTAAATTCATTTGCTAAAGAACAAGATCGAAGCATTTCTGACGTACTAAAAAGAATGCCCGGAATAGAAATCTTATCAGACGGAAAAATTTTATACCAAGGTAAACCTATCAATAAATATTATATTGAAGGGTTAGATTTATTGGAAGGCAAGTACAATCTAGCCAACGAAAATTTACCTTATAATGCTGTAACCCAAGTGCAGATTTTAGAAAATCATCAACCCATAAAGATGCTAGACAGTTTGAGATTTTCAGAAGATGCGGCTTTAAATATTAAATTAAAAAAATCATATACATTTACAGGACATGCCAAGCTAGGTGCAGGATTTTCTCCGTTAATATGGGAAACCAATATAACACCAATGCTTTTTACAAAAAAACAACAAATGCTTGCATCCTATCAAGCCAATAATACTGGTATTAATGTTGTGCTACAACTTAAATCTTTAACTATTGACGATTTATTGAACCAATTTGAGAGTAGTAATGAAAAGTCAAATTGGTTGTCCATTCAACAATTATCAAGTCCTGATTTTTCTGAAAAACGATGGTTAGATAATAATATTCACTTACTTACTTTTAACCATTTACAAAAACTAAAAAAAGATTATGAACTAAGATTAAACGTTTCCTGTTTAAATGACTATCAGCAGCAAAATGGGTATACAAATACTCAATTCATTACACCTACCAACACAATAAACCTTCTTGAAGAAAAGAACAATCTATTTTTTTCTAATGCATTACAAACCAACATTACTTTACAAAGAAATGCAAATAAAAATTATTTCAAAAACAGCCTAGATTTTGAAGGTAGTTGGGATAGCCAACGTGGCTTAATTTATATAGAAAATCAAAATATTTCACAAAATCTCACAAACGACTTTTTAAAAATATCAAATAGTCATAAATCAATTTTTCCCATTGGTAAACAATTACTTACTTTAAATTCATATGCAGGTTTTAATAAAACACCACAAACATTAAAAGTAAATCCTGGACAATTTGAAGCAATTTTAAACAACAACATTCTGTATCAAGAAGTGACTCAGAGGGTTGATTTAAAAACTTTTTATACTAACAATACATTTAGTTTTATTAAAGGTTATAATCAATTTACATTTGAACCAAAAATTGGTTTTCAATTGGAAAATCAAACCTTGAAAAGCCAGATTACCACTTCAGAAAATACAATTTTGAGTAATGACTTTTCAAATAATTTAGATTGGATGCGCTCAAAAATCTATTTTGAACTCCATACACAATATCAAAAAAATAAATGGCGTTTAGATTTGACAACACCTGTAAATATTCAATCTTATACAATAAATGATAATCCTTTACAAGAAAAGGAAAGTCTCAATAGAACCACATTTGAGCCAAGATTGTCACTTATTTACGATTTAAATACCTATTGGAAAATTAATTCCACTGTAAGTATCAATAATCAATTTGGTACAATTAATCAATTGTATTATGCTTACATTTTACAAAATTATAGAAGCATCCAAAGTATTAATGCACCTTTACCACAAATAATAAATCAAAATAAATCTTTTGGCGTTAATTTTAGAGACCCTCTCAAAGCTTTGTTTTTTACTTTTATTTACACCAACTCAAAAAGCGATAATAACTTGTTATATGACACACAAGTTTTAACTAATGGTTCAACCGTAATAAAAGCCATTGAAGAAAAGAATACAAGATTAAATCAATCTGTTTCGGCACGTATTAACAAATATTTCAGCAAATTAAAAACAAATGTTATCCTGAATGGCAGTTATAGTTTAACTGAATTTCAACAAATATTGAATTTTAATGATACTACAATTAAAAACGTAAACTGGAGTTTTGGAAATAAAATAGATATTGATGTTTTTGAATGGTTTAATTTAGAATATCAATCCAATTGGTTACTCTCAAAAAACAAAATCCAAGAGAAATTAAATCCAACAATTATTCAACAAAATCATTCAATGAACTTAAATTTTGACTTTAATAAAAATCAATTTTTTTCCATAAAGTCTGAATACATCAACAACAATTTATTTACTGAACGTTCAGAAAACCTATTTACCGATTTAATATACAGATATACAATTAAAAAGCGAAAAATTGATTTTGAATTTCAAATCAATAATTTATTCAACACAACAAATTTTAAAACAGTAAGTATTAGCGGCTATAGTTATATCGAAACCAATTTTAATTTACGACCAAGGCAAACAATGTTTAAAATTACGTTTGCACTGTAGTGATATTAAAATAAAATGCTTAAAAATTATTAAGCTCTTTTGTTTTATTTTAAAGCTTACCTATATTCAAATAAAATAAATAATTCGATCAAAAAACTTTAATATTATGGCATCTACATCAGAAACAGGACACGCAAAAAATGTTGCAAATTTTCAAGATTTAATTTCATTCGTAACTGGATATGGAGCAACGTACAACCCAACCAAAAACGCACTAAAGTTGCCACAACTTAATGCTTTGTACACAGCATCACAAGGTAGTTTAGCCGATGTTGTTACAAAAAACACCGCTTACAACAACAAAGTTAATGAGCGAATTCATGCATTCAAAGATTTAAAATCGTTATCAACAAGATTGATAAACGCATTTCAAACAACCGATGCAACTTCTCAAAAAATTGCCGATGCAAAAGCATTCAATAAGAAAATGCAAGGTGTCAGAGCGAAAGCAGTTGAAACACCAACCGACCCAAGCGAACCAGCACCAAACACAATTTCAACAAGTCAGCAATCTTACGACCAACAAATTCAGCATTTTGCGGGTATTATTTCAGTTTTACAAACTGAACCAAGTTATGCTCCAAACGAAAACGATTTGAAAATCGTAACACTAACAGCAAAACAAGCCGACCTAACCGCTAAAAATAGCGCAGTTGCCACAGCATACACTAACTTAAGCAATTCAAGAATTGCACGAGATACAATAATCTACGGAACAGACACAGGATTATTTGACATCGCCACCGAAGTAAAGAAATATATCAAATCAGTTTTTGGAGCAACAAGTCAACAATTTGCACAAGTAAAAGGAATAGAATTTACCAAGAAAAGGAGATAACAAAACTTAAAATATAAATATGACAAGCCGAAACATAAAACTACCTACCCTATTTATATATATTGCTAACGCAATAATATACATCTGCTTCACAGTTATATAAATGCGTTTCGCATCTATATTTATGCTTGTCATATTTATATTTATTCAAACTCCGTTTATGTTTATTGCTGTCTGATTTATATTTATAGCTGTCCGATTTATATTTATGCCATTCAGACTTGCATTTAAAGAAAGCCGAAACAGAAATATAGCAGGATGGAAAAACAGAAGCGGAACAAGAAAGAAAAGCGGGCATCATATAACAGCCGTTAACCGCTATTACCGGATTTTCTTGGCTTCACACCTATTTTTCACGTAAAACTATTATCTTAGCAGACGGTACGCAGTTCGTTGGCGTCGCAACAGACTGATAGCTGCGAAACGTTAGCAGCCATTTTTGGACGACACCGTAAAAAGTAAAATGAAAGAATATTTTGAACTTCAATACAGAATGACAAACCGCAGGTTTAAAGACACCGGATTTGAACCATTACTGGCATATCTCGTTTTGACAGTTGGGTTTGTTGGACTTTCAATTTACTTATTTGGCAAAACAGAATTTGCTGAATATATTTTTATGCTTTCGGCTCTGACACTCATCGGAAAACTTTCAGAAACCCGAAGAACAGAATTTTTAAAATTTTGTTTTGGCGACACAAAACTGAAAAAGATAAGAGTAACAGAAAATCTTATCTGCTCATTGCCATTTCTAATTTTTCTGCTTTACAAACAACTCTTTCTTTCTGCACTTCTATTGTTTGTTTTGGCGACAATTTTAGCCCTTATGCATTTTCGCACAACATTAAACTTTACTATTTGGACACCATTTTCAAAAAGACCTTTTGAATTTACCACCGGATTTAGAAACACGTTTTACTTGTTTTTTGCGGCATACTCATTGACAGCTATTGCCATTTCTGTAAACAACTTCAACCTTGGAGTATTTGCAATGTTGCTTGTGTTTGCGACCACATTAAGTTATTACTCAAAACCAGAAAATGAATATTACGTATGGACTTACAACGTGAATGCCAAAGAGTTTTTGTATGGTAAAATTAAAACAGCCATACTTTTTTCAACTTCGCTTGCATTGCCAATCGCAGTAGCAATCGCAATTTTCTATACTCAAAATATCGGCATACTATCACTTTTCTTTTTAGTTGGCTGGGCGTTTCTAATCAGCGTAATCGTTAGTAAATACTCTGCGTATCCTGACGAAATGAACATTACACAAGGTATTCTTTTAGCGCTTTGTATTTGGTTTCCACCTATACTTATTGTTCTAATTCCTTACCTTTTCAAAAAATCTGAATCCCGTCTTAATAGCTTATTGAAATGATTACAGTCAGAAATTTATCAAAGAAATATGGGACAAATGAAGTTCTTAAAAACATCAATATACAATTTGATAAAGGAAAAGTATATGGCATTGTTGGCGAAAATGGTGCAGGAAAAACAACTTTTTTCAGGTGTATAGCAGATTTAGAAGATTACGAAGGCGAAATTAGTGCAAACCCTAACCCAATTAAAAATCATCTTGGCTTGTTGCTGACAGAACCTTTCTTTTTCCATAAAATTACTGGCAAAGAATATATTCAGTTGCTATGCAATGCAAGGAACATAAAAATTTCCGACATTGACGACAGAAACATTTTTGACTTACCTCTAAATCAATATGCTTCTACTTATTCAACAGGAATGAAAAAGAAATTGGCATTGACAGCAATTCTTTTCCAAGACAACAACTATTTTATACTTGACGAACCATTTAACGGAGTGGACATACAAAGCAACATCATTATCACGGAAATTATTCATAAACTAAAAGCACTCGACAAGACAGTTATTATTTCATCGCATATTTTCTCTACTTTGAGCGACACTTGCGATGAAATACATTTAATAAGCAACGGAAGTTTTATCAAATCTGTTCAAAAAATAGACTTTCAAGCATTAGAAACAGAAATGAAACAAATGACAATAGAAAACAAAATTGAAAAATTAGGACTGAAATAAAAACGGCTGCTAACAGCTGTTAGCCGCTATGGCTGGTTTTTCTTGAATGCAACTCATTTCTTCACGAAAATATTTTATCTTAGCAGAAAGTGTGCTGTTCGCTGGCTTCACTACAGTCGGATAGCCACAAAACGTTATGTGATAGCTTTTTAAAACCCTGCAAAAAATGAAACAAATTTTAGAAACGGATCGATTAATATTGCGTGAATTAGATATTGACGATGCTAAAAGTTTCTTCGAATTGAATTTGAATCCAAATGTTATAAAATATACCGGAGATAAGGCTTTTGAGAGCATCGAGCAAGCAGAACATTTTTTAAGAAACTACAAAGACTACGAAAATAATGGTTTCGGGCGTTGGGCTGTGATCAATAAATCTAACCTAGAGTTTTTGGGTTGGTGTGGACTTAAATATGTCAAAGAGATTGACGAAACCGATATTGGTTTTAGATTCTTTGAAGAATATTGGAACAGAGGTTTTGCTACAGAAAGTGCTAAAGCTTGTTTAAAATACGGTTTTGAAAAACTGAATTTGAAAGCTGTTGTTGGAAGAGCAATGGTAGAGAATGTAGCATCGATAAAGGTTTTGGAAAAGCTGGGTTTAAAATTTGAACGAGAATTTGATTTCCATCAGCATAAAGGTTTAATTTATAGAATAGAAAACAATCAAGCCTTCACATAACAGCAGCTATAAGCTATTGCTGGTTTTTCTTGACTCCTACTCTATTTTTCACGTAAAAACTTTTACCTTAGCAAAGATTACGCAGTTCGCTGGCATTGCAACAGACGCAAAGCCATGAAACGTTTGCAGAAATTTATAACACTCCATGAAAAAAATATTTTTATTAATTTTCGTCTTATCTACAAGTTCTGCATTTAGTCAAAAAGTATTATTCGATACTTTAAAAGTTAATTCAAAAACTAAAATTATCGGAAGGTATCCACAATATGACACGAAAAAAACATTTGAAAAATTCAATTTTATAATTGAAGATTCTGTTTCAATTGAAACATTTAAAAAAAACATAAAACTTGGAGATGAAGTTCCTAATTCAATGGAAAGTCCTTGCTTTAAACTCACTATCATCAAAAATTATAATGAAATAGGCTCATGGACAATAAATCCAACTCAAAAAAGTGCCATGACTCATGATGGCCATACTTATAAATTCGACTTATCTCAAATCGCTACATTAAATACAACCAACCCTTTCAGTTACTTTTATGAAATTAAAATTTTCAAAACTAAATTAGAATATGATGATTATTTGGTTGCTCAAAAAAGTAATCCGAAATTTTTGTTTGATTATGGTCCGCAGTTTGACTATGAAGGAAGTTTTGAAATCGAATTTAAAAAATCAGAAGAATTTTCAAGTCCAAAAAAAATCAGTGAATACTTGAAGTCGTATTTTGAAAAAATTGCCAACGAAAACGAATATAGCATCTCATATGAACTAAATGAGAAAAACAAAAACAACAGAGATCAGTTCACAATGAAAATTGAAAGTTCTAAAAAAATATTTAAAAAATTTAAACTAAAGAATTTGAAAAAAGAGAATTGGCAACCAACGATTGCCGATGCATATTTCTTTTATAAAACATAAACTTCGGCCAACAGCCGTTAACCGCTATGTCCTGATTTTCTGGGCTTATATTCTATTTTTCACGAAAAAAACCTATTTTAGCAAACAGTATGCTGTTCGCCGGCTTCGCAACAGTAGGATAGCCAAAAAATCATCCTAAAAAGATATAAATCATGAAAAAAATCTATTTGTTAATTGTTATGTTGACATTTATCTCGTGTCAAGAATCTAATAAAGAAATAAAAGGTTTTGGTGGATTTGACATCGGATCAGATTTATCATCACACCAAAAATTTGCTGACTTTAGAAATACAATGCCAGACGAATACTTTTGTAACTTAATAAAACTTTCAAATGATATCGGAATGGTTTCCAACATGAATATAACTACTGAAAACGGAAAAATCATTGAAGTCAAATTCTCAACCAATGAGAAAACAAATATTGAGAGCATTCAAAAAGAACTCAAAACCCTAAACAAAGCAGAGAAAGAGGTGAATTACAAAAATGAGTTTACTTTCAGAAGTTACACAACAATTGGGAAGGAATTTTTTTTTATGGATATTGAAAACAAAAACGAGTTAATGAAAAATGGAAAAGCTAAACATGAATTCATTTACTCAAATAAAAATGCCGTTGAAGATGGTCAGAAACTTATAAAATAAATGCTTAACAGCGCAAAAACAACTAACAGTCGTTAGTCGATATGTTGGGTTTTCTTGACTTCCACCCTACTTTTCACGTAAACCTACTATCTTAGCAGATAGTACGCTTTTCGCCGAAATCGCAACAGACGCGAAGCCGTAAAACGTTGTGCATCATATTATAAAAACCCGAAATGAAAAATAAATTGAATTATATACTACTTATTTTGACACTGAATTTTTCCTGCGTTCAAAAGAAATCAACAGAAGGAGAAACTAACAAGTTTGCATTAAAAGCTACTTCAAAAACTGACACCTTAAAATTCACTTCGGGAATTCGTTCTATTTTTCAAGACAGTAAAGGAAATTATTGGTTTGGAAGTCTTCAAGAAGGAATAGCGGTTTACAACGGTAGTTCATTCACCTACTTTAATAGCATTGACGGATTGACGGACAACCAAATTCACAATATACAAGAAGACAAAGAAGGAGTTATTTGGTTTAATACTCAACAAGGAGTGAGTAGTTATGATGGCGCAAAAATCATGAATTACACCAAATCAGGCAAAGAGAAACCACAAGATAATTTCCCAATTCAAAGCAATGAATCATTGCAAGGAAAATGGATGAAATCAGAAAACGACCTTTGGTTTGAAGCCGGAACCAAAGAAGGGGTTTACAGATACGATGGACAAAAA
The DNA here is from genome assembly GCF_047038255.1 of Flavobacterium mekongense. Taxonomy (GTDB): domain Bacteria; phylum Bacteroidota; class Bacteroidia; order Flavobacteriales; family Flavobacteriaceae; genus Flavobacterium; species Flavobacterium mekongense. The sequence continues at coordinate 2,898,032 of NZ_CP174374.1, forward strand.
TTAAATTATTTGGCATTTCCTCCCCACAAAGTCCTTAATAATTACGACAATTTATTTGCAGTAACGGGTATTTCAAAAGGCAAAAATAATATGATTTGGTTTGGCACTTACGCAGGTGTTTTTGGCTATAATGGGAGTGACTTTACAATCATCAATGATGAAACTTTAGGTTTTGATAGAGCTATCGCACCACTTCATATAAGAAGTATTCTCGAAGACTCAAAAGGCAGACTTTGGATTGGTAATAATGGAATAGGCGTATTACTGAAAGAAGGCGATGCAATCATTAATTTTTCTGAAAAACATAACTTAATTCACCCGACAAGTGGAAGAAAAGGCAATCAATCAATGCCCGGCACTCTCGAACACGTTTTTACAATTGCTGAAGACAGTAAAGGTAATATATGGTTTGGTGACAGAGATGCGGGAATTTGGAAATATGATGGTGTAAAGATGACTAATTACACAGAGAAAGATGGACTTACAAGTGACAATGCTTTATCCATTTTTGAAGATGATAAGGGAGAATTGTGGTTTGGTATGGAAGACGGAAAAGTGTATAAATTTAACGGAAAGACTTTTAAAAGGCAATTTTAAGAAATACGAAAGCACAACAGCGGTTAGTTGCACTTGCCGGTTTTTATTGGCTTCCACCCTATTCTTCAAGAAAAACTTTTATCTTAGCATACAGTTCGCTGGCTTCGAAACAGTTGGTTAGCGGCGAAACATGGTAGGCAATTTTACATAACATCATGCAAAAAATACACCTAATTCTTTTTTCTTTTTTTTTTAGTTTTTCTTTTTCACAAACCAATGAAGATTTTTGTACTGAAAAATTAAATGATGCCTTCTTCCCTTTAACAATTGATTTTAAAAAAGTCATTTGGCGAGATACTTTCTACCTCGAAAGAAAAAATGCAACCAAGGAAATTAATGGAAAAACATACATTGAATTTGAACAAGAAAGTGAAAATTCAGGTACAGTATTAAGATATTTAAGGGAAGCTGATGGCATTGTTTATGAGTATGAAAAATGTTGTGGAAATGAAACTATCAGATATAACGCTAAATTTGTTGAAGGTCATGTATGGAAAAAAGGAAATGGAAAGGGTGAGTATAAAATTATTTCATATAATGGGCATTTGAAAACACCCTTTTGTAATTATGAAAACTTACTAGTCATTGAAGGAGAATTAAATTCTAAAAAGTTTCATTTTTACTATTTGAGGGGTTTTGGGTTTGTTGGTGCTACAGAAGATGGAAAAATAATTTCTTATGTTAGTCCAAAACATTAAAACTGCCCAGGACAACTGTTAGCCGATATTTTGGTTTCTTAGTTAAATTCGCATTTTTTCTTCGCGAAAAACTCTATCTTAGCATACAGCACGCCGCTACACAGTAATCAACTGCCACTCCCACGAAACGTTAGCAGACATATTTTGAGACTTATAAAAGAAACCATATTATTTCTATCAACATTAGCTTTCTTAGGCTGTGATCGAAAAATCACAAGCGAAGAATTTGAACAAGATGTGTTTGATAAATTATTTATCGCAATTGTTGACTCAACTTATATTGACCAACGACTTTACACTTGTTTTCCGGAACAAGGAAAACCAATTTATGATGAGAAAGGAAAATGGATTGGTTTGGATTCTGTTGGTCAACATCGGAGAGATTTAGAATGTGAAGTCAAAAGATCGAAATTGAAAAAAGACACTCTAAATCTTATTATTGTGATAGAAAATGGAGGATTGATTAATGAGAAAACAGATTTAAATCAATACAAAACTCCAAAATTCACTTTCAAGCATTTGAGTGAACATCCAAGAGGTAGAGATTTGGAATACAAAAACTGGAAAGCAAACTATCCAAAATTTGCGGGAGTAATGTCTTTTTCACATATAAAATTTAACTCAGAAAAGACATCCGGAAGTTTAGAGGTAAGTTATTCATGTGGAGGAAAGTGCGGATTGGGTTACTCAGTATATATCCGGAAAGTAAATGATAAATGGGTTATAGTTAAAGTCGATAAAACCTGGATTTCATAAAACACGACTGTTAACAGTGGTTAGTAGCGCCTGTTATTTTCTATTTCAAGTCCATTTTTACATAAACCCTTTTGTTAGTTCAAAGTATGCGGTTCATTGGTTAAGATACAAACTGATAGCCACTAAATATTACCTGCAAGCTTAACAGACCCCTCATCCTAAAATAGGTTGGCCAAAGTTTAAACAATCCAAAAAAATCCAAAAAAATTTGCGAAACCGAAAAGTTGCACATATATTTGCAACCGAATGGTTTCATTTAAAAAAAGCAAATGCGTAGAGACATCTTTCAAGCAGTATCAGACCCGACGAGACGCGCCATAATCGTCTTAATTTCATCACAAGCAATGACACCAAACACCATTGCCGAACACTTCGACACATCAAGACAAGCAATTTCAAAACATCTTCGGATTTTGACAGAGTGCGAACTGATAAAACAAGAACATCAAGGTAGAGAAATTTACTACTCACTTGAAATTGACAAAATGAAAGAAATAGACAAATGGCTTGAACAATTCCGCAAGATTTGGGAAACCAAGTTTAATCAACTAGACAATTTATTATCAACAATTAAAGAACAAAAAAATGAACAGTAATTTATTATTTGACTTTACAGTCGACAAAGAAGCACAAACTGTTAACGTAAAACGTGAGTTTAATGCAAACTTATCATTAGTTTGGGACGCTTGGACAAAACCTGAATTGCTTGACCAATGGTGGGCACCAAAACCTTATCAAAACAAAACAAAATCGATGGATTTTAGAGAAGGTGGTACTTGGCTATATTGTATGATAAGTCCTGAAAATGAAATACATTGGTGCAAAAACGACTATTTAAAAATTGAACATCAAAAGTGCTATATAGGTTTTGATGCTTTTTGTGATGAAAATGGAGTAACTAACACTGAAATGCCAAGAACAGAATGGACAAATGTTTTCACAGAAAAAAAGGATAAAACCCTTGTGAACATTTCAGCAAAGTATAGTTCTTTAACCGATTTGGAAATGGTTATACAAATGGGCTTTAAAGAAGGATTTACAATGGGATTAAATCAATTGGATGCCTTATTATCATCACTAAAACCATAATTTACCATGAAAAAGAATAAAACTATATTTTGGGCAACTACCATTATTATTGCTCTCATGGAAGGTGCAATGCCTTTGGTAACATGGATTGCAGCACCACAATATATTACAGTTGGCACAAAAGCCTTGGGTTATCCCGACTACTTTGCTTATGCAATAGTTGTAGCTAAAATATTTGGTGTAATCGCTATTGTATATCCTAAAACACCTAAAATGCTAAGAGAATGGGCTTATGCAGGATTTACTTTCAATTTATTGTTTGCCTTTATTAGTCACGCCGTAGTTGACAGAGAAATCGGCAATTTGATAATGCCATTGGTTGTTTTAGCAATACTCATTGTTTCTTATACTTATGGTAAAAAAATAAATCGAATAACATAATTTTAAGACAAAAAATCGGCTAAAAAAAGCCGCACATAACAGCGGTCATCAGCTATAACAGATTGCCTTATCAACTTTACCTTTTCTTCACAAAAAACTTTATCTTAGCGAATAGCAAGCAATTGCCACTATCGGAGAAACATTAGGCACAATTTTACAATTTACACTCGCAAACAATCATTAGACTGAGAAAAGTAATATAACAGCAAACTGATAAAACTATTTTAAATAAGCAAGTAATGGAAAAACTACAATTTAAAAAAGAAATAAAGGCTTCGGCTCAAAAAGTTTATGAAACAATGCTGGGCCTTAAGAACAAAGCTACTTACGAATATTGGACAGCCACTTTCAATCCTACTTCTACTTATGAGGGCAGTTGGAACAAAGGGAGTAAAATCCTTTTTGTAGGTATGGATGAAAACGGAAAGAAAGGGGGAATGGTTTCGGAAATTGTAGAGCACGTCCCTGCGAACTTTGTTTCTATTAGGCATTTTGGTTTTTTAGACGGCGATACTGAAGTAACCACAGGCGAACAAGTAGAAAAATGGGCGGGTGGACACGAAAATTACAATTTTCAGGAAAATAAGGGTATTACAACTGTAACCGTGGAGATAGACACTATTGATGAATATTTGGAATATTTTGAGAACACTTATCCTAAAGCCTTGGACAAATTAAAAGAAATTTCAGAACAGTAAAGCAGTTACCCTAAAAAACTGCGCCTAATAACTTTACCGTGTTACTGATTGATTTGTCAAATCCTGTTTTTCAAAGTCAGCAACAGCCTATTAATAATGAAACGTTGGCAAACATTTTAAAGCCAAAACAATGAAGTATAGAATCTTAATCTTATTAATTCTTACAATAATTAATGGCTTTGCTCAAAATCAGAAACTATAACTATTCAAATGGTGTTGTATACAAATATGCCGACAGCAAAATAATTGAAAAAGCTAAGTAACTAATTCTCTCACATCTCTAAAAGCATCAACATGAAAAACAAATTTTTAGTCAAACTCAGCAATACAATAGGAATTATATCTATATTACTTTTGATTTATTGGGTATTTATTTTCATCTCAATTGAAGTATTTGAATTCAAGGTTTTCAGAGAAAACATTACCCAGACATTTTACATGAGCGTAATGGGAATATTAGCTTTAATGTTTGGAGCACTGATAATCAACGTTATGTTCAACTTAACCCGAATTGCCGAAAAACACAATGTAGATGTTGAAACTAAAAGTACAAATTCTAAAACAAAAGGTTGGTTGTTGGTGCTTTCGTTTCCGGTTATTTTTAGTCTACTGTATTTTGGCGATTATTTGACTTCAACTAAGAAAGAAAAAATGTTAGTCGCTTCTGCAGAGTCAATTATTAACCAAAACAAATCTTATACTAACCATCTGCTTAAGTATAAGTTCAATAGAAATTACATCTTGAAAACCAGCGAAATACTTGAAATAATAACTCAAACTGATGAATATTTTCCAAATATAACAGTAATAACCAAAGACGTCATTAATGGTAATCCGGTTTATCTGGGATTCAATGAATACAACGATGTTAGTACTAAAGACACCTTACAGCCAAAAAAGAAAAATTATATAGAAAAAACAACCCAAGAAGAAAGAGAATATTTAGATGGTGTTTTTAACGGAAAAAACAAAACATACCGCTACAATTCTCATGATGGCAATTACGAATTGTTTTATCCGGTCATTAAGGGAAAAGAAATCATCATTCTCCATTTTTCAGATCAACAACGATATGGAAAAATAGGCAGTTAAAGCATTGGTGGTTTCCTTTCTAAATACTCAAACAAACTATTTTTAGTCACTTAACCACTAACCTACTAATAGAATTTATGTTTACCTTAGTAGTCCATTGGTGCTCATAACCTCTAAAAGCACAGTAGCATTAGCAACGTACCTAAAAGATTTAATTTAATATAATACAAAAACAACAAATATGACCAGAAATTTGACCCTCGCAAGCCGACTTCGAGAAGTTTTACTCAATGGACATTGGATTGCTAATACTAATTATCAAGAACAATTACTTGCAGTGAATTGGCAACAAGCCACTCAAAAAGTCAACAATTTAAATACTATTGCAGCGCTAACCTACCATATAAACTATTACCTCGAAGGACTACTGAACGCTTTCGAAAGCGGTAAACTTGAAATTAGCGACAAATTCAGCTTTGATCTTCCGCCCATTAATTCAGAGGCAGAGTGGCAAACAATAGTTGCCAATTTCCTCGAGCATTCCGAGAGGTTTGCTGTTAAAGTGGCGCAAATGGAAGATACTCTTTTTGACCAACCTTTTATTGATGAAAAATACGGTACATTCCTCAGAAATATAGAAGGTGTAATTGAACACAGCTATTATCATTTGGGACAAATTTCTTTGATTAAAAAAATGATATTGGAACATCAAATCTAAATTAGCCGGATTAACAACATCTCAAGATTACAGGCGTAAAATAAATTCCAAAAAAACTTCATTCCTATTTTTATGAACCGACTGTCAGAGGCTAAATAAGTCAGACATTAAGGAAAAAACTTTACCTTAGCTAAGTGTTTTGCTACAACAAAAAGTTCTCAGTAAAAAACACTTCACTAAAACTTGGAACAAAAAATGCGTTACTATGGCTCAAATTAATCCCCACATTAACTTCAACGGCAATGCTGAAGAAGCCTTTACTTTTTACAAATCTGTGTTTGGCGGAGAATTTTCAAAAATCATGCGATTCAAAGATATTGCCGGAGCCGGATTCCCCATTTCAGAAAAAGAGGAAAATAAAATCATGTACATTGCCTTACCTATCGGAGATAATATCTTAATTGCTAATGATGTCCCGGAAATGATGGGCAGAACCAACGAAAACGAGAACAGGTCAAAAATTTCCATCAGTACAGCAAGCAAAGAAGAAGCAGATAAACTCTTTAACGGCCTTTCAGCAGGAGGCCAAATTGAAATGCCCATGACCGAAAGCCCTTGGGATTCTTATTTTGGCATGTTTAGAGATAAATATGGCATCGAATGGATAGTCAACTACAGCCCAGTCGTTTAGCTATTCTAAAGAAATAATCAAAAAATCTATTTCAATTGCAACGGCTACAATACTCTAAGTGTTATTTAACCAAAATAAAAATATGAAAAACAACTTTCTCTTTCTCCTAATCACTTTCCACCTTTTTTCAAGTTGTAGTTATAACCGTCAATACCAAAACAGAAAAACAGATAAAGAAGAAGCCGAAAGAGTAACAGTAAAGTTGTACTACTTGCTTAGAGATAAAAAATACAAAGAAAGCTATGCCTTATTCAGTCCCAGATTTTTAGAAGTCACCGATACAGTAAAACTCCGAGAAATTTATAATGTGTGTTTGGAAAAACTGGGAGAAATTAAAGATCAAAGTATATTATCATGGGAGACCAATGTGGTAGAAGGTTCCAATCCCAAATCGGAATATTTACTTATTTATACCGTTAAAAGAAGTAGGTTTGAAGCCAAAGAAACAATTCGGTTAGAAAAGGAAAATGACACTCTAAAAATTATTGCCTATAACATACAATCTAAAGGGTTTGAAACCAAGTAAAAATCAAAAATAACGACTATGAAATACTGTTTTATAATTGCAATGATCCTATTTACCGGCTTTACTTTCGGACAGTCAAAAACTGAAAATGAAGTAAAAATCGCTAATCCAAATTATGATAAAGTATTAGCTGAAAAATTAGGCGGTAATGACTATGGCATGAAAAGTTACTTTTTTGTAATCTTAAAAACCGGCAGTAATACTACTGAGGATAAACATTTGATAAGCGAAAGCTTTAAAGGACATATGAGTAATATTAACCGATTGGTAAAAGAAGGAAAACTTATTGTTGCCGGACCATTCGGGAAAAATGAAAAAAATTACAGAGGACTGTTTATTTTAAACAACACGCCAACTATAGAAGAGGCCAAAATCATATTACAATCAGACCCTGCCGTTAAAATCGGCCTGTTAGACTATGAAATTTATACTTGGTATGGATCGGCGGCTCTACCGGAGTATTTGCCCGTTTCAGACAAAATCTGGAAAACAAATCCATAGTAAAATTGGTTTAATTACATTCAATACATTAAAACAATAAAAGCAGTAGTGAAAACTCTAATCTTTAACACTTTCACTTTAAAAAAAAGTATATGTTTGTTGCCATATTTGCTAAAAAAATTGCTGAACTGTAAATGAAAACAACGGTTTTATGGGTAGTAATCTATACAACTATCTGCACAACACATACCCAAGCTCAATATACTTATGGTGACAAATGGTACAATAATCCATTAGGATTTGAACCTGTTAAACTTCACACTTCAATGGGATTCATTATCCCGGCCGCAGTTGTTGGTACTTGCTTACTGTTTACCAAGAACAACCCTGAACTTAAAAACAGGATTTCAATATATAACGAAATCGGATTGTCCTGGGGCTATAAATACCCTAATACATTTTTACCACAAAACAATACCGGAATAAATTACCAACTCAGAAAGTTCATGTCTGTAGGAGTAGAATGTGACGTAGTGTTTGCTAAAGACGACTTTAATGCTACAACCGGTTTTGCCATAAGACCTTTTGCCAGATTTTATCCAATAAATACCGAAAAATGGAGATTGTATTTTGAATCTGGCGGTGGTTTAATTTATACCTTAACAGAATTCCCAAAAGCAACAAATGAAGATAGTCGGAAAGGCCTTAAATTAAATGGAATTACCAAATATGGCATTGGTACCGACATTAATATTACTAAAAAAACGGCAATAATGTTTGGTATACGACACATCCACATTTCGAACGGTAATACAAAAGGAGTAGAACGCAATCCGTCTCACGACAGTAATGGCTTTTTTATAGGGTTAAGTCACTTTTTATAATAAAAGTCATTAATCGGTCTATCCATCAAAACATATTTATATGAAAAGCAAACTATTGAATCTCCTACTGATAATCACCTCTCTATTGGGCTATTTGGAATGGGGTAAAGACAATGCTACCTTCTTATTTGAAGCAGAATTGGATATACTGAAGAAATTGATTTCCAACCCGCAATCGGCACTGCATCCGTTTACCATTATCCCTTTGGTAGCACAATTACTACTGATAATAACCCTTTTCCAAAAAAAGCCCGGTGCAATCATTACCTACATCGGCTTATCAGGTTTAACTTTATTGTTAGGATTTATGTTTTTAATCGGATTGATGAGTTGGAATGTCAAAATTTTACTATCAACCGTTCCCTTTTTGGTTGTGGCCATACTTACGGTTATAGACCGTAAAAAAAGTCAGCTGAATTGAAGCAAACTTAAACGGCTAATTGAGTTGCTCCTGAAAAACTTCGAGCAAAAATTCAGGAGAAATCATTTTGGTGGGAGAAGTTTCCATGGCTTTCAAAACACGCTTAATTGCATGTGGATTTAAGCCCATGTTAATGCCAATTTCATGTATTTTAATCTGTTCTCGCTCGTGTAAAACACCATCACAATGCATCAATAACGCCAATCGGTAAAATTGCTGAATCCTTTCAAACTCAGATTTGATAACCGTAGGATAATTTTCTTGGTGGAATAAACTCTTAAAATCATCTTGACCAATTTGCAACTCTTCAGCTATCATCGACAAGAAAAGATATTCGCGTTCATGCAACCGACCATCCACAACCGAAAAAGAAATCATTTCTGATAATAGGGCTAATTTTTCTTCATATTTGTTCATATTCCGGATAAGTTTTTAGCTAAAGTAAAAATTTTTATAAAATGTTAGCAATTTATTGTGATGAACAACGACTTGGTTTTTATTATTTTTACATCATAAAATAGTTATCATGAAATATTACAAAATACTGATTATAGGATTTTTATTGATGTCGGTTACAACTTACAGTCAATATTACACAGGTATTGACAGAAGAATTGGCGCAACTCCTGCGAATCAACAAGGCCCTCCACAACCCACTCAAAAAGACATTGAAGAAAGTCGAAACGAACAAATCGACAAGCAAATGATGCGTTTAAAAGAAGACCTTAAGTTAGACGATTTACAATTGATTGCCATTAAAAATGAAATATTGAAAAGCTACAAGCAGGTTGATATTTTACTCAAAAAAGAGTTTAGTGAGGAAGATAAAAACAAACAAATGATTGCCATTCAGGAAAATACAGAAAAAACCATACTGAGCTATCTCAACGCAGAGCAAAAGGAAAAGTACATGGCCTTAAAAAATGAAAAACCAAAGAAAAAAGAAGACAAAAAGAAAAGAAAAGAAGCTGAAAAATCTGCCGAAACCAACAATTAATTCATTGAGAACCATACTTCTATTTCTTTGCTGTTTGATTCAAAACTTCACTTACGGACAAGAAAGCACAGCGGGCAAAAACGTATCTACTTTTTTTATTGAATCACCTCAGCTGAAAACTACCAAAAAAATTTGGGTGTATTTGCCGAATGACTATGATATTTCGACCCAAAAATACCCGGTCATTTACATGCACGATGCCCAAAATTTGTTTGATGCCAAAACTTCCTATGTAGGCGAATGGAACGTAGATGAAACTTTAGACAGCCTTAATGCTAAGGTAATTGTCATCGGAATTGAACACGGCGGCGAAAAGCGCATTGATGAATTGACGCCCTTTAAACACGAAAAATATGGTGGCGGCCAAGCTAATGATTATTTGGATTTCATTGTCAACACCCTAAAACCAAAGATTGATGCCACTTATCGTACCAAAACCAATGTCAAGAATACTGCTATGATGGGAAGTTCCTTAGGTGGATTAGTCAGCTTTTATGCCGCTGTAAAATACCCTGATGTATTTGGAAAAATAGGTTGCTTTTCTCCCGCTTTCTGGTTTGGCAGAAAAGAAATGAACGAACTCCTAAACAAAACCGAAAACTTTACCGCTAAAATCTATTTCCTTTGCGGAGACAATGAGGGCGATGCCGATGTGATTCCCGATATGGAAAATGTAGAAAAATGGGTTAACTCCAAGCGCTGTGAATGCAAAAAACAAAACAAAAAGGTAATTGTAAAAGGTGGACAGCACAATGAAAAATTGTGGCGAGAAAGCTTTAAAAAGGTGTACCTTTGGCTTTTCTAATTAACGGAGTAAATCAACACCGAATTAGAATACAGAACTTTTAAAAACCTTAGTCGCTCAGCTAATCAGTGACTCAGCCATTAAAAAATGAACAATAACGATATATTCAAAAAACTCCGTGTTGCCCTACAACTTCGTGATGACCAAATCGAAGATATTTTAAAATTAGTAGATTTTCGCATGTCTAAAGGAGAAATCGGCAACTTTTTCAGGAATGCCGATCACCCTAAATATGTAGAATGCGGTGATCAAGTATTGCGTAACTTTTTGAACGGATTGGTAATTCACCTGCGAGGCTCCAAAGAGAATCCGAAAAATCCAATGGAAGTGATACGAAAAAATCAAGCGGAAATTCACGAAAAACCGAAATTGAAGCCAAAAACAACATCCAATAAAGATTCGAATACTCCAAAAAAGACTACGACAACTAAGAAGAAATTTGTACCTAAAAAGAATACCCCAAAAATTGCAGTGGTTGAAAAGGTGAAATTTAAAAATGGTAAAAAATAATTGTTTTTGAATTAGGGTAAACAATATGTTTAACTGTTATAAAACGTTAAACCAATCAATTACCGTATGAAAATAATTACTCGTTTACTCTTAATTTGTATTGCTCTAAATGCAGTTTCTTGTGATAAAGACACTGTTACAGAAGACAATATTAACAACAAATCAGCTACTGTTACTACATTAGCCACTACACCAAAGAAATTTTTATTTGATGCCACCAAAGCTGAAACTGCAGGAAATGCTGACTGGGTTTTAGATGCTGATACTAACCCTCAACGCTTCCCGACGCCGGCCCAATCAAACATTACTGCCACTACTTCTGAAAACTTTTGGAGAGGCGGATTGTCTGCTTGGGGTGTTGCCTTAGTTAAATTAGGGCATACTGTTGAAACACTACCGACAGGAACAGCAATCACCTATGGCGGAACCGGGGCACAAGACCTGAAAAACTATGATGTTTATGTAGTAACTGAACCGAACATCCGCTTCACAAGTGCTGAGAAAACCGCAATAATTAACTTCGTTAAAAATGGTGGTGGTTTATTCATGATTGCCAATCATAATGGTTCCGACAGAAACAACGATGGATACGATTCGGCTAAGGTATGGAACGATTTGATGTCGACCAACACTGTCAAAACTAATCCTTTTGGAATTACCATTACTTTAAACAGTGTCTCGGAAACAACTTCTAACCGATTAAGTACTACAACCGATCCGATTTTAAATGGTTCGCAAGGAACAGTAACGCAATTGAAATATTCCTCCGGCGCAACAATGTCTATTAACAGAACTGCAAACACTACCGTAAAAGGGTTAATTTGGAGAGGAAGTTCAACTCAAGGAACTTCAAACATTATGTGCGCTTCTGCTACATATGGTACCGGAAGAGTTGTTGCCATAGGAGACAGCTCACCGGCTGACGATGGAACAGGTGCCACCGGAGATACCTTATATCCGGGTTGGACAGAATTGATGTCGCACTCAATCTTACATCTGAATGCTTCACTTTGGCTAGCCAAATTGTAATAACAAAAAATCCTGAGCTCTCACTCAGGATTTTTTTATTCTAATCGCAATCTCTTTTGTTCTCTGGCCAATAATGTATTTTTGAGCAACATCGCAATAGTCATTGGTCCTACTCCTCCGGGAACCGGTGTGATAAAAGAAGCTTTCTTTGACACATTTTCAAAATCAACATCTCCGGTTATTTTGTAACCTCTGGGATCATTTTCGTCTGCTACTCTTGTGATACCAACATCAATTACCACCGCATCATCTTTAATCATCTCAGCTTTTAAATAATTCGGAACCCCTAGAGCCGTTATAATGATATCAGCTTGTGTAGTAATCTGGGCAATATTTTTAGTATAACTGTGCGTTAAGGTTACAGTAGAATTTCCCGGAAAACCTTTTCTTCCCATCAAAATACTCATCGGTCGGCCTACAATGTGACTTCTTCCGATAACAACAGTATGTTTTCCTTTGGTTTCTACATTATACCTTTCCAACAATTCTAAAATCCCGAAAGGCGTTGCCGGAATAAAAGTACTCATATCCAAAGCCATCTTTCCAAAGTTTTCAGGATGAAAACCATCTACATCTTTACTCGGATCAATAGCCATTAAAACCCTTTGGGTATCAATTTGTTTGGGTAAGGGTAACTGCACAATAAAGCCGTCAATATTGTCATCTTCATTGAGTTCCATTATCTTCTTTAAGAGCTCTGTTTCCGAGGTAGTACTCGGCATTTTGATTAAAGTTGACTCAAATCCAACCAATTCACAAGCCTTGACCTTGCTGCCTACATAGGTCAAACTCGCACCGTCATTCCCTACAATTACTGCAGCCAAATGTGGTACTTTTTCATTATTGGCTTTCATTTTGTTAACCTCGGCTGTAATTTCCGCTTTGATGTTTGCCGCTGTTTTCTTTCCGTCTAATAATTCCATAGATGTTGTTTCGGGTTTAAAGTTTCGGGTTTAAAGTTGTTAAACTCAAAACATAGTAGTTAGTTGTAATCTATTAAAAAAATTAAGGTTCAAAATTTCACACTCGAAACTTTAAACCTTAACTGATTTATCTCATTCCTTTCATGCCGCCCATCATGCGCATCAAGTTTTTACCGCCACCGCCTTGCATCATTTTCATCATTTTGCTCATTTGATCAAACTGCTTCAGCAATTGGTTTACTTGTTCTATTTTAGTCCCTGATCCTTTGGCAATACGGGTTTTTCGCTTCATATCGATTATAGCCGGTTTGCTTCTCTCTTTAGGTGTCATAGAATGGATAATGGCTTCAATGTGTTTGAAAGCATCGTCTTCAATTTCAACATCTTTTAAGGCTTTTCCGGCACCGGGTATCATGCCGACTAAATCTTTCATGTTACCCATTTTTTTCACCTGCTGGATTTGCACCAAGAAATCGTCAAAACCAAATTCGTTTTTAGCAATTTTCTTTTGCAACTTTCTGGCTTCTTCTTCATCGTATTGCTCCTGCGCTCTTTCTACCAAGGAAACAACATCTCCCATCCCTAAAATACGATCGGCCATACGAGAAGGATAGAAAACATCAATAGCTTCCATTTTTTCACCGGTACCGATAAATTTAATCGGCTTGTTGACCACCGATTTGATAGAGATGGCCGCTCCTCCACGAGTGTCACCGTCTAATTTGGTTAAAATAACACCATCAAAATCCAATCGATCATTGAACGCTTTAGCTGTATTTACGGCATCTTGACCGGTCATGGAATCGACCACGAACAAAGTTTCATGTGGTTTGATAGCCGCATGCACATTGGCAATTTCGTTCATCATTTCTTCGTCGATGGCCAAACGACCCGCGGTATCCACGATAACGACATTGTACCCTTTGGATTTGGCATACTGAACGGCGTTTTGTGCAATTTGAACCGCATTTTTGTTGTCCGGCTCTGAATAGACTTCCACACCAATTTGATCTCCAACCACATGCAATTGGTTAATTGCCGCAGGGCGGTAGATATCACAAGCCACTAAAAGTGGTTTTTTTCCTTTTTTTGTTTTAAGATAGTTCGCTAACTTCCCGGAAAAAGTGGTTTTACCGGAACCTTGCAAACCCGACATTAATATTATCGATGGAGTTCCTGATAAATTGATTCCGGTTGCATCGCCACCCATCAATTCGGTTAACTCGTCTTTAACGATTTTTACCATTAACTGACCCGGTTGCAAAGTAGTCAATACATTTTCACCTATGGCTTTGTCTTTAACTCTAGTGGTAAAATCTTTGGCAATTTTAAAATTCACGTCGGCATCCAACAAGGCGCGACGCACTTCTTTCAGGGTTTCTGCAACATTGACTTCCGTGATTTTCCCATGCCCTTTCAGGATGTGTAATGCTTTATCTAATTTATCACTTAAATTATTGAACATAATGGTATGCTTTGATTTTTATGAAGTGCAAATTTAAGGATTTGATTCCGAACTTCTATCACTATAGAAACAAAAAAACCATCCTTTTTGAGGATGGCTTCTGCAGTATTTAAAAAGAATTCGAAGTCTAATTTTTGGTAAAGACTAAAGTATCTGTTCCCCCGTTACCACCACTAACGTCAATTAATGAAATGGTTGTATCAGAGTAAGAGACAATATCCCAGTCGTCTGTTAGGTCGGCAAAATTAGCCGGAGCGGTAAACCCGATATTGAAATCCAAATCATTACTCGGACTGTCATCATTGGAATCGTCGTTAATCACAGACCAAGTTCCTGTTACTGTGTTAGATCCATTTGTAGCGGTTAAAACGCCTCCGTTACCAAAGGTAAAATTATAGCCGGTAAAATGGTTGGTTTCATCAGTTCCTGAATCAACATAGCTGGTTACTCTCCAAGTACCTTGAGAAGCCGCGTTAATTACCGGCGTAGGATCTTGGGCTGAGGAAGAATTATCATCAGAGCTGCACATTGATGCCACATTTAGCATAAAAAGGCAAAATAGCATTGGGATTAAAAATAATTTTTTCATGTTTAGTTTTAGTTAAAGTTAGTATTCCATTTTAAAAATTGTATCATAAAAATGATTACTGAAAAAATGAGTATCCAAATTATCAATTGGTTGATAAGGTAGTTAGGCTTAATTTTTTCTTGCGGAGTTATTAGGTGATTGATTTGTGGGGCGTTTTCTAAAAATTTTCTGTGAAAGAATTTCATGTAAAACTATATTTAACGCTTTAATTTTTTTTGAATGTCAGGTAATCAGTACCATCACTATGTTGCTTCTTTAATCGAATGCTGGTTTGATTATACTCTATAACTTTCCAATCGGTTTCTATATACTCTAATTGAGAGCCGTCAAAATCAAGACTCAACTTTTGATAGCTGCCGTCATCTTGTATATCCCAATCGCCGTTAATCGTAACAGCATTTCTAATAGCAGTTACGGTTTCATTGCTATTAAAATCAAAATCAAAACCTTCATAATGATAAGTCTCATCTTCTTCATCATAATAGCAATATTGAATGTACCATGTCCCTGAAGTTAAAATAGAAGTCAATGTAGAACTTCCCGAACCTCCTGAATTATCATCATCACAATCGTCTATGGCTTCATCTATGAAATTCTCTAATTCACTATTAGAATTAATTGTCACGGTTTGTCCATATGAATCAACCGCTGAAATAGGGTAATTAATGGCCACAAAAGTATTGCTGTTCAAGTTGTTCAAGAAATTAAACAACCCGCTGTTTCCTGTTATGGTTACTGTATTAGCCAATTGATTGTTACTATCGTAAACATTCATCACTATGGGATAAATCAAACTGATACAATCAATTTCATCAAAACCGTCGTCTTCAGTACAATCATCAAGCACATCATCCAAGTCATCTGCTTCATCTAAAACCTGAGTTTGAAAATTTTGAAAACGAATGGTAATAGGGTAAACAAAATTAACAATATCATCATCGTCTGAATAAGCATCAATAGCGTCTTGAACCACTTGATAATCGGACTCGTCAGTAACTGTAATTTGATCACCGTTCACAATAACTGTTACGGGCAATTGGACACTGAAACAACTTGTATTATCCAAAACATTGTCTAAAGAAGTCGGATTTTGCGAAGTTCTGATTAACAATCCGGCTATGGGAGAGTTTTTATCAAAACTTTGTGTATTATCCTGAACAACTGTTTCTTCCTCTTTTTGACAACTGCCCAAAGAGAACAATAAAATTACCAGGACTGATCTTAAAAAAACATTCATAATTGTTGTTGATTAATCTGACTTTGAAAGTAAAACATCAGATTTCAAAAATACCCTACTTTAGTCAAAAAAAATAATTATTTTTACCCAAGCACAAGTTAAGTCTATTTATGTCAACAGAGGAAATTTCAGGTATTTGCAAAGAAGCCGTTTTTTCGACCTTTTTTAAAAGCCACGCCAAAGCGCTGAGAAATTATTTATTCTACAAGTTTGGTAATGAAGACCAAGCCGAAGACATTACGCAAGATGCCTTTATTAAATTATGGCAAAATTGTGCTGATGTCCCTTTGGAGAAGGCTAAATCTTATGTTTACACTATAGCCAACAACGCCTCTTTGAATGTAATCGCCCATCAAAAAGTGGTGTTGAATTATGCCAAAAACTCGGGTAAAAGCGAGCTGACGAATGAAAACCCGGAGTTTATTTTAGAGGAAGACCAATTTAAGCTTAAGTTAAACAAAGCCATACAAAACCTTAACGAAACTCAAAGAGTGGCATTTTTAATGCACCGTATAGATGGAAAAAAATATGCCGAAATTGCGGCAGAACTTGAAATATCGGTAAAAGCTGTTGAGAAAAGAATCCATTTGGCTTTGGTTGAATTGCGAAAGGAATTTGACCACTTCAAGTAGGGTTTGACAAAATCAATATGTTTTAGTACTGAAATGCTATAAGATCATGGAAGAAAATTACCCATTAGCAAAATGGCTCAGCGGAGAAATGACCGAGGCGGAATTAAAAGAATTCCAAGCTCATCCTGACTTTGCCATTTACGAAAAGATAAAAAAATACTCTGCAGCCTTAGAAGCTCCGGCTTTTGATGACACTAAAGTATTGACTGGTATTTTAAATACACCAAAGAAAGCTGTAAAAACAATTTCACTTACCCAACATTGGCTGTTTAAAGTAGCCGCTGTATTAGTAATTGGCTTAGGGGTATTTTTTACTTTTAAAAACTTTTCTGCAGCTACAGAGTATGCCGAAAACGGCAATCAAAAAAACTTCTTCCTACCGGATAACTCTGAAGTTGTCCTAAACTCCGGTTCTGAAATTCAGTACAAAAAATGGAATTGGGACAATAACAGAACACTGGAACTCGAAGGTGAAGCTTATTTTAAAGTAGCCAAAGGCAAAAAATTCGAAGTCAATACCGCCTTAGGCAAAGTAACCGTTTTAGGAACACAATTTAACGTAAAGCAACGTGACAATCGTTTTGATGTGACTTGCTATGAAGGAAGAGTTAAAGTTAACTATAATCAAACACAAATGATTATCACCAAAGGAATGAGTGTTGCCTTTGAAGATGGAAAAATGATGACACTCCCACAAATTACAGCTCAAAATCCGGAATGGATGGCACATGAATTGTCCTTTTACCAAGAGGATTTAAAAGCTATAGTGGGCGAAATAGAAAGACATTTTAATGTAACTTTGGAGCTGAAAAACAATGCCAACACCCAATTGTTTACCGGCGTTATTCCTGCCAAAGACATCAATGTTTCCTTGGAGATATTAGCCACAACCTATCATTTAAAATTAACCAAAGTCGATAAAAATAAATACATTTTAGAAAGCTTGGATGCTCTATAAAAGAAGCATTTTTTTACTACTCTTTTGTCTCTTTTCTTTGTTGGGTTTGGCTCAAAAAGACAGGAAAGAGATTCCATTGAAAAATATTTTAGGCATTATCAGCAAACAACACCAAGTTCGCTTTAGCTATATTGAAGACGAAATTGTGGTATATGCCTTAACACCACCCGAGAAAAATTGGTCTCTTGAGGAAAAAATCAACTACCTCAAAAGCATAACCAAATTGCAATTCAAACGCATCAGCGAAAAGTACTTTACCATTTATGACGACAAAAAAGTCGACAAACCTTTGTGCGGATTTCTGTTAGATGCCGAAACCGGAAAAGGAATTGAAAATGCTATTATTACAATAGACAAGGCTGATTTTTCTGCTTTTACGGATGCCAACGGTCATTTTAACATCCCGAAAATATCGTCAGATCTCATACGAATTCAACACCAAGGCTACCAAACTTTCTCAATCAACCCCGAAGATTTGAATGTTCCTGATTGCCCTAAATTTAAATTGCAACCCATTTTGCAAAGTTTGGATGAAGTAGTAACCCAACGCTACCTGACCACAGGAATCAGTAAAAAAAATGACGGTACTATAGTCATAAAACCGAAAAAATTCGGACTATTACCCGGATTAATCGAACCCGATGTTTTACAAACCATGCAACAAGTTCCGGGCATTATCAGTATTGATGAAACCATCTCCAACATTAATGTACGTGGTGGCACACATGATCAAAACTTATTTTTGTGGAACGGCATTCGCATGTTTCAAACCGGGCATTTCTTCGGACTAATTTCTGCTTTCAATCCGTCTTTAGCTCAAAATATCACCATCAGCAAAAACGGAAGCTCTGCTTTTTTCGGAGAAAGTGTGTCGAGTTTGGTCGATATTTCTTCCCAAACCAACAACACCGAGAACACTAATGCCAGTTTGAGTTCCAATATGATCAGTGCCGAATTTTACTCGAAAATTAAAATCTCTGACAACTCTAATTTTACCTTTTCAGCCAGACGATCACTGACTGATGTTTTGGAATCGCCTACCTATAACAATTACAGCAATCGGATTTTTCAAAATACAGTCATCACCGATTTGAGTACCAATGCCATGGTAGGTTATAAAAGCAATGTTGATTTCTATTTTTATGACATTACAGCCCAATTTGAACAAAAAATCGGAAATAAGCACCAGTTCAACATAGATGTAATTGCTATTGAAAACACCTTGCAATTTGATCAATCAACCGCAACTTTAAACAAAAACAGTGCTTTGGAGCAAGAAAGTTTTGGAGGCAGCTTGCATTGGAAAACCACTTGGAATACCAATCACACTACAGAATTTAAAGGCTATTTTTCGGCATACGACTTAAACTCATCCAATCAAACCTTAGAGAGCAATCAAACGTTGTCTCAAAAAAACAAAGTGCTCGATTATGGGTTTCAAATTAGAAATTCCAACCGTTTATCAGACCTTTTAACACTCAATTCAGGTTACCAACTTAACGAAATCGGAGTTACTAATTTTGATGAAATCAATTTGCCTTTATTCTCCCGAACCATCACTAATGTTCTCATCTCTCATGTGGGAATTGTTGAAGGTATGTATGAAACCGCTAATAAAAAAACCTTTATTCGAGCCGGTCTTAGAGCCAACTATTTCGACAAGTTCGGTTTGTTTTTAGCCGAGCCGAGAATGCAGTTTAACCAAGCTTTGAGCAACCATTGGCGATTGGAAGTTTTAGGTGAACAAAAGAGCCAAACACTTTCTCAAATCATCGATTTACAACAAGATTTTTTAGGCGTAGAAAAGCGCCGTTGGACTTTAGCCAACAATGAAAACATTCCGATTCAAAAGAGCAATCAATTGTCAATAGGACTAAGTTATAAAAAAAATAACTGGTTGATTACCTTAGAAAATTTCTATAAAAAAATCACCGGAATCACCAGTAGCAGTCAAGGTTTTATGAACCAATTTGAATTGGAAAGAGCCGTTGGAGATTATCAAGTTTTGGGAAGCGAATTTTTAATTCAAAAATCATTCAATCGTTTTTACACTTGGTTAAGTTATGCTTACAACGATAACAAATACGATTTTAAAACGCTCAGCAGTACAACTTTCCCTAACAATTTCGAGGTGACTCATGCTGTTTCCTGGGCCGGAATTTATGAGTGGAAAAAAATAAAACTGGCTTTAGGAGCCAAATGGCATACCGGCAGACCTATTACCACACCTATTAACTTTACGGTTACCGAAGCCAATCCGAATATAATTTACAATACGCCGAATAATGAAAAATTAAAAGACTATTTTCAAGTTAATTTTTCTGCTTCTAAAGAATGGCGTTTGGGTGACAAAACCAGTTTGCTGACTTCAGCATCGATTTTGAATTTGTTAAACACCCAAAACAGCATCAACCGATTTTATCGGGTAAATTCTAATGACAATACCATTGAAAGTGTTGATACTTTTTCATTAGAACTCACTCCTAATTTGAATGTTAAATTGATGTTTTAAAAAAAGCGACTGTATAAACAATCGCTTTATTTTATAATTTCTGAAAAGTTAGATAATCTATCGTTCCTGTAGCTAAATTTTCATCTTTTAACCGCAATTTTGTTGGTGTGCTTTCAATGATATACCAATCATCCGATATGTTAGTAAATCGTGGTTCTACACTCGTTAAAGCCAAATTGACTACTAACTCCGGTTCGCCTTCAAAACCTTCATCTATAACACCCCAACTACCTGCTACCGGTGTAGTTCCGGTATTGGTTAGCGAAACGGTAATGGCATCAAAATCAAACACCACTCCTTCATAATCGGCTGTTTTTGTAGTGTTTTGATAGGTAAACTGTGTTACCTTCCATGATCCGGAAGACATCCTATCAATTACTTTAGCTTCATTTAATAAAGGAATTTCAACAGATTCATCGCAAGACGAAAAAACCAACGTTAAAACCAGAAAAAAAGTAAATTTTAATTTCATAATTCAATATATTACATACGTTGTGGAACTTCTATTCCCAATAATTTAAAGGCCAATTGTATAGTATCGCCCACTTTTTGAGAAAGTTGGACTCTGAAAATTTTGGTAGGCAGATGTTCTTCTCCCAATATTGAAACGGATTGGTAGAATGAATTGTATTCCTTAACCAAATCATAAGTATAGTTGGCAATTAAGGCCGGACTGTGATTATGAGCCGCATGCTGAATGATTTCCGGAAACAATTCCAATTGCTTGAGTAATTCTTTCTCTTTTTCATGCAAAGTAATCTCCGTAATATTTTGCTCCAAACTGAAATCGGTTTTTCTCAAAATCGATTGGATACGAGCATAAGTGTATTGAATAAACGGACCTGTATTTCCAGCAAAATCAACTGACTCTTCAGGATTAAAGAGTATTTGTTTTTTCGGATCAACTTTTAGAATATAGTACTTTAAGGCACCTAAACCAATCGTTTTGAAAAGTTTGGCTTTGTCTTCCTCACTGTAGCCTTCTAATTTTCCCAGTTCGGTGGCGATTTTACCGGCAGTTTCAGTCATTTCCGTCATTAAATCATCGGCATCTACAACAGTTCCTTCACGAGATTTCATTTTACCCGAAGGCAACTCAACCATACCATAAGATAAATGATACAAACTTTCAGCCCAATCAAAACCGAGTTTCTTCAAGATTAAAAATAACACTTTAAAGTGGTAATCTTGCTCGTTCCCCACGGTATAAACCATTCCGCCTACATCCGGAAAATCTTTAACACGTTGGATGGCCGTTCCGATATCTTGTGTCATGTAAACCGCTGTCCCATCCGAACGCAATACAATTTTCCGATCTAAACCTTCAGCAGTCAAATCAATCCAAACCGAACCGTCAGGATCTTTCTCAAATATGCCTTTTTCCAAACCAAATTGCACTACTTCTTTGCCTAACAAATAAGTATTGCTCTCGTAATAATAGCTATCGAAGTCAACCCCTAAGTTAGTATAGGTTTCTGCAAAACCGTCATAAACCCATTGGTTCATTTTTTGCCATAGTGCCACTACCTCAGCATCGCCGGCTTCCCATTTTCGGAGCATTTCTTGGGCTTCTAAGATAATCGGCGCTTGTTTTTTAGCGTCTTCTTCTGCTAAACCATTGGCCGTTAACGCTTGGATTTGAGATTTGTATTCTTGGTCGAATTTCACATAGAAATTCCCAACCAACTTATCGCCTTTCAAACCGGTTGATTCGGGCGTTTGACCAGCACCGAATTTTTGCCAAGCCAACATCGATTTACAGATGTGAATACCACGATCATTGATAATTTGTGTTTTATAAACTTTCTTGCCGGAGGCTTTGATAATCTCGGCAACCGAATAACCCAACAAGTTATTTCTCACATGACCCAAATGCAATGGTTTATTGGTATTAGGCGAAGAATATTCAACCATTACAGCCTTATCTTCAGCTGAAGGAGAAACAAAACCAAAAGTACTGTTATGCTTAATTTCGTTGAAAAAGTGCAAATAATATTGGTCTGCAACCACTATATTCAAGAAACCGGAAACCACATTGAATCGGACAACTTCAGCTGCATTTGCTACCAAATATTCCCCGATTTTAGTTCCTATTTCTACCGGATTCCCTTTGATCTGTTTCAACAAAGGAAAAATGACCATAGTGATATCACCTTCAAATTCTTTCCTTGTCAATTGAAATTCTACCCTATCGGTTGTAATTCCGAAAAGTTGTTGAACAGCAGTTTCAATATGACCGGTTAAAATTTGAGAAAGCTTCATAGTATTTCGTTTTAGGTTGGCAAAGATAAACATTAGAAAATAATTTTTCAGGCATTGGTTTAAATATAAAACAGTAAGCTAAAAAACATCTTTTTGTAAGTATTATCGTTTATTAATTAACTATTTTGTGCATTTCATCGATTTTTTTTGCATTTAAACGATAATATATTCAATATTTGTTGTGTCAAAATCCCAAGTCATGAAAAAACTAATACTCTTAACCGTAATCTTATTTACAGCCGTTGGTTTCTCACAACCAATAAATGTAAGTACTACCAACTACACTGTTCCTCAGTTGGTAAACGATGTCTTAATCAACACTTCATGTGTTAATGCAACCAATGTTACCTGGAGCACCGGTAGCAATTATGGTTCAACAAACGGAATTGGATTTTTCCAAAATACCAATCCTAATTTCCCAATGCAAAGCGGAGTTATATTAAGTACCGGAAATGTTGCTAACGCACCGGGACCTAATAGCACTTTACTCAGTGATGGTAATGCCGCTTGGCCTGGAGATTCAGATTTAGAGAATACACTTGCTGCGGCCGGAGTTAGCTTAGTATCTAAGAACGCCACCGTGTTAGAATTTGATTTCGTTCCAAATTCATCTTTCTTTAGCTTCGATTTTATTTTTGCTTCAGAAGAGTACGGAAACTTTCAATGTCAGTTTTCTGATGCTTTTGCTTTTTTGCTAACCAAT
This sequence comes from Flavobacterium mekongense, assembly GCF_047038255.1. GTDB lineage: Bacteria > Bacteroidota > Bacteroidia > Flavobacteriales > Flavobacteriaceae > Flavobacterium > Flavobacterium mekongense. The sequence continues at coordinate 2,921,526 of NZ_CP174374.1, forward strand.
ACTTCTACAGGTGTTACCACAAACTTAGCCTTGGTTCCTAATACCAATTTGCCGATTTCTGTAGTAACCATCAGAGACTATTTATACAACTCTTCTTGTCCATCTGCAAATGCTCAATTTTTCGGATCATACAATGGAGGTTCGCAAGCTGCTACATCTGCTACAAACTTCAATGGTCAAACAACCGTTATGACAGCAGCATCGACTTTAGTTCCCGGTGTTCAATACCATATCAAATTGGTTATAGCCGATCGTTTAGATCCGCAATCTGATTCGGCCATCTTCATTTCAGCTAACAGTTTGAATATCGGTCAAGATGTTTTAGGACAGGATTTAACAGTAGCCAATAATGCAGCTTTGTGTCATGGTGCAACCCACACAATCAACACCGGATTAAACCCGTCTAACTTTACTTTTCAATGGAAAAAAAACAATGTGATTTTAACCAACGAAACAGGACCTAGTTTGGTTGTTAACCAACCGGGCACTTACACCGTAATCTATACTAATATCTTGAGTCCTTGTTCTCCAACAACCAATAATGTTGTTATTGAATATTTTCCTCAAATTAACGCTCAAAACCCTATCAATATTTACAAATGTGATAACGGTAGCGCAACTTATTCATACAATTTAGATTTAAACACTCCAATAGTTAAAACAGGTTTAAACCCAAACACTTTAGTGACTTATCATGCTACTCAAGCTGATGCAGATAACAATGCCAATCCATTGCCTTTGAATTATACTGCTGCACCCGGACAAACTGTTTATGTTAGAGTACAAATGCCGAACACACCTTGTTATGTAGTAAAGTCTTTCCAACTTTTAACAACTCCCGGACCGGTTGCTAACCAAGCGCCAAACTTAACATCTTGTGCGAGAAGTTTAACATTAAACAATGCTTTCTTCAACCTTAACGATCAAACTCCTATTGTGTTGAATGGGCAACCAACTTCTATTTATTCAGTTTCATACTATAATTCTGAAAACAACGCCAATAACGGAACTAATCCTATTTCAGGAAACTTGAGTACGGCAATCTTATCGAATGCAACTATATACGTTAGAGTACAAAACATTACTGACCCGACTTGTTTTTCAATCTCAAGTTTTACAGTTACTATTTTACCTGTACCAACAGTTGATGTACTTGAACCTGTAGTAGTTTGTGATTTTTATGAATTACCTCCGTTAACCAACGGAAACTACTTTACCGAGTTAAATGGTGAAGGAACTATGTTGAGCGCGGGAGATATCATTGTTGAAACCACAACTTTGTACATCTTCAACCAACCAAATGGTCCCGGTACTTGTGCAGCTAACAGTGTATTCCGAATCACTATTGTTGACCCTAACACTTTATCGCCAAACAGCGTTACCAGTTGTGGAAGTTATACTTTGCCTCAACCTCAATATGGTAAATACTTCTCTCAACCGGGTGGTCAAGGTGCTGAAATTCCGGCAGGTACTGTAATTAATGCTACGCAAACTGTTTACTTTTATTTTACAACAGAAATCGAACCGTTTTGTGTAGTGGATACTGATTTTACAGTGACTATTATTCCTTCAGTGGAAGTAGGAACCAGAACTGATATATTCGAATGTACTTCTTATACTTTACCGGAACTATCTGTTGGTAATTACTACACACAACCGGGAGGAAACGGCACAGAAATCCCTGCGGGTACTGTAATTACGTCTAACCAAACGGTATATGTTTACGCAACAACAGGCGGAACATCTCCATGTACAGATGAAGACAGCTTTGAAGTTTTCATTGGTATTAACCAACCGGCTGATATCAGTCAGTGTAACGGTTATACTTTACCGGCTTTACCGGTTGGAAATTACTTTACTGCCCCGATGGGTGGCGGACAAATGATTCCGGCAGGAACCGTAATTAACAATAGTGCTACTATTTATATTTTTGCACAAGTAAGCAGCGACAGTGCCAACTGTACGGATAACTTATCATTCAACATCAGCATTGCTCAACCACCGGTTGATGAATTAGAAGATGTAACAGTATGTGAAACGTATACTTTACCGGCATTAATCAACGGTGACTACTATACCGGATCAGGAGGAACAGGAACCATGCTAAGCGCAGGAGATGTTATTACCGCTTCACAAACTTTGTATGTTTTTAAAAGATTAAACGCTACTTGTTTCAATCAATCGAGCTTTGATATCACTATCAACCCGCTACCTATAATTGATTCAAGATCAGATATCGATATTTGCGACCAGTATGTATTAACTCAATTACAATATGGTAATTATTACACCGGCCCTGGCGGAACAGGTACTCTATTACCGGCAGGAAGTGTAATTACTTCTTCTCAAAGAATTTACATCTTTGCCATTTCTAACACAACGCCTGCATGTACCAATGAAAACAGTTTTCAAGTTAACATATTCTCAACTACGGCAGACAGTTCAGCTAATATAACAGCGTGTGATGCTTACACTTTGCCATCATTATCTGCCGATAACAATTATTATACGCAACCGGGCGGACCTTACGGTAACGGAACTCTAATTAACGCCGGAACAGTAATTACAACCTCGCAAACCATTTATATCTATAAAGAATCGTTGATTCGTACATCATTCTCTTGCTCTGACGAAAGCTCATTTACAGTAACCATCAACCAAACTCCGGTTATCCCGGCCGTATTGGATGTAGCAGCTTGTAATTCATATACATTACGCCCGTTAATCGTTGGAAACTACTTTACAGGGCCAAACGGAACAGGTACTATGTTACAAGCCGGAGATGAAGTAACCACTAGTCAAACCTTATACGTTTATGCACATACCAACACCACTCCGGATTGTTCTAGTGAAACCAGCTTCAATATTACCATCTTTAACGTTGATAATGTGCCTAATGTAACGATTTGTCATAGCTACACTTTGCCGGCATTGACTATTGGAAATTACTTTACAGGACCAAATGGTACAGGTACTCAATTAACTGCCGGTGCTACAATTTTAGCCACACAAACTATATATGTATATGCAGTATCGCCTTTCTTACCAAGATGTTCTGACGAAAGTTCATTTACAGTAACTATTATTGATACTCCGGTAGCCAACCCAACTCCGGTAGCTTTGAGAACTGTTTGTGATGAAGACGGAACCAATGATGGTGTAACCAGCTTTGATTTAACCAGCTTGTCAGCAACCATTTTGGGTGCTCAAACCGGAAATGAATTTACCATTGCCTATTATGAAACTGCCGCTGATGCTGCAGACCAAGTTAATGCAATAACTTCATCTACCTTAACCAATTTGTTTGTTCGTGTTACTAATACTTTAACCGATAGTTGTTTCGACATCAAACCGATCAGTATCATAGTAAATCGTTTGCCGGAACCATCACCGGTTGGAGGCATCATTTGCTTTGACTTAGAAACTCAAACCTTATTAAATCCATACACCATGTACAGCGGTTTGTCTTCAACAACACACACTTTTGTATGGACTAATGAAGCCGGGAATACAGTTGGAACAGCAGCTAATTACACTGCCATTGTACCCGGAACCTACACCTTAGTGGCTACGAGCAGAGCTACAGGTTGTGCTTCAGAACCGGTTAATGTAGTGGTTTCTCCATCTGAACCTGCTGAGATAACTTATACAGTTGATGATGAGTTCCAAGACATGCAATCTATCACCGTTAACGCTACAGGTGCAGGTGATTACGAATACCAATTGGACAACGGAAACTTCCAAGATAGTCCGGTATTTGAAGATGTAACTTCAGGTATGCACTTGATTACTGTAAGAGATAAAAACGGTTGTGGAGTAGTTTCTATACCGGCTGTTGTGATCAACTATCCTAAATATTTTACCCCTAACGGAGATGGTTATCACGATACTTGGAACATCAAAGACTTAAGAAACCAAGCGAGTGCGGTTGTAACCATTTATGACCGCTACGGTAAAGTACTAACCCAAATCAAACCTAACGGAAACGGTTGGGATGGAACTTACAACGGTAACATGATGCCTTCAGATGATTACTGGTTCAGTGTAACATATACTGATGAAAACCAAGTGAACCAAGAATTCAGATCGCACTTCGCCATGAAGCGATAATTATAAAACCCCATTAACCTACTAAAAACTCTCAAAAATTTTTGAGAGTTTTTTTTATTTCTATTGTAACAAATCAGTTTTTTAAGAGTCTACTTACTCGAATTAAATTAACAACTGTTGAAGTTTAGGGGAATTCAAATTCACTTCAACAAAAATCATCAAACAAAAACGAAAATGAGATTAAAATTATTGTTACTGTTATTAGTAAGTAACTGCACTATTTTAATAGCGCAAACCAATGGTAATCCCGGAGTAATTAACGGAAAAGTAATCGACAAAAACACCAAACAACCCATTCCTTATGTGAACATTTCCGTAATGGAAGATGCTAAATTAATCACCGGTGGTATTACGCAAGAAAACGGAAATTTTACTATCAAAGGATTGGCTCTGAAAAAATACACTATTGAAGTCCAATTTATCGGATACAAAAAACTAACACAAGAAGTTGCATTGTCTGAAAACAATAAAACAGTCAATTTAAACACTATAGTTCTGGAAGAAGAAGCCGTTCAATTGGCCGGTGTAGAAATAGTGAAAGAGCGTTCCACCATAGAACAAAAAATCGACCGTAAAGTGGTAAACGTTGGCAAAGACCTTATCGCTTCCGGAAATACAGCTTCTGAAATTTTGAATAATGTCCCGACAGTTAGTGTAGACCCGCAAACTAAAGAGCTAAGTTTAAGAGGGAATTCGAACGTTAGAGTTTTAATTGACGGAAAGCCTTCTAACATTGATGCAGCTCAGCTGTTACAACAAATTCCTTCTTCCTCTATCAAACAGATTGAATTGATTACCAATCCGTCAGCCAAATACAACCCTGAAGGCATGAGCGGTATTATCAATATTATCTTGCACAAAAACTCGCAAGAAGGTTTCAATGGGAGTATCAACTCGGGCGTTACGTTTGGCATCACTCCGAAAACCAATTCGGCTTTAAACCTAAACTATAAAGTAGGCAAAGTAAATTTCTACACCAACTATGGTTTGAACCACGGTAAAAACGCCAACGAAGGTTACATCAACAGTTACCGCCCTTTGTTTGAGAACAAGCAAGAATTTGGAGGCGACAACCTGAACACTTCACACCTGGTAAAGTTGGGTATGGATTATTACATCGATGAAAAAAACACCATTTCATTTTACACCAATCAAAACTTAGTTAACGGCAGTGGCGACGGATATACCAATATCAACTACAGCAGTCTTTTGCTGAGAGATTCTCAACAATTGTCGGATTCTGAAACAGACAATTACACTCAAACTTACGATTTGGCCTATAAACACGACTTTGATAAAAAAGGCGAAACTTTAGATTTTCAAGCCAACTTTTCTAACACCAACAGCCCGGAAAACTCCGATTATATCTTCAATCAAGTCAATCCAAACTCAACGCGAGTGACCACTAATGATATTGAAAGAGATACCGATTACCTTCAAATCAATTTAGATTACGTGAACCCGTTATCTGAAACGGTTAAATTGGAAGTGGGTGCCGAAACCCGTATCCAAAAAATCACCAACAACTTTGACGAAACCATCAGCGAGCCTTCGGAATCCTATAATCGTGTAGGAAACTCCAATTTTGTTTTCACCCGAAACATTCACTCTTTTTATACTAATATCGGAAAGCAGTGGAAAAAATGGAGTGTACAAGCCGGTGTTCGTTTAGAACAATACGAAATCGACGGCGACTTCGAGAATGTAGTATCTTCCACTACTCCATCGGAAAACATCAATGACCAAAGTACGATTGAAGACGATATTTTTGCAATTTATCCTTCATTGTTTTTCAATTACAAAGCGTCTGATAAAGACTCGTTTAACTTTAACTTTTCGCGTCGTGTTGACCGACCAAGTATCGGACAAATCAGTCCTATCCGCGAATGGACTACCCCTTTAGTAGAATCCAGAGGAAATCCGGCTTTGGAACCGCAATTCACCAACTCGTTTGAGGTTAACTATACCCGTACTACCAAAATCGGTTCGGTAACGGCCGGTGTTTTCTACCGTCAAATCAATGATGAAATCGGAAGAGTGATTTACAAAAACCCGGACAATGTGAACCAAGACATCATCTCTTATGACAACTTTGACGACAACAATACAGTTGGTACCGAAATCTCGGCCAATTTAAAACTAGCCACTTGGTGGTCTGTAAATGCAAGCAGTGATGCGTATTTCAGAACGGTAAAAGGAACCGTACAAAATGCCAATACTCAGGAACAAGAAAGAGCAGAAGCCGATGTTGTAGCCTTCAATATTCGCATGAATCACAACTTTGTAGCCACCAAAAAATTGCGTTTCAACTTATTCGCCATGTACCGTGGTAGAGATTTAGGCCTTCAGTTTGAAAGAGAGCCAATGTATCGCATGGATATCGGCTCTACTTACACTATTTTAAAAGGAAAAGGAAGTATTACAGCGCGTTTTAACGACGTTTTTGAAACCATGAACTTCGCCTTCGATGGTAATATTCCGTACCGTCAGACCGGCGCTTTCTATTGGGAAAGTCAAACCTTTTATGTTGGATTCAACTATATGTTTGGCGGCGGCAAAAACAGCGCTATGCAACGCAAACAAAGAGATCAAAATGAAACCCAAGGCAGTGGTGGCCTTTTATAAACACCGCAAATAAATTATAGATTAGTTGTTACAAAAAAAGCCGAACAAAAAATGTTTGGCTTTTTTTATAATTAAACTGTATTTCTTACCATTTAATAATAGCACTTGCCCAAGTAAAACCACTACCGAAAGCGGCTAACACTACCGTATCGCCTTCTTTAATTTTACCTTGTTCCCAAGCTTCGGTCAAAGCAATCGGAATAGATGCTGCCGTGGTATTACCATACTTTTGAATGTTATTGAAAACCTGATCATCCGTCAATTTAAACTTTTGTTGAATGAACTGTGAGATTCTTAAATTCGCCTGATGCGGAATCAACATATCAATATCTGACACCTGCAAATTATTGGCTTGTAAACCTTCGTTAATGACTTCACTAAAACGAACCACCGCATTTTTAAATACAAATTGTCCGTTCATATAAGGGAAATAACTCTCGTCCTCCGGATTGTTTTCGGCAATAATATCCGTAACCCAACGCTTGCCCATACCCGGAGCAATCACAGTTAACTCTTCGGCATGTTGTCCTTCGGAATGCAAATGAGTGGATAAAATGCCTTTAGTCAAATCTTCCTCTCTGCTCAAAATAGCGGCTCCTGCCCCATCTCCAAAAATCACTGAAACACCTCTACCACGAGTAGTCATGTCTAACCCTGTAGAATGCAACTCAGAACCGATAATCAAAATGTTTTTATACATACCGGTTTTAATGTATTGATCAGCCACAGAAAGTGCATATACAAATCCGGAACATTGATTTCTGATATCCAAAGCACCAACAGTTCTCAACCCTAAATCGCGTTGCACCAAAACACCTGGACCCGGAAAATAGTAATCCGGACTCAATGTGGCGAAAATGACAAAATCGATGTCGTTCTTATCAATTTTAGCTCTTTCTATCGCTACTTTGGCTGCCTTTACACCCATAGAAGTTGTGGTATCTTCACCTCTAATAACATGTCTTCTTTCTTGAATGCCGGTTCGCTCCTGAATCCATTCATCATTGGTATCCATTATTTTGGATAAATCATCATTGGTAACAACATTATCCGGAACGTAAAAACCTAAACCTGTGATTTTTGAGTGGTACATATCTTTCGTTATTTAATAAAATCAGAACCGCAAATTTAAGAATCTTATAATTCTAATTACCATTTTTGGATTCTAATTTAGATATTGACAAAAAACAACCACGATGAAAAGTCGGCTACAACGCTAACTTTAACAAAATCTTCCCATTTTTTGTAACCGAAATACCGTAAATTCGACCTACTTTAAAACAATCATAAACTTCAAGCATATGAAATTACGCTTTACTTTTCTGTTCTTACTCGGATTAGGATTTTCTGCATTGGCCCAAGAAAACCTGACCTTTCAAAAACCCTCAGCCGAAATTTTAGCTTTAGCCGATTATGAACGAGCACCGTCGGTAAGCATGGATTCTAAAAAAGAATACATGCTGCTAAGCTATCGCAATACCTATAAAACGTTAGACGATTTAAATCAGGAAGAAATGCGTTTGGGCGGTTTGCGCATCAATCCTATCACGAATATTTCGAGTACTGTAACTTATGTCAATAATTTGAAGTTGCGAAAAGTCAGCGATAAAGTCGAAACACAAGTGGCAGGCTTACCGCAAAATGCCCGAATCACTAACATTTCTTGGTCGCAAAACGAGAAGAAAATCGGTTTTACCAATACCACAAATACCGGTGTAGAACTTTGGGTAATTGATGTGGCCACGGCAACTGCTAAAAAAATTACCGAAGCCAACCTCAACGCCAATTTGGGCAGTCCGTACAGCTGGATGAAAGACAACGAAACGCTTTTGGTGAAAATGTTACCGAAAAACCGTCCGGCGCTAATAGACAGCAAAAAAGATTTACCGAAAGGACCAACAGTTTCCACCAGTGACGGTTCGAAATCACAAAACAGAACCTATCAGGATTTGTTGAAAAACAAAACCGACGAAGCCAATTTTGATGCGTTAGTGACTTCCGAATTATACAAAGTTTCCCTGTCGGGAAAAGCTGAGTTATTCAAAGGTGCTGATATTTACGCAGGAGAAAGTTTCTCGCCTGACGGGAATTATTTGATGCTAACCACCATCCAAAAACCTTATTCTTATATCGTTCCTTTGAGCCGTTTTCCCCAAAAATCGGTTGTTTACGACTTGAACGGAAAAGAAATTAAAGTGGTCAACGAAGTGCCGCTAACAGAAGTAATGCCCAAAGGGTTTTCCTCTGTTAGAAAAGGCAAAAGAAGCATGAATTGGAGAGCTGATAAACCGGCAACCCTTACTTATGTAGTAGCCTTAGACGAAGGTGACCAAGCCCAAAAAGTGGATTTCAGAGATGAAATTTTCACTTGGGATGCGCCATTCAACGCCGAAGCCCAATCGGTTTTAAAAACACAACAACGTTTCAGCGGCATTATGTGGGGCAACGAAACTACTGCTATTGCTTATGATGATTGGTACGATACCCGAAACCAAAAAGTGTATTTGTTCAACCCTTCCAATCCGAAACAAGCGCCTAAAGTAATTTGGGACCGAAATTCCCAAGACATTTACAGCGATCCGGGAAATTTTGAAACCAAAAAAAACCAATACAACCGTTATGTTTTGGCCATCGAAAATAACAATGCTTACTTAATTGGTGACGGATTTACCAAAGAAGGTCAGTTTCCTTTTATAGACGAATTCAATTTGACTACACTTAAAACCAAACGATTGTACACTTCGAAAATGAAAGACAAAAAAGAAGATTTACAATCGATAGAAGATTTCAAAAAAGGCGATGTTTTGGTTCAAATCCAATCGAAAAACGACTTCCCGAATTATTACTTCCGCAACATCAAATCGGGTAAACTGACGCCGATTACCAGTTTCAAAAACCCGTTTGAAAGCATTAAAAACGTTTACAAAGAAGTGATTAAATACAAGAGAAAAGACGGTGTGGAATTGTCGGGAACGCTCTATTTACCGGCCGATTACGACAGAACTAAAAAAACCGAAAAGTTACCGTTGTTGATTTGGGCTTATCCTGAAGAATTCAAGGACAAAAACAGCGCCGGACAAAGCAATAAAAACCCTAATGAATTTACGTTCCCGAATTACGGTTCATTCATTTATTGGGTTACTAAAGGTTATGCCGTATTGGACGATGCTTCATTCCCTATCATAGGCGAAGGCAAAACCGAACCTAACGACACCTTTATGCCTCAGCTGATTGCCAATGCTGAAGCTGCCATTGATGCCGTGAATGGCTTAGGTTACATCAACCGCAAAAAAGTGGCCATCGGCGGGCATTCATACGGAGCTTTTATGACCGCTAATTTGCTAACACACTCTAATTTATTTGCTTGCGGTATCGCCCGAAGCGGCGCTTACAACAGAACGTTAACGCCTTTTGGTTTCCAAAGTGAACAACGCAATTACTGGGACGTTCCTGAAATTTACAACGGCATGTCGCCTTTCATGAACGCCGATAAAATGAAAACGCCGCTATTATTAGTTCACGGTGATGCCGACAACAACCCTGGAACGTTTACCTTACAATCGGAGCGTTATTTCCAAGCCTTGAAAAATTTGGGCGCACCGGTAAGATTGGTTTTATTGCCTAAGGAAAGTCACGGCTACGCTGCCAAAGACAATATTTTACACCTGCTTTGGGAACAAGACCAATTCTTGGAAAAATATTTGAAAAACTAAACCGTCAACAATATTTTCAGAAAACCTCAAGGTGAAAGCTTTGAGGTTTTTTTGTGACAACATATTCATTTTTTTTGAAAAAAAATTATTATTTATTGTTTATCAATAAATTTTTATTATTTTTGAACCGTAATTCAAAATCTAAAAAAAATGGAAATCAGAATCACTACTAAAACGATACTCCAAGTATTGCATATATTATCTTGGATTATTTTTATCGGTTTGTGCGTTGAAGCCGGTAGCTTTTTGTTTAATGCTATATTCACTGTAGCTTTCAATCCGTTAGCTGCCGATTATTTCAAACTGACGGAACTGTACCAATACGACTACGGCTTTTTCTTAACCCAACTCTGTTTAGGCTTTATAGTTGCCATTCTGAAAGCCTTATTATTCTACTTGATTGTAAAAATACTACACGATAAGAAGCTCGATTTCTCTAAACCTTTCAGCCAAGCACTTGTTAAGTTTGTTTCTAACCTAGCCTATCTGACAATTTTCATTAGTTTTTTCTCCAATTGGGGCGCTAATTACGCCAAATGGTTAGCTGCAAAAGGCATTAATATGCCGGACATCGCGGATTTAAATTTAGACGGAGCCGATATTTGGCTATTTATGGGTGTGGTACTTTTGGTCATTGCTCAAATATTTAAAAAAGGTGTTGAAATGCAAACCGAAAACGAACTAACCATCTGAGTTATGCCTATAATTGTTAATGTAGATGTCATGATGGCCAAACGAAAAATGTCGTTGAACGAGCTGTCGGAGAAAGTCGATTTAACCCTATCGAATCTTTCTATTTTAAAAACCGGCAAAGCCAAAGCCATTCGGTTCAGTACACTCGAAGCCATTTGCAAAGCTTTGGATTGTCAACCGGGCGATATTTTAGAATATGTAGCCGAAGAAAAATAATAGGCGTTTTTAAGAAGTAATAGCCAGATAAACAACAGTTCCCGACGAAAACAAATCCGTACTATCGAAGAAGATTTTCTGTCCATCGATTTCCGCTTCTACCAAATAATGACTGCCTTTATAGTAGCATTGAGTAACTGTAGCCGGTAAATCCGATTGAGAAACCACATGTAATTGGTGAGGATAAACATAACGTTTGTTTCCGTTTATTTCGATTTCATTCACATCTCCGAAAAGCGAAGCGATGTATTTACTGTTTGGATTTCGATATAAATTTTCAGGCGAATCAGAAGCGATAATCTGCCCGTTCTGCATCACCAAAACTTCATCAGCAAACGATAACACATCAGAGCTATCATGTGTGGCGACTATACTAGTAATTTGTTTTTCTTTGAGATAAGCAAACAATTTTCGACGCAAACTGTTCTTTCTGAAATTATCAATATGGCTGAACGGTTCGTCTAACAACAATACTTCGGGTTCCAAAGCCAATACACGAGCCAAAGCCACGCGTTGCATTTGACCGCCGCTTAAATATTTGGCTTTCGTAGTAGCAAATTCGGTCATTTCGACAATCTCTAACAATTCGGCTACACGAGCTTGTTTGGCATCGGCATAAATGTTCGACAAGTATTTCCCAACGTTTTCTGCTACGGTGATAAAAGGCATCAAATCAAAATCTTGGGCCAAGTATTTCATGTATTCCATGCCGGGAATTAAATGATATTTCGGTCCGAGTACTTCATTATCGTTCCAAAAAATTTGCCCTTCGTCTAAGTCATACAAACCATAAACGAGTTTGAGCAACGTACTTTTACCGCAACCGCTTTCGCCTATAACAGCAAGATTTTTACCTTTCTCCAACTGAAAAGAAAGATTGCTGATGGTGGTTTGGTCTAAATAGGCAAAGGAAATATCTTGGACTTGTAGCATGTTGATTTTCTGAAAGGCAAACTTACGAACTTTATTAAAAAGATAAGAGCGACAAAACTCAAACGTGGAGCGTCGCTCTTACCAACCTAACCAATAAATAAACAATTTTTAATGCGGTAAATATTTTTCAAACGACTTAGTGTCGATGCGTGCCTTTAAATCGTGTAACAAATTGTACAAACCGAAAAAGGTTCGGTTGATGTACAAGAAATGCTTAGAACCTCTATTGCCGTTCATCTTGCGGAGTTGGGTATCTTTAGAAAACTCTTCTCCCATTTGGGCAATTTTCCCGAAGAAATCGGCATCCGAGAAATCAAAATAATCTCCATGAAACGGCTGCGTGAACAGACTTAACAAGTCGTAGAATATTTTGGTAAAATACTCAATTTCTTTCGGGCTGTCGTCGTGACGCAATATTTCGAGTTCGTATAATTTCTCATTGAACAGCTTAGGATTATTGATGACTTCCGGTTTCGCCAATTCGAAATACGGAACGTAAAATTCTTCCGGTACGTGTTTGATGCAACCAAAATCTATCGCCACCAATCGGCCTTCGGCATCAATCAGGAAATTCCCGGGATGCGGATCGGCGTGTACTTGTTTCAAATGGTGCATTTGGTACATGTAAAAATCCCATAAGGCTTGCCCGATTTTGTCGCCTTTGGCTCGGTCTTCATTGTGCGCTGCAAACTCCGACAAATGTTCGCCTTGTATCCATTCCATCGTTAAAATCTTCTCCGAAGAATATTCCGGATAGTATTTCGGGAAACGCAAATTATCAATTTGACCACACCATTCGGACACTTCCAGACTTTGCTTTAATTCTAACACATAATCGGTTTCTTCCAATAATTTGTCTTCCACTTCTTTGAAATACTTATCGGAATCTTTCCCTTTGATGTTAAACATTCTGATGGCAAACGGTTTGACCAAAGCCAAATCAGAACTTATACTTTCCGCCACTCCGGGATATTGGATTTTCACAGCAAAATTTTTCCCATCCTTGGTTGCTTTGTGTACCTGACCGATACTCGCGGCGTTCATGGCGTCCGGAGTGAAGGAATCATATAAGTCTTCAGGGTATTTCCCTAAATATTTTTTGAATGTTTTACGAACCAAGGGCGCAGACAAAGGCGGCACCGAAAATTGCGATAAAGAAAACTTTTCCACATAAGCCTGTGGCATAATGCTTTTATCCATACTCAGCATTTGGGCTACTTTCAAAGCACTTCCTTTTAAGTTTTTCAGACCATCATAAATGTCTTCCGCGTTGTTTTCGTTCAGCTTGTCGCGGGTTAAAGAAGGATTCACCATTTTTTCGCCATAATAAGCTACATAATTGGTTCCGACTTTAAGTCCGGTTTTCACCAACTGACCGGCGCGTTCTATTTTTCCGGTTGGAATTTTATCTAAGGTTTTCATTTATTGCATTTTTTCTTTCCATAGAAACTTGCCCAAATCGAACAAACTTTCCAAGGGTTTGGTATTTAATAAATCGACTGCCGTGTTTACCGATTTTTCAATCAAAACATCCGTCTTTTCAAAACCTTTAGACGTATCGTCCATCCAAAATTTCAATAAGAATAAGAACTGTAGCCATGCGCCTTCAGCGTAAACAGGTTCGGTTACTTTCGCCACTTTCCCGAATGACTCTGAAGGCTCTGACTTAACTTTATCTACGATATATTTTTTAAAATGGTTTCGGAATTCCTTCAATTGTTTCAAATTCTTCAACCCATCGTGGTTTTCTTTGAGTGCATACATCACATAACTTCGGTTCAAGGTTAAAATTTCGAAGAGTGTGAAGTATAGTGTCAACAATTTATTTTTATCCGAATAGCTTTCAAAAGCTGCTTCTTTTTCTATAGTTGCCACGGCATTTTCAAAAAACTTTACCCAAATATCTTGTTTAACCGCATCAAGTGAGCCGAAGAAAGCATAAAATTCACTTTCCTCTATGTTGTGATTCTTGCAGAAGATATAAGCATTTTTTGGTGCTTCATTGTTTTCCAACACTTCATTCATGTACAACGAAATGATGGCATTGTCATCTACCGTGATTTTTTTTGATTTTGTTTTTTTTGCTGTGGCCATGGTATTCATTTTTAGAACAGTGTAAATTTAATAACGTTTAACTATTTTTAAAAATTATTAAACAAAAAGTTTTGTTAAATGTTGTTCAAAAAAATTGAAAACAAAAGAAAAGCGCTCCCTTTTGAGGAACGCTTTTGACTATTCAGAAACTCAGAAAAACTATTTCCCGGCTTCTTTTTGGGCATCTTGCACCATTTTCTCATTGGCAGTGATGGCAAATTCTACACGACGGTTTTTGCTTCTGCCTTCCGGGGTGTCGTTAGTAGCAATCGGATCAGCTATACCTAAACCAGAAGTTACAAAACGAGAAGCTGCCAAACCTTTTCCAATCAAATACGTTTTAACAGAAGCCGCTCTTTGCTCTGATAAAGTAAGGTTGTACTCCGGAGTTCCGGTGCTGTCGGTATATCCGTAAATTTGAATATTAGTATCCGGATACTGATTGAATACCGGCACCAATTTATCCAAGTTGGCTTTGGCTGCTGCCGTTAAAGTAGATTTGTTCGTATCGAAACGTACCGCATTTTCTCCTAACACCAAGCGAATTCCTTCGCCTACTCTTTCTACTTGAGCGCCCGGTAATGCAGTTTCAATTTCACGGGCTTGTTTGTCCATTTTAGTTCCGATTACGCCACCGGCAACACCACCAATAACGCCGCCTAACACAGCGCCTAAAGCACCATTTCCGCCTTTGCCGATGTTATTCCCTAAAATTCCTCCTAAAACTGCTCCGCCAACTGCACCGATAGCTACACCGCGTTGTTGATTACTCGTATTCTTTACAGTTTCACAACCGGTAAAAACTGTTGATACCATCAATACTGTTCCTAAAATTATAGCTGTTATCTTTCTCATCTTACTTAATTTATTTTGTCAAATTGATACACTACTGCCGTCATTTTACCGGCCACATTGATTTGGTCTACCAACTGAAAGGATTTTTCAGTTTGATTGGCAACTCTTAACACATAACCCGATTTTACGGTTTTGGCTTTGGCTTCATCTAAAATTTTTAAAACAAATTCGCCTTCTTTGTTGATGAACCAAGTAATAGGAGTTGAATAAGCCGTACAACTCGGACTGTTTAAAGTCAAACTTCCTTTGTTACTCATGGAAACGAACTTCCACTTGCTTCCGATAAAACATTTGGAATCCGCTAAATCAAAAGAAGTTACTTTGATAACTTCAGAACCGGGATAATTTACGGATGAGATTACCCATTCGCCTTTAATAGCGGTTTGAGACTGAGAATCCACCTTGGTGCTCGTAGCAGAATTTGTCGATTTACACGACAAAATCAAGACCGATAAAAAACTGATTAAAATAATTTTTTTCATACCTAACAAGTTAAAATTTGTTGGTTACAAAGATACTGCTCTTTTTGAATGCGGTTTAAAAAATTATTCTAATTCGTTGTAGAATTCTTTCTACGTCAATTTGTCATACAAGTGTGGAATGGTATTGCTTTTGAGTATTTGAAATACAAAATTGTATAACCTAAAATTTTAAATATGACAACAGGAAAAATTAATGTATCAGTAGAAAACATCTTTCCGCTAATTAAGAAGTTTTTATACAGCGACCACGAAATTTTCTTGCGCGAATTGGTATCCAATGCTACGGATGCTACTTTAAAATTGAAACATTTAACCAGTATCGGCGAAGCCAAAGTAGCATACGGCAACCCGATTATTGAAGTCAAAATCGATAAAGAAGGCAAAAAATTACACCTCATCGACCAAGGTATCGGTATGACCGCCGAGGAAGTGGAAAAATACATCAACCAAGTGGCTTTTTCAGGAGCCGAAGAGTTTTTAGAGAAGTATAAAGATTCTGCCAAAGATTCCGGCATCATTGGTCACTTCGGATTAGGTTTCTACTCGGCTTTTATGGTAGCCGAAAAAGTGGAGATCATTACCAAATCATACAAAGAAGAAACGGCAGCCCATTGGACTTGCGATGGCAGTCCGGAATTTACCTTAGTGCCTCACGACAAAACCGATCGCGGAACCGAAATCATTTTACACATCGCTGAGGATTCGTTGGAATTTTTAGAAGAATTTAAAATCCGCGAATTGTTGACCAAATACAACAAATTTATGCCGGTGCCGATTAAATTCGGAACCCGTAAAGAAGCGTTGCCGAAACCGGAAGATGCGGGTGATGATTACAAAACCGAGTATATCGACGTAGACAACATCATCAACAACCCAACTCCGGCTTGGACGAAGCAACCGGTGGATTTAACGGATGAAGATTACAAAAACTTCTACCGCGAATTGTATCCGATGCAGTTTGACGAACCGTTATTCAACATTCATTTGAATGTAGATTATCCGTTTAACCTGACCGGAATTTTATACTTTCCTAAACTGGATGCCAACTTGCAAGTACAGAAAGACAAAATCCAGTTGTACCAAAATCAGGTTTTTGTAACCGATAACGTAGAAGGTATAGTACCGGAATTTTTAGTGATGTTACGCGGTGTAATTGATTCACCGGACATTCCGTTAAACGTTTCTCGTTCCTACTTACAAGCCGATGGTAACGTGAAGAAAATTTCGAATTACATTACCCGCAAAGTAGCCGATAAATTGAAATCGCTCTTCAACGAAAACCGCGAAGATTTTGAAAGCAAATGGAACGACATCAAAATTGTGTTGGAATACGGGATGTTATCGGAACCGAAATTCTATGAAAAAGCGGGTGACTTCGTATTATATCCAACCGTTGATGGCAAATATTATACTTTAGCCGAATTGAAAGAAGCCATCAACACTAATCAAACCGACAAAAACGGAAAATTAGTAGTGCTTTATGCTTCTAACAAAGACGCACAACACAGTTACATTGAAATCGCCAGAGAAAAAGGCTATGAAGTGTTACTGTTAGATTCGCCTATCGTGTCGCATTTGATTCAGAAATTAGAAAGTGATAATGAAAACTTGACGTTCACTCGAGTAGATTCTGACCATATTGACAAATTGATTCAGAAAGAAGACACTCAAATTTCGAAACTATCCGAAGAAGAATCAACACAACTGAAAACCGTTTTAGAAGAAATTGTACCGAAAACCAATTATACCGTTCAGTTGGAAGCCATGGACAGCCAAGCGGCACCATTCATGATTACCCAGCCGGAATTCATGCGAAGAATGAAAGAAATGAGTCAAACCGGTGGCGGCGGTATGTTTGGCATGGGCAATTTCCCCGAAATGTATAACTTAGTGGTGAATACCAACTCGGATTTGGCCACAACCATATTGAACACTTCAGACAAATCCGCTCAGGAAAGTTTGGTGAAACAAGCGCTCGACTTAGCGAAAATCTCTCAAGGTTTATTAAAAGGAGAAGAATTGACCGCTTTTGTCAAAAGAAGTTTTGAACTAATCAAGTAAAAAGGGATTAGGGATAAGTAATTAGAAACCTGTTAGTTGAGTCTGGCAGGTTTTTTTATTCAATGTATTTCCCGAACTTCGCAATTCATAATTCGTAATTCGTATTTTTTTATGACACTCTCCATAGAAACTCCAGCCCTGTTATTCTCCGCTACTTCTCTCATATTATTGGCTTACACCAATCGTTTTTTGACCATTGCACAAATCGTTCGCAGTTTGAAAAAACATTATGACGAAAACCATACGCGCAGTATTTTATTGCAAATCAAAAACTTAAACCTGCGGCTTTCATTGATTCGCTATATGCAGCTTTTTGGTGTCTTGTGTTTGTTCTTGTCGGTATTTGCCATGTTGTGTTTGTTCATAGATTGGCATACCGCAGGCATATATCTTTTTGCGGCGAGTTTATTGTGCTTACTGACTTCCTTAGCGATATCTTTTTGGGAAATCAGCATTTCGGTGACAGCCTTGCGCTTACATTTGAGTGATTTGGAAGAGGAAAGTAAAAAATAAAAACCACAAAAAATCCCGATGTTCTCGGGATTTTTTTTGTTATTTACTTAAGTACATTTTTCTTCTGCTATACAACTCGTAGAACTGATCGTCTTTTAAATCGTCTATAAACAAAATGCTTTCTCCTGTGGATTTCATTTCCGGTCCGAGGGCTTTGTTTACATTCGGGAATTTACTAAAAGAGAACACCGGTTGTTTAATAGCATAGCCGCTTAGTTTCGGATTGAAGGTGAAATCAGTTACTTTATTTTGACCTAACATTACTTTCGTAGCATAATTCACATACGGTTCGCCATATGCTTTAGCGATAAATGGTACGGTACGTGACGCTCTCGGATTGGCTTCAATAATATAAACGATATCGTCTTTAATGGCAAACTGGATATTGATTAAACCAACCGTTCTTAAAGCCAAAGCGATTTTCTTCGTATGGTCTTTGATTTGTTGCATCACGAATTCGCCCAAATTGAACGGCGGTAAAGTGGCATTCGAGTCGCCCGAGTGTACGCCACAAGGTTCAATATGCTCCATTATCCCAATGATGTATACGTTTTCGCCGTCGCAAATCGCATCCGCTTCCGCTTCAATAGCACCGTCTAAATAATGGTCGAGCAACAATTTATTCCCCGGTATATTTTTCAGCAAATCGATTACGTGTTCTTCCAGTTCTTGTTTGTTGATGACAATTTTCATGCCTTGACCGCCTAATACATAGGAAGGACGAACCAACAATGGAAAATCCAATACATCGGCTAAAGCTGAGGCTTGATCAGCATTTTCGGCTACACCAAACTTAGGGAACGGAATTTTCAAGTCTTCCAACAATTCGGAAAATCTTCCTCGGTCTTCCGCTAAATCCAAGGCATCAAACGAAGTTCCTAATATTTTGATTCCGTATCGATCTAACTTTTCAGCCAATTTTAAAGCGGTTTGTCCACCCAACTGAACAATCACACCTTCCGGCTTTTCGTGGCGAATGATATCGTAAATGTGTTCCCAAAATACCGGCTCGAAATACAACTTATCAGCCGTGTCAAAATCCGTCGATACCGTTTCCGGGTTACAGTTGATCATGATGGTTTCGTATCCGCATTCTTTGGCGGCTAAAACGCCGTGTACACAAGAGTAATCAAACTCAATCCCTTGTCCGATACGGTTAGGTCCGGAACCTAAAACGATAACTTTCTTTTTATCGGTAACAATACTTTCATTGCTCACCAATCTTTGCCCGTCGACAGTTTGGATTTCGGCTTCGAAAGTGGAGTAATAATAAGGCGTCATGGCTTTGAACTCGGCCGCACAAGTATCAACCAGTTTGTACACGCGATTGATGTTCATTTCTTCGCGCAATTTGTAAACCTGACTTTCCAAACAACCCATCATGTGAGCAATTTGACGGTCGCCGTAGCCTTTTTGTTTAGCTTCGAGTAGTAATTCCTTTGGCAAGGTATCCACTTTGTACTGGGAAATTTCTCTTTCCAACAAGTACAACTCTTCGTATTGTTTTAAGAACCACATATCGATTTTGGTGATTTCGTGGATGCGGCTCAACGGAATACCCATGGCAATCGCATCATAAATCACAAACACTCTATCCCAGCTGGCATAAGTGAGTTTTTCGATAATTTGTTCGTAGTTTTTGTATCCTTTGCCGTCGGCACCAATTCCGTTTCTTTTGATTTCCAAAGATTGGGTCGCTTTGTGCAAGGCTTCTTGGAACGAACGGCCGATACCCATTACTTCCCCAACCGATTTCATTTGTAAGCCCAAAGTTCTGTCGGAACCTTCAAACTTATCAAAATTCCAACGCGGGATTTTAACGATAACGTAATCCAACGTCGGCTCGAACAAAGCGGAAGTCGACTTGGTGATTTGGTTTTGCAATTCGTCTAAGTGATAGCCTAAAGCCAATTTGGTGGCAATTTTGGCAATCGGATAACCGGTTGCTTTAGACGCTAAAGCGGAGGAACGCGATACACGCGGATTGATTTCGATGGCTACGATATCCTCTTTTTCATCCGGCGATACGGCAAATTGTACGTTACAACCTCCGGCAAAGTTTCCGATGGAGCGCATCATCAAAATGGCCATATCACGCATTTTTTGGAACGTCGTGTCGGACAATGTCATAGCCGGCGCTACCGTAATCGAATCTCCGGTGTGGATGCCCATCGGGTCCATATTTTCGATGGAACAGATGATGACTACGTTGTCGTTTTTATCGCGCAAGAGTTCTAACTCATATTCTTTCCAGCCCAATAAAGCCTTGTCAATTAAAACTTCATGTATGGGTGATGCTTCTAAACCACGGGTGAGTAAGTCGTCGAAATCTTCTTTTTTGTGTACGAAAGCCGCTCCGGTTCCGCCCAAAGTAAAGGAAGGACGAATCACCAAAGGAAAGCCAAATTCTTGCGCAATTTCTTTTCCTTTTAAGAAAGAAGTCGCGGTTTTCGCCGGTGCGGTAGGTACGTTTATTTTTTGCAACAATTGTTTGAATTGCTCGCGGTCTTCAGTAATATTGATGGCGTTAATATCTACCCCAATTAACTTTACGTTGAAATCTTGCCAAATCCCTTTTTCGTCGGCTTCCAGACACAAGTTGAGCGCCGTTTGTCCGCCCATAGTAGGTAGTACTGCGTCAATTTGCGGGTGCTCTTTCAGGATTTGGATAATGGATTTGGTAGTTAGCGGTAATAGATAAACATGATCAGCCATGCTGGGATCGGTCATAATC
Source organism: Flavobacterium mekongense (assembly GCF_047038255.1). GTDB lineage: Bacteria > Bacteroidota > Bacteroidia > Flavobacteriales > Flavobacteriaceae > Flavobacterium > Flavobacterium mekongense. The sequence goes on from NZ_CP174374.1 coordinate 2,942,555, forward strand.
GTGGCCGGATTGGAGTTGATTAAGATGACTTCGATTCCTTCTTCTCTGAGCGAGCGAGCGGATTGGGAACCGGCATAGTCGAATTCGCAAGCTTGTCCGATAACGATGGGTCCGGAACCAATAATTAAAACCGATTTGATGGAGTTGTCTTTAGGCATTTTGTGTTGTAGTTATGTAGTTTAGTTGTTGTCTTATTTTCCGAATGTCCACAGGACATTCTCCTCTTAATATCAAATGTGTGTTATAAGTTGTATGTTGTTGTATATTCTAAACCCTAGCCCCGATGGCAGTGGAAATCCTTTTTATTTTTTCTTTTTAAAAATAAAAAGATTGTAGCGAACAGCGGGAAATAGCTCCTGAAAATTATCAATATTTATGAACAGGTTTAAAAAAAAGCCGCTACTAATAAAAGTAACGGCTTGATATTGATTGATAAAGAATCATTATTTTTTGTGTCTTGGTTCACAAGATACAGTCAATTTATGTCTTCCTTTAGCTCTACGACGCGCAAGGACCTTTCTTCCATTTGCTGAAGCCATTCTGTCCATAAATCCGTGTTTATTTCTTCTTTTTCTTTTCGATGGTTGAAACGTTCTTTTGCTCATTGCTGTATATCTTTAAAATCGTGTAATATTCTGTTCAGGTTGGTTCTTTCAAAACCGAGTGCAAATATACAAACCTTTTTTTTTCCGACAAGAACTTTTTTAAAAATATTTTTAATTCATTTTACTACCTTTGTGCCACAAAAATTTTAAAGACATGTTTCACAGATTTATCAAATTAATCATAGCGGCTTTATTGGTTGCCACTGCCATTTGGCAATTCACGGAAAGTAATATCGGTAATGGTATTTTCTTGATTTTACTAACTGTTATTCCTATCTTTTTGTATTATAAAAACGAATTTATTTTGATGGCTTTCCTGAAATTGAGAAAACAGGATTTTGCCGGCGCCAAAAGTTGGTTGGATAAAATTAAAAATCCTGAAACCGCTTTGGTTAGAAAACAACAAGGTTATTACAACTATTTACATGGCTTGATGACATCGCAAACCAATTTACACCAATCGGAGAAATACTTCAGAAAGGCGATTGAATTGGGATTGAGTATGGATATGGACTTGGCGGTTGCCAAACTAAACTTAGCCGGAATTGCCATGTCGAAAAGACGCAAAATGGAGGCTACTACTTTGCTGAATGAAGCTAAAAAATTAGACAAGCAAAACATGCTGAACGATCAGATCAAAATGATGAAAGAGCAGTTGAAGAAAATCTAATTAGACTAAATTAGACTGACTTAGACAATAAAAAACCATCCTGAATATCAGGATGGTTTTTCATTTTAGTATCTAAGTAATCTAATTTTCTAAAAACCTAAGTAGTCTCCATTAATAGCCTTCCAGCGGAATTTCAATTTCGTAACGCTTTTTGGTTGGGTTAACCAACTTTTTGTCGCGCAGCCACGGATTGTGGATTTTTAATATTTTATAGTTTATGCCTTGTGAAATGGCAAATCCGGTTAAGTCGGTGATGGAACTGTCGACCGCTACTTTTTTGGTTGGGATTTGGGTGTACAAATCGCTTGGATAGATGTTGAAACCGTATTTGGCCGGTTGGCGCATGATTTCTTTCAGCGCCAATATACGGAAGACGTAGCGCGAAGTTTCCTCAGTGAGAGCCAAATCGTAGTAATTATTTACTTTTTGCTCATCTATTCTCTTGGTAATACCGTTCATACCGCCGTTATAGGAAGCCGCAGCTAAAGTCCATGATCCGAATTTTTCTTTGGCAGCCAGTAAATAACGGCAAGCCGCTTCTGTAGATTTTTCCAGATGGTATCTTTCATCCACTATGTCATTTACCTCCATGCCTTTTTCTTTGGCTGTTTCCGGCATAAATTGCCACACGCCTCGTGCGCCCGCTGAAGAAACAGCATTAACCAAACCGCTTTCGATTACGGCTAAATATTTAAAATCATCCGGTACGCCGTATTTGGCTAAAATAGGTTCTATAATAGGAAAAACGCGATTGGCTCTTTTTATAATTAGCGCTGTAGTAGCATCAAGATTGGCATTGATGAGCAACTCACGGTCTAATCGCTCACGAACATCGGAGATTTGCAAAGGTGTTTTTTCTCCGGCAAAATCAACTTCAGTCGGGAAATACATGGCCGAACCTTCGTGCAGTAATTGTTCTTTTTGCGTCCCGGAAATCCCGTAAACCAAAACACCTGACATTACCCCTATGGCTAGCACGGATACTAAGATTTTATTCGTTCTCATGACAGTAATTTTTTTATTTGCAATGACGATTGCTTCAGAATGGTAAAGCTACAAAAAACGAGCCTAAACGACTACTTCTCTAAGATAATTTTAGGTAAATTTTCGTTCAACCATTTGTATTTGCTTAAAATCATGATGTGTGTTCCTCCTTTTACCGGAATGAATTCTTTGATGTATTTGGGTGGAAAAACCTCATCGGCATCGCCGTGGATGTGAATGATATCGGGATCAATTACTTTTCGATTCCAATTGATAATTTGCTCAATAGCCCAATCCAAATAACGCTTATCGCGAACCGATAAAAATTTTTCATACAAAACCAATCGTTGCTTAACTATAGAAGAACCAAAGGAAAACTTGAGTAACGATTCGATATTTTCAAATAATTGTGTCGGGATGAGCTTATAGGCTTTAGTAGTTTTGGCGATTTTAAACCGTCGAGGAAACTCGGTATTGGATTTTACACTCGAAATGATGATCACTTTTTGTGGATTTAAAAAAGCTTTCATTTCTTGAACCAAAACACCACCGAAAGAAACACCAACTAATACGGGATTTTCATGAGTAACTTTAGCAGCAATTCTTTTGGCATAATCCGATAAACTTTCATTCTCCAAAGGAATTTCCCATTCCAATAAATGCATTTCAAAAAGGTCTGTTGGGAGTTGAATACGCTCAAAAATAGTAGGACTCGCCGCCAAACCCGGCATGAAGTAAACATGTATTTTAGTCATTATTTAACTGTAGACTCGTTAATTATTAGTAAATTTGCCTAAAAATAATCCTTTTATTTTACTTGATGATGAACACAACGTTAATTTCAGAAAAAATGGAAATTAAAGACAACACCTTTGCTCGGCAGTTTGAAACATTGGTTGATGGAAAATTGATTTCTGTTGAATATTCTTTCCAAGAAAAAAAAATATTCCTGACCAGAATTAATACTTTTGACGGCTTTAATGATGAAGAATTGATTAATGAATTGCTGAAAAACATTATGGAAATCGCCTACGAACGCAAACTTAAAGTGGTGCCAATTTTACCTAAGATTGCGCTTTTCTTCCGAAAAAATTCGACGTACAAAGATTTGTTACCACCGGGTATTAAAATCTAATTTGAAATAATTTTTAGTAAAGTCGCCCTTCAAGGCGACTTTTTTTATAGATTTTAGTATTTTTATGCAATGAATACAGCCGACTTCCAACAAGAAATAATCCACTACTTCGAGAACATCGACAAATATTACGGATCAAGAACCGAAATTACGGAAGGCCTATGCTCCGACATCCACAACTTAGATGCCAATCTTACCACTTGGAATTTATCAGAATTCGAACTGATTCGTTCCGCCTATCGCAACACCGGTGATAAGTTTATGATGGAGGGTCAAAATATGTATTACGAAATATCAGCTGATAGAATAGTTGCCTTTCAACAACTGGGCAGGCATAAATTTGAATTTATAGAGCAATACAGCGAGACCGTTTTTCGCATCACCAAAATTCGTTTTCATTATAAATATTGAAACCAAAACCAAAAATTTTCGGCTAAAAACCTCAGCTATAGTAAGGTTCTGTCAACCAGAAAAACCGAAACTTAAAATTACCTTAATTTTTTGGCATCAAATTTGGATTGGTCCGAAACAGAAATAATACCCTTGGCAAATCCGGAATGCTGACCATTATTTTTAGTTAAAACATCAGTATTAATTTTTCTAAAAACTTATTCCCATGAAAAAAGTTCATTTTTTTTCAGCAGTCCTTGTCATGCTTATTTTTGCCGGCTGTAAACAAGGCGCTATGTACAGCGAAGCTTCTGCGGACACTACAGCCGTGGAAGCTGCCGACAACGAAACTCTACTACCCAATCCCGACGATGCAGTTACTGCCAACGAAAACACCGAAAGCTATACCGAGCTTGTAGAAAACCCTTTTGAATCCCCTAAAACTGCTCCATTATCGACTTTCTCTATTGATGTTGACAATGCCGCTTACACCAACATTCGCCGATTCATCAATAACGGCCAACCCGTTCCTAAAGATGCCGTTCGCGTGGAAGAAATGGTCAACTTTTTCAAATACCAATACCCACAACCGGTAGACGAGCATCCGTTTTCCATCAACACTGAGTATAGCGAAAGTCCTTGGAATGCAGAGCATAAATTATTGCGCATTGGTTTACAAGGTAAAAATATCCCAACTCATAACTTACCACCATCCAACTTGGTTTTCTTAGTAGATGTTTCCGGTTCAATGAGCGACGACAACAAACTGCCTTTATTGAAAGAATCGATGAAAGTATTGGTTAAAGAATTGCGAGCCAAGGACAAAGTTGCTATAGTAGTTTATGCCGGTGCTGCCGGAGTAGTTTTGGAACCAACTTCGGGCGATGATAAAGAGACCATTATCGAAGCTTTTGACAACTTAAACGCCGGTGGCAGCACAGCCGGTGGCGAAGGTATTGAGTTGGCTTACCAATTGGCCAAACAAAACTTTATCAAAGACGGAAACAACCGAGTGATTTTGGCTACCGACGGTGATTTCAATGTAGGCAAATCCTCCGACGCCGACATGGAAGATTTGATTGAAGAAAAAAGAAAATCGGGTATATTTTTGACTGTATTGGGTTACGGCATGGGCAACTACAAAGACAGTAAAATGGAAATCTTAGCCGACAAAGGCAATGGTAATTATGCTTATATCGACAACATCCAAGAAGCCAATCGCTTTTTAGGAAGAGAATTCAAAGGTTCGTTATTTGCGATTGCCAAAGATGTAAAAATCCAAATTGAGTTCAACCCAAAACACGTACAAGCCTACCGCTTAATTGGCTATGAAAACCGAAAACTAAAAGCCGAAGATTTTAAAAACGACGCAATTGACGCCGGAGAATTGGGCAGTGGCCACACTGTTACCGCTTTATACGAAATCATTCCAGCAGGTGTAGACAGCGATTTTGTGCCTTCGGATTTGAAGTACACCAAAGTCAAAACCGATAGTGAAAGTCAGTACAGCGAAGAATTGGCGACTATTAAATTCCGATACAAAAAACCAGATGGCGAAAAAAGCATCGAGATGATTAAAACGATTGCAGACCGCACTGTAACTTTGGCGCAAAGTTCAAAAGATTTCAAGTTCAGCAGTGCCGTAGCTTGGTTCGGATTAAAGTTAAGAGATTCCAAATACATCTCCGAAAAATCAACCGACGATATCAAACGTTTGGCACAATCCGGCTTAAGTTATGACGAAGATGGCTACAAAGCCGAGTTCATACGGTTGGTCGAAGCCATTAATTAACACCAAAAAGAAACCCTGATTGTAAAAATCAGGGTTTTGTATTTATACGGTAACGTTGGTAAAAGCCATGCGGACAGCGCCGTCTTCATCGATGTGCGTGAGCTGAATTTCGTGCAAGGTATTAACCAAATCAGGATTCCAAGGCGTTTTTACTTTGACGTAGTTTTCGGTAAAACCTTGAATGTAGCCTTCTTTGTTTTCGCCTTCAAACAAAACCGTTCTGTGCGTACCTATCTGACTTTCGTAAAAAGCACGGCGTTTTTTCACCGATAAGCCACGAAGCATTTTGCTACGTTTTGCTCTGACGTTCATCGGCACTACACCATCCATCAAAACGGCTTCAGTATTGTCTCTTTCTGAATAGGTAAAGACATGTAAATACGAAATATCCAACTCGTTTAAGAAGTGGTACGTTTCTAAGAAATGCTCATCCGTTTCGCCCGGAAAGCCTACAATTACATCCACACCTATACAAGCGTGCGGCATCACTTCGCGGATTTTATTTACCCTATCGACGTAAACTTCGCGCAAATAACGGCGTTTCATTTTCTTTAAAATATCGTTACTGCCGCTTTGTAACGGAATATGGAAATGCGGCACAAAAGTTCGGCTTTGTGCTACAAACTCGATGGTTTCATTTTTCAATAAATTCGGTTCGATAGAAGAAATGCGCAAGCGTTCTATGCCTTCCACTTCGTCTAAAGCTTTCACCAAATCAAGAAACGTGTGTTCGTGTTTTTTGTTGCCGAATTCGCCTTTACCGTAATCGCCGATATTCACACCGGTTAGTACAATTTCTTTGATGCCTTGTTGGGAGATTTCGTAAGCGTTTTTCAGTACGTTGTCTAAGGCATCGCTGCGAGAAATACCACGGGCCAGTGGTATAGTACAATAAGTACATTTGTAATCGCAACCGTCTTGTACTTTTAAAAAAGCACGAGTTCTATCCCCTATAGAGTAACTACCGACATAAAAATCGGCTTCTTCGATTTCGCACGAATGTACTTCGCCCATTTGGTTTTTGGACAAGTCGTTGAGATAATCGGTGATTTTAAATTTTTCGGTAGCACCCAAAACCAAATCGACACCGTCAACAGCGGCCAGTTCTTCCGGTTTTAACTGAGCGTAACAACCTACCGCGGCAACGAAAGCATTTTCGTTGAGCTTTAGTGCTTTTTTTACAACCTGTTTGAATTGCTTATCCGCATTATCGGTTACCGAACAAGTATTGATGACATAAATATCGGCTACTGCTTCAAAATCAACGCGTTCAAAACCTTCGTCTTGGAAATTTCTCGCAATAGTAGAGGTTTCAGAGAAATTCAATTTGCACCCTAAAGTATAAAAGGCGACTTTCTTTTTGTTTTCCATAAGCTTGCTCAATTGATGAAATCGTTGTCAAAAATTGAGGGTACAAATATACTCAGATATTTTTGTTCCTTATAAACTGTTGTGAAATTTATTCAACATCATCAATCGACGCACCTATGTTGTCAATAGATTCAATTTCAACCACTTCAGACTTCCATTTCTTATCTAAAATGAGATACAAAATATAGCAACACAAAAGCCCAACAGGGATATCCATAAACCTTATTACCAAATTGTTTTCAAAGTCGATTCCCCAACCCAAAAGCTCATTGAGGACACCTAAAATCATTCCGATAAAAAATAAACCGCCCACATAAGCCAAGATTCCAAACCAACCGTTGTGCTTAGACTTACCGTAACTTATTGCAAGTTCAGAAAACTTCTTCCAAACGAAATAAAAAAATAAAATACTCAACATAACTTATTCCTTTCGATATTTTTGTGTGATTTCAAATACGTGTTGCAAAATTTTAGCGTCTTCATCGGTAAAGGCGACATTGCGTCGTGCCATTACAATTTTAGCCGTTTGAAAAGCTTTGTTGGTCATATATGTAGTAAAACCGGATGCGCCACCCCATGAAAAGCTTGGCACAAAATTACGAGGAAAACCGGCACCGAAAATATTAGCAAAAACCCCAACAACCGTACCGGTGTTGAACATCGTATTGATACCACACTTGCTGTGGTCACCCATCATTAAACCGCAAAACTGCAAACCGGTTTTGGCAAAACCTTCTGTTTCATAACTCCACAAACGCACTTCTTCGTAGTTGTTTTTTAAGTTTGAATTGTTGCTGTCGGCACCGATATTGCACCACTCGCCCAACACAGCATTGCCTAAAAATCCGTCGTGACCTTTGTTGGAATAACCCATCAAAACAGAGTTACTCACTTCACCTCCAATAACGGAATGCGGACCAACAGTAGTAGCGCCATAAACTTTAGTCGCCAATTTCACCCTACCCGATTCGCACAAGGCAAAAGGTCCGCGGATTACTGAACCTTCCATGATTTCGGCATTCTTGCCAATGTAGATTGGTCCTGTTGACGCGTTTAGAGTGACAAATTCCAACTTAGCGCCTTCTTCGATAAAAATATTTTCGGGGGCTATTACGTTGACACTTTTAGGAATGGGTAACGAATGTCTGCCTTCGGTAATCAAGTCAAAATCCTCTCTGAGAGCCGCATCGTTTTTGGCAAAAATATCCCAAGTATGTTCAATTTTAATTCCTCCCTCTGTGCATTCTATAATTTCATAAGCTTCAAAATCAACTTCTTCCTGCGTATCGTTGGTATAAAATGCGACCACTTCTTCACCTTGGAAAATCGCTTGGTTTTTCTCTAAACCCTTTACCATCTCAATCAAAACTTCATTCGGCAAAAAGGAAGCATTAATCATAACATTATCCTCCATTTCTACCATCGGAAACTTTTCCGAGAGATATTCTTCTGTTAAAGTTGTAGTGGTGTAACCGAGATACTTTTCCCATTTTTCACGTATGGTTAAGATTCCAACTCTAATATCGGCTACCGGTCTGGTAAAAGTAAAGGGCAACAAGGCATTGCGCACTGTTCCGTCAAAAAGTATATAGTTCATTGAAGTTGCGAGTTAAAAAAGTTGCGAGTCCAAAGTTTATAAAAAAAATTCGTTTGGCAAGGTTTCGGGACAAAGTTTATTGCATAAAAAAACCACTCACTTTCGTGAATGGTCTTTCTAAAATTTGAACACTGAAACTACTATTTAGCGTGTTTAGCGTATTTGCTTTTGAATTTATCAATACGTCCGGCAGTATCGATAAGTTTAGATTTACCAGTATAAAATGGGTGAGATGTTCTTGAGATCTCCATTTTGTACACCGGGTATTCAACACCTTCGTGAACGATAGTTTCTTTAGTTTCTACTGTAGATTTAGTGATAAACACATCTTCGTTAGACATGTCTTTGAAAGCAACTAATCTGTAATTTTCCGGGTGAATTCCTTTTTTCATGATAAATCTTTTTATGTTTTTGAAGTAGTTCGTTTTGAAGCTTTCTACTCGAAAGGTGTAAACTGGCTACAACTTTTAATTATTTGTTTTTTTTATTTGAGTGTGCAAAAATACAATTTTTTTATAAAAATCAAAGCTAAGTGTAACTTTTTTTAATTGTTTTAAACTTACTACTTAGTAATTGTGGAATTACTATATTTGTTAATTAATTTAAAAATGTCCTTTACTATGGAAAATATTACTTCACCGTCAAAGTCTGCTGTTCAATATGGCGTATTGTTTGGCCTTATCATGATTGTTGAATTTGTGATTTCTTATGTTTTAAATATTGACCCAACCACCAACAAAGCTTATGGCATAGTGGTCAATCTGATCAACTTCTTGGTTTTGCCTATCGCGCTCATATTAGTTGGTTGTAACAATTTTAAAAACAAAATCAACTCCGGATTTATTTCTTTCGGTGAAGCCATTAAAATAGGAGTTGTTATCTGTGTTATCGGAGCACTTGTTTACGGTATTTTCTCTGCTGTCTTTAATATGATTTTCCCGGAGTTTATGGAGGAAATTTTAAGAAAAACCAGAGATGTAATGGTGCAACAAAACCCTGAAATGTCTGAAGAACAATTAGAAATGGCCCTTTCTTGGACAAAAAAATTCATGAGCCCGGCCATTGCCATTCCAATTACCATAGTTATGTACGCCTTTATTGGTTTAATCTATTCACTAATTATCGGTGCCATTGTAAAAAAAGAACGTCCGCAAAGTTTCTAATTGAATGAATTTATCCATCATCATTCCGCTTTTAAACGAGCAGGAATCTTTACCCGAATTACACCAATGGATTGTCAAAGTTATGACAACCCACAACTATACGTATGAAGTTATCTTTATAGACGACGGAAGTACCGATAACTCTTGGCAAATTATTACCGATTTATCCAAAAACAATCCCAATGTAAAGGGTATTCGATTTCTGAGAAATTTCGGGAAATCGCAAGCTTTACACGCCGGTTTTGCCAAAGCCAATGGCGACGTGGTGATTACTATGGATGCCGATTTACAAGACAGTCCGGATGAAATTCCGGATTTGTACAATATGATTATGCAGCAAAATTTCGACTTGGTTTCGGGCTGGAAGAAAAAACGCTACGACTCGGTTGTTGCCAAAAATCTACCTTCTAAACTATTTAATTGGGCGGCTCGTAAAACCTCGGGCGTTTATTTGAATGATTTCAATTGCGGGTTGAAAGCCTATAAAAACATAGTCATCAAAAACATAGAAGTTTCCGGCGAAATGCACCGTTACATTCCGGTATTGGCTAAAAATGCCGGTTTCGGAAAAATCGGTGAGAAGGTTGTTATCCATCAAGCACGAAAATACGGCGAATCCAAATTTGGCATGAGTCGTTTTATCAATGGATTCTTGGATTTAATTACGATTTGGTTTTTGTCGCGTTACGGCAAAAGACCGATGCACTTGTTCGGAGCTGTTGGTGTCCTGATGTTTGTCATCGGATTTTTAGCAACCGGTGCTATTATAACATTAAAATTAATCAAACTCTATTCGGGCTACCACACCATTCTAGTGACCGACAATCCCCTATTCTACATCGCTCTGACGGCCATGATATTGGGCTCGCAATTGTTCTTAGCCGGATTTTTGGGAGAAATCATTCTGAGATCCAAAAACAACGAAGAGCGTTATAAAATTTCGACTGAAGTAAATTTGTAATTTATTTCAAATAATATCCACGATATGCATATTGATCAATCCATATTAGACAAAGTGAACGAATGGTTGACGCCAACCTTCGACAACGATACTCAAAACCAAATCAAAGAAATGATGACCACTTCTCCTAAAAATTTGGAGGAGAGTTTTTATAAAAATTTAGAATTCGGAACCGGCGGTATGCGCGGTATTATGGGCGTTGGCACCAACCGAATCAACAAATACACTTTGGGTAAAAACACCCAAGGCATTTCAGAATACTTAAAAAAATCGTTCCCCGGAGAAGACTTAAAAGTGGTCATTGCCTACGATTGTCGCCACAACAGTGACACTTTAGGAAAAGTAGTAGCCGATGTGTTTTCGGCCAATGGCATTAAGGTTTTTCTTTTCTCAGAAATGCGACCTACTCCGGAACTTTCTTTTGCTTTAAAACACTTAAACTGTCATGCCGGAATTGTTTTAACGGCTTCTCACAATCCGCCGGAATACAATGGTTACAAAGTATATTGGCAAGACGGTGGGCAATTGGTGCCGCCACAAGACGGCGAAATTATTGAAGTAATTGAACGTTTAAAATACAACGAGATTAATTTTGAAGCCAATGAAAGCTTAATCGAATACATCAGCACTGAAGTAGATGACGCTTTTGCCGAATCCACTGTAGCCAATGCGAGTTTTAACACCTCAGCTTCGGCTAAAGCAGGATTGAAAATTGTTTACACTTCGCTGCACGGAACTTCTATTAAAATGGTGCCGAATGTTTTAGCCAAAGCCGGTTATACCAATGTAAATATCGTAGCGGAACAAGCAGAACCCAATGGGGATTTCCCAACGGTGGTTTCGCCTAATCCTGAAGAACCGGAAGCCTTGACAATGGCGCTTGCGTTAGCGGAAAGAGTAAATGCAGATATCGTTTTCGGTACCGATCCGGACAGCGACCGATTAGGTGTAGCGGTTCGTGACCATCAAAACAACATAATACTACTCAATGGCAACCAAACTATGGTTATCATGACGCATTATTTACTGGAACAATGGCACAAAGCCGGCAAAATTAACGGCAAACAATTTATCGGTTCTACTATCGTGTCTACGCCTATGATGTTGGAGTTGGCTTCGGCTTACAACGTAGAATGTAAAGTAGGCTTAACCGGTTTCAAATGGATTGCTAAATTCATCAAAGATTTTCCGGAATTGCAATTCATCGGTGGCGGTGAAGAAAGTTTCGGCTTTATGGTAGGCGATGCCGTACGCGACAAAGATGCCGTTGGTGCTATTTTATTAATGTGTGAAATTGCTGCCCAAGCGAAAGAAAACAACAGCTCGGTTTACGAATATTTGCAACAAATGTATGTAGATTTCGGTTTTTACAAAGAGCACCTGATTTCACTGACCAAAAAAGGCATTGAAGGCGCTAATGAAATCAAACAAATGATGATTGACTTGCGCGAAAATCCCGTTTCCGAAATCAACGGTCAAAGGGTAATCATGGTAGAAGATTACCAAAATTCAAGCGCCAAAAACTTATTGAGCGGTGAAGTTGAAACGCTAGCAGTACCAAAATCCAATGTATTAATTTATTATTTGGAAGACGGTTCGAAAATTTGTGCCCGACCAAGCGGAACAGAGCCGAAAATTAAGTTTTACTTCAGTGTAAATTGCGCCATAGACAACTTAAACGACATACCGGAAGCGGAAAAACAATTAGACGAAAAAATTAAAAACATCATTGCTGAGATGCAGCTGAACTAATGGATGAGAATTTAAAAAAGATTATTCCTTTTGCTAAGAAGTATAAGAGTAACGTTGTTTGGAATGTTATTCACAACATCTTATATGCGCTTTTCGGCACCATAGGAATGGTCATGATTTTTCCGGTATTGAAAGTACTTTTCGGCAATGAAGAAAAAGTAACACAATTGCCAACTTATGAAGGAATCGGAAAGCTAGATGACTACCTGAATGATACTTTATTTTACTATGTAAATTACTTTTCGGAAACGCACGGTCCTAATTATGCTTTGTTATTGACCGTTTCTATTGTTGTAGTAACCTTCTTGTTTAAAAACTTGTTCGGTTATTTAGGCTTGCAGAATTTAACCAAATTAAAAACAGGCGTTTTGCGCGATTTGCGCGAAAAAATGTTCAAAAAAATCATCGAGCTGCCTGTTCCTTACTATTCAGAAAAAAGAAAAGGAGACGTCATGGCTCGTATGTTGGGCGACATTAACGAAGTCCAAAATTCGTTCTTCATGGTTTTGGAGCTCATTATCAAAGAACCTCTTACAATAGTTTTCTCTTTGATAGCCATGATTAACATTAGCTGGAAGTTAACGCTGTTTGTTTTCATTTTCATTCCTGTATCGGGCTTTATCATTTCTAAAGTCGGAAAATCGTTAAAGTCTAAATCCAAAAGTGCACAACAGGAAAACGGTCATTTGATTTCGGTGGTGGAAGAAACATTATCTGGATTAAAAGTGGTAAAAAGCTACAATGCCGAAAATTATTTCTCTAACACGTTCAACGACTCAATCAACCGTTTGTACAAACTAACCAACAGCATCGGGAAGAAAAACAATTTAGCTTCACCGTTATCTGAATTTTTAGGAATCGTGGTCATCTCCATATTACTCTTTTACGGCGGTAATTTGGTCTTGGTTGATAAATCGCTTGATGGTTCTTTATTTATTGCTTACATCGGCTTGGCTTACAATATTTTAACACCTGCCAAAGCCATTTCTAAAGCATCTTATCAAGTTAAAAATGGTTTGGCCGCTGCAGAACGTGTTTTTGAAGTATTGGAAGTAGAAAATACTATAACTGATAAAAATAACGCAGTCACTGTTGAGCAGTTCAATCATCAAATCGAATTAAAAAACATCACCTTTGCTTACAACGAAGAGTCGGTATTAAAAAACTTTTCTCTAACAATTCCTAAAGGTAAAACAGTGGCCTTGGTTGGACAATCCGGTTCCGGGAAAAGCACAATCGCCAATTTATTAACTCGTTTTTACGATGTTAACGAAGGAGAAATTCTAATCGACAACCACAACGTGAAAGACGTAACGATGAAGTCGTTGCGCGGGCTAACCGGTTTAGTGACGCAAGACAGTATCATGTTTAACGGTTCGATCAGAGATAATATTCGTTTGGGAAAATTAGATGCCACCGATGCAGAAATCATCGAAGCCCTCAAAATTGCCAATGCCTACGAGTTTGTCAAAGATTTGCCGGGCGGAATTGAAACTAACATAGGCGATAGCGGGAACAAACTGTCGGGCGGGCAAAAACAACGTTTGTCAATCGCTCGAGCGGTATTGAAAAATCCTCCGATCATGATTTTGGACGAAGCTACTTCTGCTTTGGATACAGAAAGTGAAAAATTTGTACAAGTAGCTTTGGAAAATATGATGCAAAACCGAACTTCAGTAGTTATTGCGCATCGTTTGTCTACCATTCAAAAAGCCGATTTGATTGTAGTAATGCACAAAGGAGAAATTGTTGAGCAAGGCACTCACGATGAATTATTAGCGAAAAACGGCACCTATTCTAAATTGGTGGCCATGCAATCGTTCGAATAGTTAAATAGGCTGGTACTCCACCGCTTTCCACTCTTTGCTTACTAAATCGAGGTAAAAATAATGCAAACGGTCTTCTTTATCAAAAGCACCGTTTTTGTTTGTATCGTCGACTGTTCTGAAGTATAATCTGTTGCGACTGTCCACAACACTCCAATCGATTAACTCGTGAAAATCAACCGAAATCTTGGTGAATTTTTTTCCGGAAATCTCACTTAAATACAACGATTTAATATCGTTATTGTCCAATTTTGCATCTTTATTGGTATCCATATCGACCAAGGTGTAAACCATCAATTGCTTTTTGGTTTTATCAGCAGTCGATTTCAAATAAGTAGCTGTTTCGATCAATAAATTGGCGTCACTTAGGGCGTAAATGGTGTCCTTCCCTATTTCCTGAAACTTCAAATTCTTGAGATAACCTGAAATTTGATACTCGCTGTAATTAGAAACGGTATATCCTGTATTGGAATCATAAGAAGCTTTGATACCTTTCTTATCACCGGATACTGTCCCAACAGGAAAAATTAAATAATTAGTCCCGTCCATATTAATAGGCAAATCAGCTATCTCAATTTGAGTGGTATCTTCTGGCACTACGGTTTTTGTTTTTGAAGCATCCTCCTGATAAATCACTTTAGGCTTTGGTGTTTCTTCTTTTTTACAGCTAATTAATGTTAGTCCTAAAACCATGACGGCTATATAGCAAGTGTATTTTTTCATCTCAGCAAAATTTGTCTTTCAAAAATACAGATTTATTTTTAGAGTTTGGCCGTCAATTTCACATTGAAGACACGCGTAGTCATATAATTCGGAATACCGTACTGATTTTTGGTATACACATCGCGCACCCAAGTGTTGGTGATGGCATTTTGATTGTTGAATAAATTGAAGATTTCAAAACCAAAAGACAAATCTTGGAATTTTTTGAGCCAATGTCCGTCGGGTCTTTCATTGTTTCTTTCGGTCAAGACATAAGAAAATCCAACATCAGCTCTGCGATAATCGCGCAAACGACTTTGGTACACATAAGCATCCGCATAAGAAGGCGAACCACCAGGCAATCCGGTGTTATAGACCAAATTCAGGTACAACTTCATATTGGGCAAATTCGGCATATAGTCTTGGAACAAAATCCCAACTTTCAATCGCTGGTCTGTTGGACGCGCAATAAAACCTCTGCCGTCTTGGTTCTCTTCCGTTTTCATGTATCCCAAACTCAACCACGATTCGGTTCCCGGCACAAATTCTCCGTTCAATCTTACGTCTAATCCATAAGCGTAGGCTTCGGCATTATTGTTGGCGCGATAGCGAATACGAACATTCTCTAAAGTATAAGTGTTCACATCGGTCATCGACTTATAATAAGCTTCAGTCACTAATTTAAACTTGCGCTTGCTCATTTTGAAGTTATAATCGTTACTCAATACAAAATGCAGTGACTGTTGTGCTTTTACATTCGGATTTACCGCTCCGTTGATGTCTCTTAACTCACGATAAAAAGGCGGCTGATGGTACAATCCTGTGGCAAAACGAAACACCATATCTTTGTCCCAGTCAGGCTTTAAGGTAAATTGAGCTCTCGGACTCACTACGATTTGGCTTTTCGCATTCGAAATTCCGTCACCCGAAACTGTCCAATTGTGGAAACGCGCTCCGGCCGTAATCCAGAAATCGCTGTTGCCTAACTTAGTTTCTGTTCGCCATTGGGCAAAACCGGAAATGCGGTCTATATCAATAAAATTAGTCGCTCTCACACTTTGGTAAGGCACCAATGGTCCAACATACGGATTGTAAGGTTGGTCGTTCGGAATATCAATAATAGGCGGATTGATGGAAAATCCGGCAGAATCAATCACTTCCCACTCGACTATACGATCTCGGAAATTCTCACGTGTGTATTTAATCCCCCAATCAATTTGGTGTTTTTTGAGGTTGATATAATGCGTTCCTTTCACTTCGGCATTCACAATTAAAGCATCCAAATCGTTGCGAGCGTGGTTCAATTGGGTTCCGATGCCCTGAGAAAAAGTCACTTCTCCTAAGGTTTCCGAACCGATATTGGTATCAACTTCGCCTAAAAAATAAGCCGCAAAAATATCGAAGTACTCTTGCTCTTGCGTGTGGTAAATTGAAGTGATTAAGCGGTAATTGTTGTTCTCATTCGGGCTGAAAGAAGATTTGAAAGCCCCGAAAAGCGTTTGGTATTTGTCGTTCTCCTGACCTTCGTAAAAAATTTGCAAGGCAATAGGTTCATCAATGGTTCCAAAATTGGTTTGACGCGTTAACGGCTGGTAATTGTATTTGTTTTGAGAAGCATTTCCTAAGAAACTGAAATGCCATTTATCATTGGGTGAAAAATTCACATTGGTTTGAACGTCCACAAAGGTTGGTCTAAAATTGGTTTGTGTTTCCTGACTGTTCACCAAAAGCGAGTTGTCTCGGTAACGAATTCCGGTAATGGCAGACCATTTTTTATTTTTAGATATCCCTTCTCCGGTTAAACTTCCACCTAAGAAACTGGCTTCTGCCGTGACTCCGAACTTGGTAGGTTTGCGGTAAGTAATATCCAGAACTGAAGACATTTTATCACCATACTTGGCTTGAAAACCACCGGCAGAAAAGTCAATTTTCTGCACCATATCGGTATTCGTAAAACTCAAACCTTCTTGTTGACCGGAGCGAATTAAAAACGGGCGATACACTTCGATTTCGTTAACATACACTAAGTTCTCGTCGTAATTTCCACCGCGCACATTGTATCCTGAGCTTAATTCGTTGTTGGCATTCACGCTCGGCAGGGATTTCAAAACACTCTCTACTCCCGGCATGGCACTCGGGTTGGTTCTGATGGTTTCAGGCTCTATAGACGTTATGCCTTGCACTCTTCTTCGGTTGCTGGTAATGATAACATCCGAGAGTTGTTCGGCTTTGTCATTCATCATCACGTGGTATTCAAATTCCTCGTTCGGTTTTAATTGCAAGGTTACCGTAATACTTTTAAGCGAAGTATGGGTAAAAAGCAAAACCACTTTTTGATTGGCCGGTACTGTAATTTCGTAAAAACCGTTTTTATCGGTGGTGGATGTTTTGGTTTGATAGCTTACATTTACATTTTCAACGGGTTGGTTGTTTTCATCTAATACTACTCCGGCTACTTTAGCCGTTACATTTTGGGCCGAAACCATACAACTGAACGCCAAAAAAAGAAGCGTAAAAAGGAATTGATTTGTTTTCAAACTATGACTTTAAAGTTTTTGACTTCTAAAAAATTGTGTTTCAAAGATAGTAGAATTTCCAACATTATCAGTAATGACGATTTTTAAATCATTTTTACCTTCCGCTACGATACCGTCCTCAAATTGATGAACCAACTTTTTGGTTTTAGGGTCATATTCCAATAAAATCCATGTTCCGTTTAAATAACCTTCCCAAGTTTTCACCCCTGATAAATCATCCGAAACGGTAAACTGTAAAACCTTTTGTTGGCTGATCCATTGGCCTCCAATTCTATTATCCGACTTGATCTTGGGCGGCATACTGTCTTTGAACAGCTTATAAGTTCCCAAATATTTGGTATAAATGGTAAACGAATTTTTGTACCGTTTAGTATAATTGTAGTTAATCTTTTTACCTTCAACGGTACCGATAAACATGCGCTGACGATCGGATTCAGACGCTAAAGAATCTTCAAAAGTGATGGTCATATTGGCAAAAGCCGGTTCTACATCTTCATGCAGGTAAGCGGTTCCGTTTCTGACTTCAAAATCCATTTTAAAATCTTTCAAAAAAGCCTTGGGTGGAATCGTTAGAGTAACATTCTCCAGGGCAAAAATTGATTCTTTATCAGCTTTAACCCAATATTTTGAAGTTTCTGGAGCTTCAGCCACCTTAACCGTCATAGGCAAAAACTCTATCGGTATAAAAATCCGAGTGATGTTTTGGCTAAAATCGGCTATTTCAATTTTGTAATTTTGAGTAATGTTTGAGGCTATTTCGATTATGCCGTTTTGAGTTTCGGATTGTATAATACTCAAAGGATAAGGTTTTTCCATAAATAACTTTTGAACGCGTTGACCGGTTTTCTTATACCTGCCATAATCGATTAAAGCATTCACATAGCGCGTTTCATCAAAGGAAAAAGTATCGAATTGGTACTGAAAATCAAGTTTACCGTTTTTAAACGTTTGCACCTTGTAAATCCCGTTTCCGTTCCAAGAAACATCGTCATAATCGAAAGTAGTGATTCCGAATCCTATTTGTCCGTTAACTAAAACTTTCTCCGCTATATAACTGCCGTCTGCTTGTTGAGAAATAGCCACAGAAACCGGTCTTTGTGCGTGATTTACAACCGAATTTATTCCCAACGGATAAACCAACAACTGGGTCAATATCGGCCGCTTACTATCGGTAATCATCGAATCAAAACCAAAAAACATCGGATTGATAATTTTTTCCGAGGCAGTATCGCGAATTTCAAAATGCAAGTGCGGTCCATCGGAACCACCGGTGTTTCCCGACAAAGCAATGAGATTGCCTTTTTGCAACACCAAATCGTTTACAGGTAAATTCACATCAATTTCATAAGATTGTGCTTTGTATTGTTCCGCCTTAATCCGTTGTTCTACCGCTCCTGCTCCCGATTGCAAATGACCGTAAACCGTCGTATAACCATTGGGATGGGTAATGTAAATTGCCTTTCCGTAACCATTAACGGCTATTTTAATACGAGAAACATAACCATCAGCAGCCGCATAAACATTAAGCCCTTCTTTTTGCTGGGTCTTAAAATCGAAACCGGAATGAAAGTGATTGGGGCGCAATTCTCCGAAATTGCCCGATAGCTGTAACGGAATATCTAAAGGAGAACGAAAATAGTCTTTCGGATACCGATGTTGCCCGAAAACCATAGCGGAAAGACAAAAAAACAACCCAATAAATTTCATAAGAAAGAAGTTTAGGCTAAGATACAAAAAGTAAGTTTACATTTACAAAAAATAAAACATCTATTTAATTAACTCAAAAACAATGCTTTACAAAACGAGTAAATTTAGTGAGAAATAATTATCAAAAATATTGTGCAAACAAAATAGAATCCTAACTTTGTAAAGTAAGTAATGAATAAAGTAATTTATGAGTGAAATTGCAGAAATAATTGATTCTGTTGAAAGTAGAATTCAAAAACTTTTTATAAAAATAAATAGTTTAGAAGAGAATGCTGCTGCCCTAAGAACAGAATTACAAAAAGCTGCTAATCTGATACAACAACAAAATGAACAAATCAAAACGTTGCAATCAGAATGTGAATCACTCAAAATGACCAATTCATTATTAGGCGGTGAAGAAAACAAACGAGAGACCAAGCTTAAAATAAATTCATTAATCCGAGAAATAGACTATTGTATTGCCCAGTTAGCCGATTAGAAAATGGAGAATAAGCTTAAAATAAAGTTATCAATTGCCGACCGAGTTTACCCGTTAACGGTAGATCCGTCGCAAGAAGAAGGGTTGAGAAGCGCTTCTAAAAAAATTGAGGCTATGATTAAGCAATTTGAAGAAAACTATGCAGTACGTGACAAACAAGATGTATTGGCCATGTGTGCCTTACAGTTTGCTTCACAAGTCGAACAAAAACAAGTTGACAATGCCATTGACGGCAAATTAACTCAGGAAAGATTACAAAAGATTAATGACTTATTGCTCGATTATCTCGAAAAAAAATAACGTTCTTAACATAGATTACGACACTGCCTACATTAGATTTTAATTGGTAAACTCAACACTAACAAATTAAAATGAGCAAATCGTCGCTACTAAAGCAAGCCGCTGAAACCGCGGATCCTTGAACAGTGAGTTAGCTCAAAACTTGTCTTTACGAGTTTATGCATTCACCTAATGTGGGCTTTTTTTATATATAAATACTAACTAAAACATGGAAATTACACTAATAATAATTGCACTGATTGCCGGACTTGCCGGAGGTTTCGGAATTGCAAAATTCTTGGAGAAAAGCAATGTCTCCAACATGATTAAAAACGCCAAAAAAGAAGCGAGTACCATTTTGAGAGACGCCAATATTGAGGCTGAAAACATCAAAAAAGACAAATTACTTCAAGCCAAAGAAAAGTTCTTGGAATTAAAATCGGAGCACGAAAAAGAGATCCTAAACAAAGACAAAAAAATAGCCGAGGTAGAAAAAAGAACACGAGATAAAGAATCGCAAGTGTCCAGTGAATTGGCCAAAGCTAAGAAAATTAATGACGATTTTGAGGCCAAAACCAAAGAGTATGAAGCCAAAATTGAATTGTTGGATAAAAAGCATCAAGAACTGGAAAGATTGCACAAAAGTCAAGTGGAACAACTGGAAGTTATTTCCGGTTTGTCTGCCGAAGATGCGCGTGAGCAATTGGTAGAAAGCCTAAAAGCAGAAGCCAAAACCAAAGCAATGTCGCACATACAAGACACCATTGAAGAAGCAAAACTTACGGCCCAACAAGAAGCCAAAAAAGTGATCATCAATACCATACAGCGCGTTGGAACAGAGGAAGCCGTTGAAAATTGCGTTTCTGTTTTCAACATTGAATCTGATGATGTTAAGGGTAGAATCATCGGTCGCGAAGGAAGAAACATCCGCGCTTTAGAAGCCGCTACCGGTGTGGAAATCATTGTTGATGATACTCCTGAGGCCATTATCCTTTCTTGTTTTGATCCGGTAAGAAGAGAAATTGCTCGTTTATCATTACACAAGTTGGTAACCGACGGTAGAATTCACCCGGCGAGAATTGAAGAAGTTGTTGCCAAAACCACCAAACAAATTGAAGAAGAAATAGCCGAAGTAGGTAAACGCACCGTTATCGATTTAGGAATTCATGGTTTACATCCAGAATTGATTAAAGTAGTTGGGCGCATGAAATACCGTTCCTCTTACGGACAAAACTTGTTACAACACTCTCGTGAAGTAGCGAAGTTATGTGGTATCATGGCTGCTGAATTAGGCTTGAATGTAAAATTGGCCAAGCGTGCCGGTTTATTACACGATATCGGGAAAGTGCCTGATACCGAAAGTGATTTGCCACACGCTTTATTAGGAATGCAATGGGCTGAAAAATACGGAGAGAAAGAAGAAGTATGTAACGCCATCGGAGCGCACCACGACGAGATTGAAATGAAGTATTTGATTTCACCAATCATTCAAGTTTGTGATGCGATTTCAGGAGCCAGACCGGGCGCACGTCGTCAGGTATTGGATTCTTACATCCAACGTTTGAAAGATTTAGAAAATATTGCCTTTGGATTCAATGGCGTGAAAAATGCTTATGCCATCCAAGCCGGACGTGAATTGCGTGTCATTGTGGAAAGTGAAAAAGTAAGCGACGATATGGCCGCGAACCTATCGTTTGAGATTTCACAAAAAATTCAAACTGAAATGACTTATCCGGGTCAGGTGAAAATTACCGTAATACGAGAAACCCGAGCGGTTAATATTGCAAAATAAAGATTAAAAAAGGCGACATAACAGTCGCCTTTTTTATTGGAATATATCTTTAATCAATGCACCGGTTACCGGTTTGGTGTAATACTTATCAATTTCTTCTTTAAAATATTCTGCCTTGGTAAAATCTTGTTTGTCTTCAGAAGATGTGATAATGTGAATAACAATCTCTTTAGAAAACTGCGTTTTGATAGCTTTAAATTCTTCCAAAAACTGCCATCCATCCAGTATAGGCATATTAATATCCAACAAAATCAAATCAGGAGGATTTTCACCTTTACTGATCATATTTTTTAAGCCATTTATCGCTTCAAAACCATTTTCAAAAAAACTGGGATTGACTTCTATCTGATTGTTTTGCAATAGTTTTTTGATCATGAAATGATGAATTTTATCATCATCCACCACAAAAATTTGGTTAAATTTCATTGTAAACAGTTTGGGGTTATTGTTGTTTGACGCGACAAAAATAAATAAAAAATCGACAAACTACCATTTTCTCGGATGAAATGTATGTATTATTTGCGTTAAATGTTTGCGATCCAAATGTACATAAACCTCTGTAGTGGTTATAGACTCGTGTCCCAGCATCATTTGAATGGAGCGCAAATCAGCCCCGTTTTCCAATAAATGTGTCGCAAAAGAATGTCTAAGGGTGTGCGGACTGATATTTTTTTGCAAATTAATTTTAACCGCCAAAGTTTTGATAATCGTAAACACCATAGCCCTGGTTAACTGCTTTCCTCTGCGATTTAGAAAAAGAGTGTCTTCATGACCTTTGGCAATGTTCAATTGGTTTCTTATGGTGTTTTTGTAAAGTTCAATAAAACGCTGGGTATTTTGAGCAATGGGCACAAAACGTTGTTTGTTTCCTTTACCCGTAATTTTGATAAACCCTTCATCAAAAAACAAATCGGATATTTTAAGCGAAATGAGTTCAGATACGCGCAAACCACAACTGTATAAGGTTTCTAAAATAGCGCGGTTACGCTCACCTTCCGGAGTAGATAAGTCTACAGCCGATATCAAGTTATCAATATCTTCTACACTCAGAGTATCAGGCAATTTTCTGCCAATTTTGGGCGATTCAATCAATTCCATTGGGCTATCGGTGCGATAATCTTCAAAAATCAAATACGAGAAAAAACTTCTCAATCCCGAAATAATCCTCGCTTGTGAACGCACATTGACCTCTTTGGACACCGCATAAATAAACTGCTGTATGGTTTCCTCTGAAATGTTTTCCGGCGAAACACTAATGGTGTTTTCGTTTAAAAAAGCACACAAACGCTCCAAATCAAAAGTGTAATTGGCTATGGTGTTTTTTGACAAACCCCGCTCAATCTTGAGGTAGGATTGAAAACTCTTGATATAAGGACTCCAGTTCATAACACAAAGAAACGAAATGTATGGGTATAAAAAAACCTCTCCTTTGGAGAGGTTTTAAATTATAATGTTTGTGCATTAGAATCTGTATCCTA
Source organism: Flavobacterium mekongense (assembly GCF_047038255.1). Lineage (GTDB taxonomy): Bacteria > Bacteroidota > Bacteroidia > Flavobacteriales > Flavobacteriaceae > Flavobacterium > Flavobacterium mekongense. The sequence continues at coordinate 2,965,774 of NZ_CP174374.1, forward strand.
AACCAACTTGGAAAGAAGTAGTTTTAGCATCAGCTCCATCAATATCACTTAAATTAGCCACACCTAAGTTATATCTAGCATCAAAGAACAAACCTGACTCTAGCTCATAACCTGCACCGATACCTAATCCATAATCAAATGATTTTAAATTGTCTGTAGCATCACCTCCTCCAGCAACAAAACCAAATTGAGGTCCTGCTTGTAGACTTAAGCCCTCCATAACATAATATTTTGCCATGATTGGAATTCTAACAAAATTCACATCAAACTCATCGTTATCAGCTCCTTCCATAGAGTATAATAACTCTGGTTGCACGTGAAATTTCTCAGAGATCGTAAAATCTACTAAACCACCGATGTAGAAGCTAGATTTAGCATCCGTATCATAATCCCCAGTGAAATTAGAATTAATGAAACCTGCTTTAACACCAAATTTCATGTCGCTAGAACCACCTTTTTTGTCTTGTGCATTTGCAAAAGACAAAGCAAATACAGCAGCAATAGTTAATACAATTTTTTTCATGTTTGTTTAATTTTAAAAATTAGTGTGGCTAAATTAGCATTTATATGTTAAAAAACAAACTTTGATCATTCTTTTTTAACACAAAAAAAACCACACTTTTGGTGTGGTTTTATAGATTAAATTTTGGTAACAATTAGAATTTGTAAACCAAACCGAACATTACATTATCAAAATCTACACCTAAATCAAAAGTGTTAGTTTTGTCCGCTCCGTTACCTCCATTGTCATTACTTGAATAACCTAAAACTCCAATAGAAGTTTCTAAAGCAAAATTGTCAGAAACAAAATAGTGGAAACCAGGAGCAAAATTAATTGCAAAACCTTTGTCTTCAAAATCAGTGGCATTCAAACTTCCGTCAGAATCAACAAACCACTCATTCTTGCTGCTAGTAAAGTCAAAACCTAATTGAGCAAATAAAGAGAATTTACTTGAAGGAGTAGCATAATATCTACCAAAAGCACCAAATGAAGTTTGAGTATTTGTAGCACTCTCCCCTAACTCAATTTTTTGACTTTCAAAACCTAAAGCTAAACCTAAAGCAATGTTATTGCTCACAAAATAAGCAGCTCTTGGAGAGAAGTTAAATCCGTTTGCTTTAAAATCTCCAGTTTTTGAAGAAGAAAGACCTACCGCTCCAGAAACGAAAACATCTCCTTTTGCAAATCCTTCAGAACCTTGTTTTTTGTCTTGTGCATTAGCAAATCCAAAAGCGAATACAGCTGCAACAGTTAAAATAATTTTTTTCATGTTTGTTTAATTTTAAAATTAATACCACAAAGTTATTAGTTTCATTTCTCAGCTATTGCTCAGGAAATTTGACTTATTAACAAGGTTGTTAACAATAAAATCCGCCAAAACAACTGTTTTACAATGATTTATACAAATTAATCGAAAGTTTAGTTTTTATTAACAAATTCGAAAACACTTTATTTTATAAGATTTTTGTATCAAACTGTAAATTTTAACCACTCAACAATAAAATCTCTATTGGCTCGTTTATTGTATAATGAATTTAAACTTTAAACTATTACACTATGAAAAAAGCAATTGTTTTATTAGCTATACTAAGCGGTATAGCCGGTTTGAATGCACAAACACTTAAATTCGGACTCAAAGCGGGAGCCAACTTTGCCAATTTAGAAGGCAACAACATTGAAGGTTCAACTTATACCAGCTTCCATTTCGGGGCTATGCTGGAGGTTAAATTATTAGAAAATTTATCGTTGCAACCCGAATTGGTATATTCTTCTCAGGGTACAAAAGTTGACGAAGCGGCTTTTGACGACATCAATTACAATTATATCACTGTACCGGTTTTGGCTAAATTCTATCTCACTAAAAACAAACTGAGCTTTGAAGCTGGGCCACAGTTCTCCTTCTTAGTCAATGAAAATGTAGCCGATCAATTTGAAGGTGAAACGTTTGATTTTGGATTAGCCGGTGGTTTAGGTTACAACATTACCGACCATTTTTTAATTCAGGCCAGATATGTCGCCGGTTTAACAGAAGCCAACAAAAACGCCGAAGTAAAAAACAGAACGATTCAGCTCTCTTTAGGGTATCGATTCTGATCAAAGAAAAGTTTAGCACTAAACCGTTGTCCGTTCGACAGCGGTTTTTTATTTTTACTTAAAATTCATCCTATGAAAATCATCATCATTAATGGTCCCAACTTAAACTTGCTGGGCATACGCGAACCTGATATTTACGGTGCCGCAACTTTTGAAGACTTCTTTACCGACTTACAAAACAAATATCCTAACGTGGAGTTGAGTTATTTCCAAAGCAATGTAGAAGGCGAACTCATTACCAAAATTCAGGAAGTCGGATTTTCATACGATGGCATCATTTTAAATGCCGCAGCTTACACCCATACCTCTGTTGGTATAGGCGATGCTGTTAAAGCAATCATAACACCGGTTATTGAAGTACATATTTCTAATACATTTGCTCGTGAGTCGTTCCGCCATCAATCGTTTATCTCGCCCAACGCCAAAGGAATTGTAATTGGCTTTGGGTTGAAAAGCTATGAGTTGGCATTGCAATCTTTGCTGTAGTTTCACAGAGATTCACAGAGCAAACGGAGATACACAGAAAATTATGGAAACTGATTTATTAACCAAGAAAATAATTGGATTAGCTATCGAAGTGCATCGCCATCTTGGTCCGGGTCTTTTGGAATCTGCTTACAAAGAATGTCTTTTGTATGAAATAAAAAAACATAATCTTGTAGTAGAATGTGAAAAACCATTTCCTTTAGTTTACAAAGAAATAAAGCTAGATCAAGGCTACAGAATTGATTTATTAGTCGAAAACAAAATAGTAGTAGAACTCAAAATAGTGGAAGCTTTTACCGATGTTCATTTTGCTCAAATTCTGACTTATATGAAACTTGGTAATTACTCCACCGGATTGCTCATAAACTTTAACACCAAAATGCTGAAACAAGGAATAAAAAGATTCAAACTATAAAACTCTGTGCGTCTCATTTTACTCTGTGAATCTCTGTGTAACTCTTTATCACTGTACAACAAATCATTAAACATGAAAAAAAAACTAACACTCTTCTTTCTTTTTATTATTGCTTTAACCAATGCCCAAGTCCGTGGGAAAGTCACCGACGAAAAAGGAAATCCGCTACCCTTTGTGAACATCTTTGAAGAAAACACCTATAACGGCACTACAACCAACGAGCAAGGTCGATTTGAAATCAACATTAAAACACCCGGCAACCACACCTTATTATTTCAGTATTTGGGATACAAAACCGCCAAGCAAGTCGTTACACTCGACAAAACGCCCGTGGAAATAGAAGTAGTTTTGATAGAAGAAAACATCATCTTGAATGAAGTAGTCATCAATCCGAAAGACAATCCGGCCAACGAAATCATCCGAAACGCCATCAAAAACAAAAAGGATAACTCGGCTAAAACCGCACGCTACACCGCCGATTTCTATTCTCGCGGGATTTTCAGAGTTAAAAATTTACCCAAAACCATACTCGGACAGAAGTTAGATTTTTTTGATGAGATCATCGATTCCACCCGTAGTGGTATATTGTATTTATCTGAAACGGTTTCGCGCATTACTTTCCAGAAACCCGACAAAATGAAAGAAGAAATTGTGGCTTCTAAAGTGAGCGGTAATGACAATGGCTTTAGTTTCAACAATGCGTCTTCAGCTAATTTCGACTTTTACGACAACTACCTGGAGTTTGACGCCAATGTGGTTTCGCCCATAGCCGACAATGCTTTCAATTATTATCGCTATCAGTTTGAAGGTTCCTTCTTTACCGAGAATCGTCAGCAAATCAACAAAATCAAAATCATCCCACGTCGAGAAACCGAACCGGTGATGTCGGGTTATATTTATATAGTAGATGACACCTACGCTATTTACGCTGTAGATGTTAGTTTTACCGGAACTCAAATTCAAAACCCGGCACTGAACACCTTAACTTTAAAACAAAACTTTAGTTATAACAATACCACTAAAGTTTGGGCCAAAAACACCCAAACCTTGGATTTCGATGCAGGGATGTTTGGCATTAACATGTCGGGGCGATTTACCTATGTATATACCAATTTTACATTCCCTGAAAAATTTGAAAAGAAAACTTTTAAAGCGGAAGTCATCAAGTTCGAGGAAAACGCCAATAAAAAAGATGACAGTTTTTGGAACACGATTCGTCCGGTGCCATTAACCGGAGAAGAAACCACCGATTACATCAAGAAAGATGCTTTGCAAGAAAAGAAAAAGTCGAAAACCTACTTGGATTCGATTGATGCTAAAAGAAACAAATTCGGTTTTGCTGATATTTTAAATGGCTACAGCTATTCTAATTCGTTTAATAAATGGTCGATTAACTATAACGGACCTTTATTAAACACCTCGTTCAACACAGTTCAAGGTTGGAACACCAATATTGGTTTGTCTTATTTCAAAAGAAACGAAGACAAAAACACCTATTACGGGTTTGGTTCTTCCCTAGCCTATGGTTTTTCGGACGAGCGTTTCCGACCAACCGCTTATTTCTCTTCGAAACTCAGCAATAAAAGCAAAACATATTTATCTGTTTACGGCGGAAATTCGGTGAATCAATTCAACCGTGAAGAGCCTATTTCTAAACTAATCAACTCGGTGAGCAGCTTATTCTTCAAAAACAACTTTATGAAATTGTACGAGAAAAACTTTATTGCGAGCAACTTTTCTCGAGAACTCTTCAATGGTTTAGACATGAGTTTGGGATTGGAATATTCCGAAAGAAAACCTTTGTTCAACACAACCGATTATGCCGTTATCAAATCTGAAGACCAATACAGTTCCAACCATCCGTTGTTACCTTTGGATGAAACTGCTGCTATCATCGACCGCCACAATTTGGTTAAGATGAACCTCGGAGCCCGAATCAAATTCGGCCAACAGTACATTACCCGTCCGGACGGCAAATACAATTTGGGGAACGACAAATACCCGTCGATTTCCATCAATTACGAAAAAGGCATGGCCGGCAGTGAAGACAAGTACAACTACGACAAAATTTCGGCTCGCTTGCAGTATTCATTAACCTTAAAAAACAAAGGCGAAATTGACATCAATACCAAAGCCGGGAAGTTTTTCAATGCCGATGGTATTGCATTTGTAGATTACCAACATTTTAACGGCAACCAAACGCATGTAGTGTTTGGAACTGCTTACACCAATCAGTTTAACTTACTACCGTATTACACTGCCAGTACAAACGACAGTTATTGGGAAACCCATATGGAATACAACGACAAAGGATTTATTATGAATAAAATTCCGTTGTTGAATAAGTTGCAATCCAAATTGGTTTTGGGCTTCAAAAACCTTTCCATTCCTAACCGCAATCCGTATCAGGAATTCTCTGCCGGTTTGAGCAATTTAGGGTTTGGCAAATACCGTATTTTACGCATCGATTACGTGCGCTCCTACCAAAACGGTTATCAAGGCGACGGCATTATGTTTGGCTTGAATTTTTAAACGAAGAAAACATCATATCCAAAACGCAAAAGCGTCAGGATTACAACAAAAAGGAAAAACTTTCTAATGAAAGTATTTCCTTTTTTTATGGCTAATTTGGCGCCGAGCCATCCGCCTAAAGCATTGCAAAACGCCATAGGAATGGCAAAAGTCCAAATGATTTTACCTTTCATTACAAACAAACAAATCGAACCGAAATTGGTGGCCAAGTTAACCATTTTGGCATTAGCTGAAGCGTGCAAAAAATCGAATCCCAAAATCGACACAAAACCCAACACTAAAAAACTGCCGGTGCCGGGACCGATAAAACCATCATAAAAACCAACCAAAACACTAATTACAACGGCATACAACATTTGCCTTTTAACCGAATGTGATTTTTCTTGCTGTTGCCCGAAGTTTTTCTTTTTAAACGTATAAATCGCCAACCCTATGAGAATGAAAAACAACAGCGGTTTCATAAAATCGTTACTCACTACAGTAAGCAAAGCAGAACCGCCAAAGGCAGCACCAAAAGCTATAACCGACATCAATATGAGCAACTTCCAATTCAGTGCGACTTGTTTCAAATACTGAAAAGCGGCAAAACTCGTCCCGCTGAAAGCCGGTATTTTAAGCGAGCCGATAATACTCGCCACCGATAAATTGGGCATCAATATCATAGCCACCGGAGTTTGGATTAAACCACCGCCACCTACAATAGCATCTACAAATCCGGCAAAAAAAGAGGCAATACAAAGTAAGACGATGATGTAGGTTTCCATATTTTAAAAATTCCAATAAAAAAATTCCAAATTCCAATCAATTAAGTTGGCATTTGGAATTCTATATTTAGTTTATTGAACACTAATTAGACACGAACAATATTGGCTCCCAAAGCTCTCAATCGCTCATCGATTCTTTCGTACCCTCGGTCAATTTGTTCGATGTTTTGAATGGTTGAAGTACCTTTAGCAGACAGCGCTGCAATCAACAAAGAAATACCCGCACGAATATCCGGTGAAGACATCGTAGTGGCTTTTAATTGCGATTGAAAATTATGCCCCATAACTACGGCTCTGTGTGGGTCACACAACATGATTTTGGCGCCCATATCAATCAACTTATCCACAAAGAACAAACGGCTTTCGAACATTTTTTGGTGAATTAATACATCTCCGTTGGCTTGCGTAGCTACGACCAAAACTATGCTTAATAAATCCGGAGTAAAGCCCGGCCAAGGCGCATCGGCTATGGTTAAAATAGAACCGTCGATATCCGTTTTCACAGTGTATCCTTTAGTGTGTGCCGGAATGTAAATATCATCGCCTTTTTGCTCTAAGGTAATACCCAATTTGCGGAACACATTCGGAATAACACCCAAGTTTTCCCAGCTAACATTTTTAATAGTAATCTCACTGCGAGTCATGGCGGCCAAACCAATCCACGAACCAATTTCAATCATATCCGGTAGGATTCGGTGTTCACATCCGCCCAATTTTTCAACACCTTCAATGGTTAGTAAGTTCGACCCTACTCCGGTAATTTTGGCACCCATAGAGTTCAACATTTTACACAATTGTTGCAAATACGGTTCGCAAGCGGCGTTATAAATGGTGGTAGTCCCTTCTGCCAAAACAGCTGCCATTACTATGTTGGCCGTTCCGGTTACAGAGGCTTCATCCAACAACATATACGTTCCTTTCAAACGGGTTTTGGTTTCCACACCGTAAAAGTGATCTTCTCTTTCGTAACGGAATTTAGCACCCAAATTGATAAACCCTTCAAAGTGCGTATCCAAACGTCTTCTTCCGATTTTATCACCGCCGGGTTTCGGAATGTAACCGCAACCAAAACGAGCTAAAAGCGGACCAACTATCATAATCGAACCTCTCAAACTACCGCCTTCTTTTTTAAAAGCTTCTGTTTTTAAATAATCGATGTTCACTTCATCGGCTTGAAAAGTGTAATCACCCGGACCGTTCTTTTGTATTTTAACGCCTAAATTACCGAGCAATACTATCAGTTTGTTGACATCGATGATATCAGGTATATTGGTAATTCTAACTTTCTCTGAGGTTAATAAAGCCGGACATAAAACTTGCAATGCTTCGTTTTTGGCTCCTTGTGGTTGTACTTCTCCTTTTAATTGGATACCGCCTTCTATTTTGAATGTTCCCATATAGTTTAGGTTCTGAGGTTCTGAGGCTCTGAGGTTCTGAGGCCTTAGCATCTTAGAACCTTAGCGCCTTAGCACCTTTATTTCTGATTATTGTTATTCTTTACAAACGGTTTCTTGCCGTTTTTGCTTTTATTCTGCTTATTATTGTTTTGTTGCGGTTGGTTTTTGTTGGACATTTTTTTATTGGTTCGCATCAAATCGTTGGTATTTAACAACTCTTCGGTGCTTTGCAATAAGTTCAATTTTCCTCCTGACAACTCATACAAATGTTCAAAAATTACGGTATCGGTCACCGTATCTTTATTCCAACTCAAATACGATTTTTTCATGTGGTTGGCAATCACTTTGACTAAGGCACTTTTCATTTCACCTTCTTCCCAACTGTTGGCCACATCAATCATGTTCGTAATGTTATTACCGTAAAATCTGTATTTCGGATTTCTTTGCGGATAAGGCAAACGCTCAGGTTTTAAATTGATTACATCACGCGTTGGAATAGGATAAGGCGAATCAACATCCAATCTGAAGTCAGACATGATAAAAATCTGATCCCACAATTTGTGCTGAAAATCGGGCACATCGCGCAAGTGCGGATTCAAACTACCCATCACCTGTATAATGTATTTGGCTGCTTTGTTGCGCTCTTCCCTATCCGGAATGAGTGTGGCTTGGTCAATTAATTTTTGTAAATGCCTTCCGTACTCCGGAATAATCAAATGGGGTCTTTCGGCATTATATTCCAAATGACAAACCACATCATTGGCATTCTCTTTTACATATTTTTCAGCCATTACAATGAAATTATACCTTCTATATTAGACACCTCTATATATTTCTCTACCACGCTGTCAGGGCTTTCCATCATCACATTCACTGAGATGCTGGTGTACTTTCCGTTTTTAGATTGGTTGGTTTGAATAACCGCTCCCAAATTGTCGAAAGCATTTTCAACTTCTTCAATTTTTTTGGCTTCTGTAGGCACTATAAATTTGTACAAATACTCATTAGGCCAAGTAGAAGTATTACCCAACTCCTCGCGCAATCTGATATAAAATTCTTCAGTCTTCTTATCCATTACATCAAAAATAAAAGCAAATATACAGTATTGATTTCAGATTATGTTGCACAAATTCATCCGTTTTATTTATTTTTTTGAACGAATGGTTCGGGCAGTTCAGCTTACCTTATTCCCGCTTTCCGCCTCGTTAGTAAACGAGACTCCAATCGGGGTTATGGGAGCCGCTTTTCGCACTTTGGGCTGCGTCCGAAATAAAAAAGCCAAATCCTTTTCAATATCTGATTTGTTTGAATAAATTTGCCACTTATTTCCAAAAATCTTGAAAAAAGAACTCATAGTCATCACCGGAGGTCCGGGCACCGGTAAAACCACTATCATCGATGCACTCATCGAACAAGGATATGCGTGTTTCCCCGAAATTTCAAGACAAATTACCCTCGAAGCTAAAAAACAAGGTATAGAACAATTGTTTTTGGAAAAACCACTACTCTTCAGCGAATTACTCCTCGAAGGCCGCAAAAAACAACACCAACAAGCCAGCGAAGATGTATCGGAAATTGTGTTCTTGGACCGAGGGATACCCGATATTTTGGCTTATATGCATTATATTGGCGACAGCTATCCGGCGTTTTTTGACCAAGCCAGTAGAGAACATCAATATTCCAAAGTGTTTGTCTTGCCGCCTTGGGAAGACATTTATGAAAGTGACGAAGCCCGTTATGAAAATTTTGAACAGGCCAAACTCATTTTCGGACACCTATTGGAAACCTACCAAAAATACGGTTACGAACTCATTGAAGTGCCCTGCGGAACCGTAGAAGAACGCATTCATTTTATCTTGAACCAGCTTTCATAAAAAAACTGGTTTCGGGTTTCGGGTTCCAAGTTCCGGGTTAATTCCAAATCTCTCAACGATTGCATTTTCAGGGAATAATAATCTTTTTCTTTAATATTTTTTTTAGCTTTGAAAAAGCCATAAACTTACAACTCGTAACCCGCAACCCGCAACATGTCTAAACCACTCGAAATCCTCAAGCAATACTGGAATCATAGTACTTTTCGAGAGCCGCAAGAAGCCATTATCCAATCAGTTTTGGCCTGTAATGACACTCTTGCCTTGATGCCAACCGGCGGCGGAAAATCGATTTGCTTTCAAGTTCCCGCCATGATGATGGATGGTATTGGGTTGGTCATTTCGCCTTTGATTGCCCTAATGAAAGATCAAGTGCAAAACCTGCAAAACAAAGGCATTAAAGCCATCACTTTAACCGGAGGTATTCGACAAGATGAAATCATCGATTTGTTAGACAACTGCCAGTTCGGCAACTATAAATTTCTTTATCTTTCTCCGGAGCGTTTACAAAATGACTGGATTGTAGAACGCTTAAAAAATTTACCCATCAATCTCATCGCCATTGATGAAGCGCATTGTGTATCGCAATGGGGTCACGATTTTCGCCCGGCTTATCTAAAGATTGCACAACTCAAAGAATACTTTCCTAAAGTTCCCTTTTTAGCGCTTACAGCTTCAGCTACACAGCGAGTGAAAGAAGATATTATCACGCAGTTACAGCTGGAGAATCCTAAAATTTTCGCAAAATCATTCTATAGAGAAAACTTGGCCTACATGGTTTTCGAAACCGAAGACAAACTCTATTTGCTGCAACAAATACTGCAAAAAAATCCGCAGCCTTCGATAGTGTATGTCAACAACAGAAAATCATGTTCTGACATAGCCAAGCAATTAGAATCATTAGGATTCACCGCTACCTTTTACCATGGTGGTTTAACGGCTAAAGACAAGGAAAAACAAATGCAACTTTGGATGGATGAAAAGGCACAAATCATGGTGGCCACTAACGCCTTTGGAATGGGGATCGACAAAGCCAATGTGAAAACCGTTGTTCATTTGCATTTACCGCAAAATCTCGAAAATTATTATCAGGAAGCCGGCCGTGCGGGAAGAAACGGTGAGAAAGCGTTTGCTGTTTTGCTACACAACCCTTCGGATATCCTTCATGCCGATGCACAGTTTATTAACGTTTTACCGGATAAAGCTTTTTTGAATGCCGTATTTTCAAAACTGTGCAACTATTTTCAAATTGCTTACGGAGAAGGCATCGACGAACAATTTGGTTTCAACTTACATCAGTTTTGCACCAAGTACAACTTCCCGACGCTAAAAACATACAATGCTTTGCAGTTTTTAGACCGACAAGGCATCATTACCTTATCCAGAGAGTTTTCGGAAAAAATCAGCCTGCAATTCATTATACCATCTAAAGAAGTCATTCGTTACATGAGTTTACATCCCAATGACGAAGCCATATTGTTGACCATTTTGCGGACTTATCCCGGAGTTTATGAAATGCAAACCGCTTTGAACGTTTCGTTGGTCGCCAAAAAATCCAATCGAAGCGAAACCGAAGTGCTATCGCTTTTACAAAACTTAAAAGAAAAGAGCATTATTGAAATGATTGCAAAGCACAATGATGCTACCATAACTTTTAACGAAGTACGCGAAGACGAGCGCACAATAAACCGGGTTTCCAAATACCTTGAAGCGCAAAACCAATTAAAAACCGAACAGCTTAAAGCCGTTTTGTCATATTGTGAAAACCAAAAAACGTGCAAAAGCAAACTCTTGATGGCCTATTTCGGAGAAAATCAAAAGGAAGATTGCGGGATTTGCTCGTATTGTATCCAACAAAATAAGAAAATCGTTAACCCCGAAACTGCAACGGAAAAGATTATAGAGTTACTCAAGTTACAAGATTTTAATTCAAGAGATATTCAAAAACTAACCAAACTTCCCAAAGACGATGTTATCTTTGCCCTGCAAAAACTGCTGGAAGAAGAAATCATCAGTATTAAACCTAACAATTTGTACACTTTAAAATAAGCATGGAAAAATTACGCATTGTTTTTATGGGTACGCCCGAATTTGCCGTTGGCATTTTAGACACCATCATTAAGGGTAATTATGAGGTTGTTGGCGTAATTACTGCGGCAGACAAACCGGCTGGTCGTGGTCAAAAGCTGAAATATTCGGCTGTTAAAGAATATGCTTTAGCCAACAACCTTACCTTATTGCAACCTACTAACCTTAAAGACGAAACATTTTTAACGGAATTAAAAAGTTTAAATGCTAACTTACAAGTCGTTGTAGCATTCAGAATGCTACCTGAGGCAGTATGGCGAATGCCCAAATTAGGCACCTTTAATTTACATGCTTCTTTATTACCAAATTATCGTGGCGCTGCACCAATCAACTGGGCTATCATTAATGGCGAAACCAAAACCGGAGTAACCACTTTTTTTATAGATGATAAAATTGACACCGGTGCTATGATATTAAGCAAAGAAACAGCGATAGGACCCGAAGAAAGTGCCGGCGAATTACACGACCGTTTAATGGATTTAGGAAGTGAAGCTGTTATTGATACATTATTATTAATTGAAAACGGAAAAGTAAGCACCACCATTCAAGTAGATAATGCCGATATCAAAACGGCTTACAAACTCAACAAAGACAATTGTAAAATAGATTGGCATAAATCAGCTTCTGAGATTCACAATTTAATTCGAGGTTTATCACCTTATCCGGCGGCTTGGTGTTACTTTAAAGACAATGGAGAAGAATGGAACGTTAAATTGTATGACGCCAAGGTGATGGCTGAATCACACTCTTATTCAGTTGGTCAAATCATCACCACAAAAAAAGAAATCAAAGTTGCTGTTCAGGATGGTTTTATTCAAATTTTGAGTTTGCAACTGCCGGGAAAGAAAAAAATGGCTGCTCAGGAGTTGTTAAACGGAGTGTCATTTTCTGAAAGAGCGCAAGCAGAATAAGGTCTGCCGCCGTTTTTTAAGAAAAAAAATCGACAAAAAGACCTGGTTTATCAACAAAACCCCGAAGTTATCAACAAAACCCTGAAAAAAACGCCAAAACTCTTGTGTGGTAAGGAATTCCTATTAAATTTGTTATCATTAACAGAATGTTTAACCAACAATTAATAACTAACATTATGAACAAATCAGAATTAATCGATGCAATTGCAGCTGACGCTGGAATCACAAAAGCTGCTGCAAAATTAGCTTTAGAATCATTTTTAGGAAATGTAGGTAGTACTTTGAAAAAAGGCGGAAGAGTATCTTTAGTAGGCTTTGGTTCTTGGTCAGTTTCTAAGAGAGCTGCAAGAGACGGAAGAAACCCACAAACTGGAAAAACTATCAAAATTTCTGCTAAAAATGTAGTTAAATTCAAAGCTGGTGCTGAATTAGACGGAGCAGTAAACTAATAAATTAGTTCTTCTGATATATAAAAACCATCCCAATATAACGGGATGGTTTTTTTGTTTTTATCAAAATCATTTGGATTTGTAAAATTTTTTTCCCAACTTTAATAAAATTTTTTGAGGGGAATGATTTCTGAAAAACTACAAAAAGGGCAATTATTGATAGCCGAACCTTCTATTATAGGAGATTTGTCTTTTAATCGTTCCGTAATTTTGTTGGCCGATCATAACGAAGAAGGATCGGTTGGTTTTATACTGAATAAACCCTTAAAATATACCATTAGAGATTTACTTCCCGAAATTGAAGCCAAGTTCAAAATTTACAATGGTGGTCCTGTTGAACAAGACAACCTGTATTTCATTCACAATGTTCCCGACTTAATTCCGAACAGTATAGAAATATCAAACGGCATTTTTTGGGGAGGAAATTTTGAATTAACCAAAGACCTCATCAACAAGGGATTGATCAAAAAGAAAAACATCCGCTTTTTCTTGGGTTACACGGGCTGGGATTCAGAACAATTGGAAAATGAAATGCAATCCAACTCTTGGATTCTAACCAAAAACATCTACAAAAAAGACATATTGGGTAAAGCTTCTACACATTTTTGGAAAGAAAAAATCTTGGAATTGGGAGGAGAGTATCTTATTTGGTCTAACGCTCCGGAGAATCCAATCTTAAACTAACTGAGAATTGTTTGATTCAGTTTTTCCAACAATTGTTTTGCCTTTGTTTTTTCAAATTCTTTTTTACGATATTTTGTGATGGGTTGAATCCCTATAATAACATTGGTAATAAACAACTCATCGGCTTTTTGCAAATCAAAGGGAGAAATAGGTTGTTCAATCATTTCAATACCATCCAATTCTTTGGCTAATTTCAGTATTTGCTTTCGCATAATTCCGTTCAAACATCCTTCAGTAATTGGCGGCGTTATTAATTGTCCATTCAACAACATAAACAAATTACCATTAGCAGCCTCTATCACATTTTTTTCCTCATTAATCAGCAAACAAGTATCGAGTCCGTTTTCTTGTGCAAAAATGCTTGCGGTAATTTGAATGAGCTTATTGTTGGTTTTAAGAGTTGACAACAACTGTTTGGCCACAGTAAAATCTTTGTACAAATCAACTTCAAAAGTTACTTCATCAATAACATATGGTTTAACCGACAAAGCCGAAGCCTGAATGACAAAAGAAACCGAATTGTCTGTAGGCTTGTAATACCCGCCTTCATTTCTGAAAACGGTTAATCTAACACGGGCAGCCTCATGACAGTTTTGTTCACGAACTAAGGTCAGGATTTGCTCCTCGAGATATTCAAGGGTAAAATTCATGGGAATTTGCATCCGAATGATGCGCATGGATGCCAACAATCGAAAATAATGATCTTCAAAAAATAAAATTTGGTTGTTCAGTATTTTCAAGGTTTCAAAAACACCATCGCCATACAAAAAAGATCTGTTGGAAGCTGTCAGCAGCAACTGTTCGTCAGTGATAACACCATTAAAATTTACCATAAAAAATCCCGTCTTGAAGTTTTAAAATAAGACGGGACAAATATAAGTTTTAAATAGGATTTAGATAGAACCTATAACATGTTTTAAATCGGAAATTTGATTTTCCCACAATAATTTTGATTCTTCAATTTCATCTTCAAATGCATAGTCCACCACCATCAGGGAAACATCTTTTGTAATTTCATCTTCCAAAATTCTCAATTCAAAGTAGTAGTCGGTATCCTTTTTGTTGTCATCTACCCATTTGAATTTTACTTTTTCACCTGTTTTTTTAGAGGCCAACCTCGCATTCTCTTCAACATCATCCCAAATGAACGTAAAAAACTCACCTCTGGAATTCACGTTATCGGCAAACCATTCCTGTAAACCGGATGGTGTAGAAATGTACTGATATAACAATTGGGGTGATGAATTTACCGGAAATTCGAGTTCGTAACGTACTTTTTGATCCATGCTTGAACAAATTTTTGGGAAATATATAGAATATAAAGTCAAAAAAAAAACGTTTTTTAAAAATAAAAAAAATAACCAATATATGTTTGCACCCAATGATTTTAATTTTATATTTGCACCCGCATTCAGGGAATGCAAGTCTTGGCGAGGTAGCTCAGTTGGTTAGAGCGCAGGATTCATAACCCTGAGGTCGGGAGTTCAAATCTCCCTCTCGCTACTTAAAAACAAAGGGCTGTAGAGTTTTCTACAGCCCTTTTTCTTTTCTTGCTAAAACAATGCTAAAACATTTTAGCGTGGGCTTATTCACCTCTAACGGTATCTTTTAATGTTTTAATGCTGTCAGCTTCCACAGGTTTTGAATGCAAGTCATTCTTGTTATCAAATCCTAGCACTTCAAAAACCCTATTTTTACCCTCTGTTTCTGTAAGTTCATTAATTGCATATAGAAAGATAACTGCAACACCTAACAAAATTACCTTACTGCTGTCCTTCCATTCCTCAATCGCCCGAACAAAAAATAAAGCAACAAGAGCAACTGACATAATGAAAACTTTTAAGACTTTCGTCCATACATTCGCCGGAGGGCAAAAAACCAAGCCAATTAAACCCACTAAAAGTATAACAGCGCAAATTTTGACAATTACTTTATTAGAGCGGGCTTTTTGGGCGGCGTCTTTTTCTTTGTCAGTATAAGTTTTTAGACTTGAAGCAAGACTACCATTTTCATGGCTCAATTCATTTACCCGTTTTGCTATCACATCCAAGTCGCTCTTGAGCGCCGTTTTCTCGCTAACACAAGATTCCAATTGACCTTTAAAGTAAAAAGCATATTGTTCGGGATTTTTCTTTATCGCAGCCTTAGTGACTAATATATTTTTATCTGCCATATCACCCGAGTTTGTTTGCGTTACCTCTTTCCCCTTTGACCGTTTGAATAATCAAATCAACATCGTCTTGGGCAGCCTTCGCCGACCAAAAGTCTTTATCCTCACCTTTAAAAATAACAATGCTTTCAGCAATCAAAATCTGCGTGCCTTCCGATGTCATTTGATTGTTGTTAATTTTATTCTCGAATTCCGACAGTTCTTCTCCATCAAAAAATTCGACACCTTTTCTGCCTGTTTGATTGAAAGCTTCTTTCAAATTCTTGGCTTTCGGCGCAAAGAAATCCCGATTAAGGATATTCTCTTCATACTTGACATCCAACAGAACACCATCAGGAAAGCCTACAATTTTAATTTCTTGCCCCATATCATCTACCAAGAATTCGGCAATTTTTTTGCGAAAAACATTGATGTAGCCAATAATTTCTTTTTGAAGATTTTCATCGTACTGTTCTTGCATCCATAGCTCCTGCGAAAAAATAGGGTCATCTATCATTTTATCCAAAATCTTGGCAGAAATTTTTTTCTTGCTCGATTTTGGAAACACTTGGAATTGGAAAATCATTTTGTCTGTTTGTATGACTTCGTACAAGGGGTTTTCTGCCTCATAGGTCAAATCCAACTCCTTAATCTTTTCTTTAATTTCTTTGTCGTTCATCATTTAAGTTATTGATATTCAAATATAATTAATAATGTCACTTTTTAAACGATACTTTTTTGAAATAAAAAAAGCCCCGCTTTCGCGGGGCTAAGTTCAAAGTTTGAAATGTACTGCTGGCATATACCCATTATCCGACATAGATGAATAGCCATCATTTGTTACGACGATGTGGTCGAGAATAGAAATGTCCAGTACCTTCCCTGCCTCCGCAAATTTCCTCGTCATCGATTTATCACTATCGCTAAAGGCTGTATTTCCTGAAGGATGATTGTGCGCAAGTATCATAGCTGTCGCCCTGGCTTTGAGAGCTGTCGCAAAAGCCAATCTCAAATCAACAGCACATTCCGAGATACCTCCCCAAGCAATTGTTGATATGCCCAAAACACTGTTTTTTCTATCCAACAAAACTATTTTAAATTGTTCCTGCAATTCAAGTTTTCCTTTGTCCCAGTTGTTGATAAGAATTTCATAAGCATCAAGTGAAGAAGTAATTTGTACTCTTTCGGATGCCTTAACACGATTTTTATAAATAAGCTCCACTTCAGCAACCTTGGAAAAACTTTCTTTAAGCACCATTACCTATCTCCTTTTTTAAGTTGTCCGCTATCAAAGATTATTTTTAACCATTCTCCATGCATTGACATCCTTATGCGGTGCATAGGTTTTATTCATCGCCTGAAAAGTCAGGATGCCTTCTTTCCCGGCAAGTTCTTTCAAAGCATTGGTTGCAATTACTCCCGAAGTATCATTGTCAAGCCACGTATACAAAGACCTGTACACATAGTTTTTGATATAAGGGAAGACCTGCGGCAGACAGTTGACGGAGTTTAGAATAATCGTATCACCATCGAACTGCTGTACCTTTCTTTCAGCCAGTGCAGAAAGGTAGTCCATCATCCCCTCAAAAACGTGCACCTCAACTGACGGCACTTTCTTGCCTCTGATAAAGGAAACGCTTTTAGTCCCGATACAGCCTTTGAAAAGCTTATTTCTGAGTTCGTAGCCGTCACTTTCGGTCGGCCAGCCAATTGCCAAAAACTTCCTGCCTGTATTGCCATTGTTAACCGAAATCTGTTTCAGGTATTTGTTGGCAAGTGCCATCGGAATGTTGCGAGATTCAAGATAATTGACCAAAGCCCTGCTATCAATTTCCTGCACCTTGCTTAATGTAAGTGTTGCTCTCGTTTTAACAGGTTTCTCCCTCGGCAAGAAAAGAATTGAAACCGGAGACAAGGACATATTACCTATCCAACGCAGAGCATCTGCATGCAGATAATCCTCATTCTGACTTTTAAGATAGGTTCGTGCAAAATCCACAACATCGCCGCCTTTGCCCTCGCCAAAGTCGAACCAAAGGTTACTGACGGTGTTAATGTGAAAACTTGCTGTTTTTTCATCCCTGAATGGCGAGTTATACCATACATCGAAACCTTTTTGTTTCACGGGCAGGCATCCGATTTTTTGCAGGATTTCAGGCAAAGCAATAGCGTTGGCTTGTTCTATGTTCATAGAGACACCTCTTTTTTATCTTGATGATTTAAAGATTAAGAATGAAAGACAGTTTTTACTGCGGGTTCATGAATGCCTGTAAAAACAGATCAAGAACAGATTTGCGATACCGCACAGAGCGTCCAATTTTAACGGGCTTCAGATTGTATCGACCCGTACAATCCCAAACCGCCAGCGTTCCATGACTGAAACCGATGTACTTTGCCGCCTCTTTGCGAGTCAACAAAGCGTCCGTTTCAGAGTTATAAGCAAAATCTTCCGTCTCACTAACAAAAGTCGAATTATTCAAAAACATTGTTCCCCCTGGTTCGTTTTTTATTCAACAACTCGTTTCTATTCATTCAGCTTAACGTGATTCCCAAAAGCAACTTTAGAAACCGCATCCTGTTAAGCAGAATTAATGAGAATAAAACTGTTGCGTCATTTTTGACGGTTCAACCATAGGGGGTAATGGTAAAAACTTTACTACTTAAAATTGTTTCCCTCACAGCAAGGGGAAAAATATGAGAAAAAAAATCAGGAATATCAAATTATAAAGTGGGGTAGATTTTGGGGTATATTGTTTTCAAAATCATAAATAATTTTATTATCTCAATATCTTAATAACCCTAATCGAATCCTACCCGAGGAGCCAATATTTCCCATAAATTAATTAATTTGAATGAGCGTTAAAGGCAAAAACCTTGAAAAACAACGCTATCCCGCCTATTGTACTCTTATCTTAATTAACCTCAATAAACCCTCAACAGCGATTTTTTTGGGGTAGATTTCGGGGTAGATTTTAACAAGGTGGGGTAGATGAGCCTGACAGATACAATTTGTAAAAATGCTAAACCAAAAGAGAAAGCCTACAAGGTTTATGATTCTGCTGGGCTATACTTACATATAATGCCGACAGGCTCTAAGCTCTGGCGATTTCGATATAAGCTTTACGGAAAAGAAAAACTGATATCTCTCGGTGCATACCCAACAGTTAAACTGGCAGATGCCCGTAAAAAATTACAGGAAGCAAAGAAGCAGCTTGAAAACAATATTGATCCCTCAAGAGCAAGGAAAGAAGAACAAAGGGATGCCATCAAACAAATAAGCAATTCTTTTAAAAATGTTGCTCTTGAATGGATAGAAACCCAAAGGGAAAATTGGAAACCAAAATACTTCACAACTGTACAGCGTCGTTTAGATAACGACATTATTCCATACCTCGGAGATTTCCCAATTTCTCAAATTAAGACTACCGACTTGTATGATGCTATTAAGAAAATCGAAGAACGAGGCGCATTGCACCTTATTAAAAAAGTTCGGCAGCACTGTGGACAAATCTTTACTTACGCAATGTTACTGGGAAAATGCCAAAGCAACCCTGCTCTTCATTTACAAAGAGCATTCAAAACAAGAAAGACCAAGCACCACCCTGCCATTGAGCCACATGAAATTCCCAATTTCCTGCAAAAGCTTGACCAGAATGACAATCGATTTTACCCTCGCACAATTAGAGCCATCCGACTATCGTTATTAACCTTTGTCCGCCCTTCTGAATTGAGAAAAGCTAAATGGGTTGATATAGATTTTAAAAGGAAAGAATGGAAACTGCCTGCCGATGTAATGAAGTCTCGGCGGGACTTTATTGTCCCGCTTTCCAATCAGGCAATAAAAATTCTTAATAAACAAAAACTGGAAACCGGACACATCAACACTGAATATGTGTTCCCTAATCAAATACGACCAAAAGAGCCGATGTCTAGTGGAACGGTATTGCAAGCCCTTTATAGACTTGGCATGAAAGATAAAATGACCGCACATGGTTTCAGGGCACTGGCTAGAACAACAATCCGTGAAGAGTTGGGAACTGATGCAGACATAATAGAAATTCAGCTTGCCCATAAACCGATTAACCCTCTTGGAGAGGCTTACGATAGAACAAAATTTATAAAACAGCGTCACGTGATGATGCAGGAATGGGCTGATTATATCGACCGCATTACTCTAGAAGCCAAGAACAAGGTAGTCGCTTTTAAATCCTAGAAACTTTCATTTGCTCCGATAGTTTGCCCTCTACCTAGAGTCTTGGCGCAAGTTGAGCCAAGCCGTCCGAACGTCAATCACGCTGCCCGCTCCGTTCGCTTCGCTCCCGTGTTGGTGTTGACTTTGCGTCCTTGTGGCTTTGCTCCGTGTTTGCCCCATCCTCCACGGTGGAGGGCATTAAAAAAGGAGCAATATCATGAAAGACACTAAACAATTCACAAAAACAGACCTTACACAGTTCACTGGAACAGAAAACTGGTATCGTCACTCAATCGTCAGAACCGTTCTTTACACTGACGGTATCAAGTTCCTTGCTGAACAATCTGGAGCTTACTGGCTTATCGATGAAATCGCATTCAACCAAAACATCAAAAGTGTCACAGCACAAGAATTTCAAGTTTGGAAACTAAAAGTTGACCTTGAAAAGAGCCAAGCAGTTCTGACCTGCGATGATGGCAATAATAACATCGTTTACAAAAAGCACATTCAATATACAGATTTTCCACTTGATGAAATCTGCATTTATTTTGTCAACAATGTAATCTTACTAACAAGTGAATATTAAACAAAAATCAGCCGCCCCGTTGGGGCGGCTGATAATAACTTATCTCTAAGTCAATAGCGGTATTTGATTCAGCTTATCACAAAATGATGCTTTATTACTGTCTCAATTTTAATTAGCAAGTATAAAGACGACCGTTAAATATATAAACGGGAAACATAAAAGAAATAAATTCAAGTAATTTATCCTTCTGTTATATATCATATTAATAATCCCTATTAATGAGGTCACAAAACTCAAAAATAAAAAGCTATATACTAAAAATGCTTTTAACTTCCGTCCTATTGTGTAATCAGGAATAAACGTTATAGCCGTGTAAACTATAAAAAATAATACTGTAAAAACTATAAATCTATTTTTTTGAAAATTTATTCTGGATCGCATCCTCTTACTTTTTGATTAAAATATTGATAATAAAAACCGTTTGTAATTGCATTGGTATCAGCGGCACTATCTCCTTGCGTTCCTAAAGAAAATATTCTTTCATTTGCTCCTGCCCCTCTAAGCCCAGAACTTAAAGAAAATCCTGAATGTCCTAACGCTCTACCCCACATAAATTGCCCTGCATCATAAATATTATAAATTGTATTATGCTGTCCAAACCTAAAATAGGTTCGTGAGCCACCATTATAACCCGCTTTAACCATTTCATCAGTCGAAACATTAAACTCATTTTGTAACAAAGTTGGAAAATCCCAATCTCCCCATGAGGCAAAACCCAATCGAACGTAGTCCATTCCGCTTTTATAACTTTCAGAAACATTCTCACTAATTGTGCCCGCAGCAATAATTCTGTCGAGCAAATTAATTATCTTACGATAGATATTATCTCCTTTATTGAAATGTCCATACATCATATGTTTGTCCATATTCGATGGGTCATTAAAAAATAATTGCGTTCCATTTTGGTCAAAAAATCTATTTGCCCCTTCTTTTCTAACAACACTCGTCACATTTCCATTTGAATCTACCGTTACATCATCATCGTTATCTCCCGCTGCTACACTATTGCCATTACCATCTTCAAAGGTTCCATTGTTATTAGTCCATACTGTTTCTCCACTTCCTGATTTACTAAACATGTCATCAATAACTGATTGTGCAATCATACCCGATGGGTCATTAAATCTTATAGGGTTATCCATACACATCGTATAAGGAGACCAAGCGGGCGTTTCTTCACTCAAGGGGTCTGGAGAAAGCCAACGGCTTGCTATATCTCCAATAGGGCGACTATATTCAAAAATAGCGGTATCTATCTCCACCAACCCCACAATTTTCTTCTTATCGACATGGAATCTGACTGAACCTATTGTAACTATACTATCCAAATCATGAACTTCGAGATATTTACCCTTACTCAAAGTAGCCACCTTTCCCTTATAACCAAATTGCTTAAAAGGATTTGCCGCTTGAATGTTCTTTTCTCTGCGTTCTTTTTCTTCCTTTGATATTTTTTCTTGGGCAGTCATTCCCGCAAAAGAAAAGAGGCATATTGTTAAAAAATATAATCTCCCCATGATTATTTCTTGTTAAAGTTAGTCAATTTTTTGTTCTCAAATTTTTCACGTTCCGTTTTTAAGGACACCAGCCAATTTAGATACATATCTTCCGGCATGAAGCGATAGCCTAGTGCATGAATATAGGCATATTCCTTCTCTAGTTTTTTGAAGTCCTGTTTCGCCTTTTCTATATCAACGTTACGCTCAATCTGTTTTTTTTGTATTTCTGCTTTCATGATTAATGCGGATGTAAGATTTGGATAAACACTCAAAGCCTTTTCGGTACATTTCAAAAGAAAAGCACCATCATTATTTGGAAAAGCTTTTTGATATGCATCAGCCAAATCCATCAATACCAAAGCGATACTTTCTTTATTATCGAGTGCTTTCATATAAACACCGTTCTTAATGGCATCCACATGAATAAATCCAGAAGCCATCAACCAAGCGTCATTTGGAAATATACCGCTTGTAAGTTCTGTATTGTACCATCCGTTCTTTTTGTTCTGATGTTTGATATAAATATGGTTCGGTGCGAGTGCCAAATTTGCCGTCGTTCCCAATTCTTCGCACAAAATCTTATACAAGTAAGGCAAAGAGTGGCAGTTCCCCTTTCTCGTGGTCAGGAGTTTTGACACAAACATATTGGATAGTTCCTGATTGCCGAAAACATCCTCAAAATCATACCGGAAAGGAACGTATTTATATTCTTTACCTTCAATCAAAATAGGGATGCTGTCACACATCACTTGATAAACCGAAGCCCATTTATTGACATTCTCCTTGTCATTCTCGACATACGCCAAAAACCTGTCTTTAATTAAAGACTTGCATATGTTCGTCAGGACATTGATTTGATTGTTTACGGTTATTGTATCAAGCTTTCCGTTCAGGTAAGCATTCTCAACCGAGAAAACAGCTTTCTTAAAACTGTAATGGTTTTCATTAACAAGCATATCATTTAAGGTCAGCAAACTCTTTTCAAAAAGTGCTTCCTGATTTTGTGCTTTTACCGACAATGAAATGGTAAAAAATAAAATTCCTAAAATATAATTTCTTATCACCCTTTAGTTGTATTTTTCTTATCCGGCAGAGCCTTTCTAAGCTGTTTAGTTAACTCCTCGTTTTTCTGTTTTTCGTTTTCTTTGTTCATAGACTGCAACCAAGCCTGATATGCTTCGTCGGGCATTGGCTCATATCCAAGATTATCGACATGCGCAAATACTGCATTTACTTCATTGAGCATTTTTATTGCTTGCGGATATTGATTAATCCTCTGCAAATCCTTTTGGTCATTCGGATTAATCTTTAGCTGTCGCATCACGTACTCGAAACGTGCTGCTTTTAATTGACCATTCAAAATGTGGGCATTCACGCTATTTGGATAGAACGAAAGGGCTTTTTCAATGATTTCGCTGACAAACTCGTCATATCCATACTTGCGAACGTACCCGCTTGCCAAATCCGTCAACAAATTTGCGAGCAGTTCTTTTTTAGAAAGGTTTTGCATGTAGATGCCTGATTGCAAGGCTTCCGATTTTATATAGCCCGATTGCAAAATATAGGAATCAGTCGAAAACATACCATTGGTCAATTCGATGTTGAACCACTTGCCATGATCGTCAGGAAACCGAATGTAGGAATGATTGGGCGATAGTGCAAGATAAGCTTCGGCTCCGATTTCATCAGCCAATAGGAGATAAAGCAAGGGCATCGAGTGGCATTGCCCTGAACCCGTCGCTAAAAGTTTAGATACAAACATTTTTGAATAGTCTTTCAATCCCATGTAATCTTCAAAATCATACTTGAAAGGTAAATGCTTTTGTTTATCAGATTTGAGAACTAAAGACTCTGTAAAGAATGAGAACAGCATAAAGTTCTTGGCAGTATTACTGTCAAGACTATATTTTTCTTCTTTCATTTTTGACTTGATGAAATCCCCTGCTGACTTAATCGCATTGTCAAACTCAGCTTTATCCAATACATTTTCAAAGTAGGCATTCTCAATCGTGAAATTTGTTTCCTTCAAGTTATAGACCGTATCAGTCAAAATTATCTTTTCGAAAGCTTCACGGTAAAAATTTGTTCCGGCTCGATTTTGAAAAGATGGCAAGCTATAATTCACTGTACGCTGTGCTTGCATTTTTTCTATGTCAGCTTTTATATCAAGATTCACCGAAGATAGGTTTATGTGCCGCTCCGTTTCTGCAATAATTGCAGCATTCTGTCTCTGTTGTGTATTTGGCAAGGTCAGATAAGATGCTGGAGGAGAAACTGAATTTTTCTTATCGGAACGGTTTACAAGTTCAGATGTCGTGTATTGAGGGAGAATTGATGTGACAGGGTTAGGTGGCAAAACTGGAGCTTGCGCACAAACAGAAAGATGGACAAAAAAGCCCATCACGAGATTGTAATCCCTAAATTTTAAATACCTCATAATATAGTTGCTATAAACTTTTCGTACTTCTACAAAAAACAACAACTGCAAACTACGAGGTGGTATTTTAATTTGCAGCTGTGTAAATATACATATTTTTTAATAACTAGTTCTTCACAATTTTTCTAGTAATAGCTCCTGCATAAGTTTGAACAGTCAATATGTAGATACCTCTAGATAGTTGCGACATATCCAAAGAGTTTTCAATACGGGATACATTGATGCTTCTTCCATTTAAGTCATAGACTTTCATTGACAGGATTTCACTGTTCGCATCCACGAATAGTTTATTGGCAACAGGGTTAGGGTAAAGTTTTGCATCTGTTATAAAATTTTCGCTGATAGATAACGAAGTACAACTATACTGTGTCGGCTGTGATACAAATCCCCCGCCATTTGGGACAAGTTGAGTATCGCCCCAAGCCCAGAATGTTCCGTTATCCTTAATCGCCAAGCCTGAGAAATAACCTGCCACAGCATCCGACCAGTTGGTTTCTATGCTAATTTGCGTTGGTGAGGTATAATTCCCTGCCGATGTTCCGTTTCCGAGTTGTTGGCTATTATCACTCCCCCATCCCCAAAGCGTGCCGTTTGTCTTTGTTAGCAGGATAAACTGTGATTGTGCGCGTTTCTTGATGGAGAATGTTTTCCAGTCCGTATCTATTCCGACCTGTTGCGGGGTCAGGTATTCAAAGGTCATTCCCGAAGTGTAACCCCAACCATGTAGTGTATTGTTTGTTTTGAGAGCAAAAGAGACGCTGGAACTGGCATCTACAAATTTCCAGTCCGTTGCAGTACCGATTTGCACAGGGGTCATGACGTTGGTCGTATTGCCTGTACCAAGCTGTCCGTAATCATTAAGACCCCAAACCCATAAAGTACCGTTTGTTTTGACCGCCAAACAATGGCGGCCGTTACCCGAAATGGTCAACCAGTCAGTTGCCGTGCCAAGCTGTATCGGCACATTGCTCACAAAGCTTGTCGCCGCGCCGTTTCCAAGATAACCGGAAACATTCGTACCCCACACCCATAGAGTGCCATCTGTCTTGATAGCAACCGTTCCTCTTTCACCCGCAGAGACTTCTTTCCAGTTGGTCGCCGTTCCGATTTGAACAGGCACATTACTATCATTGCTTGTCCCATTACCTAACGCCTGATAGTTATCATTTCCCCAAGCCCATAGCGTTCTGTTGGCTTTAATCGCCATTGAATGCCTGTCACTCACGGAAACAAACATCCAAGTATTGTCAGTACTGATTTGCACAGGCGTTGTTTTATCTACTATTGTACCATCACCTAGCTGCCCAAGGCTGTTTTCTCCCCAAGCCCAGAGAGTGCCATCTTGACTAATGGCAATATAGTGGTCTTCCCCTGCGACTACTTTCCTGAAACATTGTGCCGTAATACCGACTGAAAAAGTCAGCATCAAAATAATTGTAATTTTTCTCATACGAATAGATTTAAAGTTTAATCATACGAAAATATAAAAATTCGGAGAAAACTCCGAATCATAATTAAAATATTTTTGCTTTTGATGCTGACTTTTGTTTTATGCAGAAACAGTTAGAGGAAATAAAGCAGGAAGTCACCAAACGCATTTATAAAGAGTTTATGGTCAAATTCGGTGGAAATAAATTGCAGTTCGCAAAAGCCGCGGGATGCAACGAAAAGACGATAAGATTACTTTTTGACGAGGGCGCAGGCATGACTTTGAATCTTCTGTTCAAACTTGCTAAGGCTCTGGAAGTTGAGCCGAGTGATTTGCTGAAAGGGCTGTCGATTAAAAAATAAGCTTAAAAAGCAGTAATAAAGGGCATATACACAGCAACTATTTTTTAAGAAGAGACCAGAGGCTGTTTTCTTCAATGGATTGTATATATACACTGGAAACGCCTGACTTATCTTTCATTATGGCGAGCCAAATATCTTTTAACGTTTCGAAAGAAACTTCACCACGACCAAGAAAAAAAAGCAGGAAGCCAAATCCAAACGAAATAATCAGTGACCAACCATTACCCAACCACTTTGAAATACTAACTGCATTAACAAGAATCAAAGATATCGTTATCAAGCTTGAAGCAAATAGAGGTGTACTTTTAGGTTCCAGCGTATACATATAAATAGCCATAGCTATAATCACAACACCTGTACAAATCGTCAGCCAAATATATTTTCTATTTTCAAGCTCTATTGCCTCTTCCTGATAGTCAAAACCCCTTATAAAAGTTTCTCTTAATTCAGAATCTTCTGGATAGAGTTCGTATGCCTTAGCAGTTTTACGTTTGTTTAGGCCCATTATTTTTATCGATTTTACCCGCCAATTTCGCATAGTACATTTGACGGAGTTTCTTAATATCTTCTATATCTGCTCTCGCCACTTTCTCTGTCCAAAAATGACTCTCTTTACCTTTAAACATTAAAAGCCCACGACCAAACAAACAAAACTCTGTATCTTTAAACGATATAGAGGACTTCAAAAGTAAATCATCTACATTCTCCCTAAAATCATCCGGTATTTTTATTGTGCCTAAAGCCCCTTTTAGGGAATCTTGAGTGTCAGAAATAATGATAGTTTCTTCACCAAGGTTAACAGTACGCACCTGCACAACTACTCCTAAATTAAAGGGTATAATCTCAAGAGAGTAACTGTAAGCATCGTGCGAATACTTTCGACATGCTTTTTTAAAATATTCAAAATAGTTCTCATATAAAACTTTATTGAATTCAGAACTTAATGTAGCCACTACAGCCTCCAATTCTTCATCTTGCTTTTTTGACGGGATTTTTTTTATAAACCTGCCAAGATTTGAACCTATGGTAAAAACAAAGCTTTTCCCTTCTGTTTTAGGAGAAGGACTATTTTTATCATAACCTTGTTGTTGATCATTATCTACCATTGATTCAGTAAATTAAATATCAAAAATAATAAAAAAAATCTTAACTATTTCAAACACATAGCCTTATACTTATTATTGTTTAACAATTTCTATATCTATCACAAAAGCTCCTTCTCTTGCTTCAATTTCAAAATACCTCTTATCCTCACAAACAATCAGTTTACAGATATGAGACATCAAGTTACTAAAAAGACCACTAAGGTTACATCCTTTCAAGATAACAATGTGAGTAGTGTAGGTCAGTACAATGATATTCTCTTCTGGCGAATACTCCCCCGACACCAAATAGGCATAGTTTAAAAACAACCTGTTTCCGTCAGGTTGAACAAAACATAAATTCCGTACCTGTGATGGTGAAGCGTAGTTTGCCATTTCATCCATAGAAAGTTCTGGCGGTACAGTTCCCTGTCCGCCGTTTCCTTTGTTTAATTTGTCGAAGTTACCTGTCAGGCTCATAATCTTTGCTTTGCTGATGGTTTATTCCCTGTTCTTTTTCCTGCCGTTGCAACTGCATCACGGCATCTATGTGGTTCTTGTCTTTGCCGACCAGTTCTATCGCTGACTGACGGATACCAAGTTCGGATGCGTATTCAAGCAAGGTTTCTTTATCATCCGTATAAATTCGGGCGCGGTCTCGACCCCGTGATACCGACACATAAAACTGCTTCGCATCCGTCGCGGGAAATGTTCCGGCAGGCTGATAGATAAAAACCTCGTCCACCGTCTTGCCTTGCGAAGCGTAGGAGGTAATGACGTGGGCATGCGATATGAAGCCGAATTTTTTATCCAGTTCGTAAACGCACTTACTCACCTCGTTTTGCAAGGTCAATTTTCCAGTTGCGGAAACCTTGGCGACTTCAAGCAAAGTTCCATTATTAAGCCGCCTGCCCTTTGCATCAAAACTGTTATCGGTAATCATAACCTTGTCGCCCTTTGAGAGCTTGATTTGTCTTTCATGATAAAGGCTGTACCGATGGCTTTCACCAATCGGCAAAGTTCTACATTGCCCTTTCTCGTTAACGAGCCTGATTTGGTCATTTTCTTTTTCAACCGCCCAAATGCTCCCGCGCATAAACCCCGAGACGTTCTGATTGAATTTCACAATCTGCCCGTTTTGATAGTTTCGGGCATCGGCTTTTTCCGCTTCGGTCAGGTTGAGTCTTTTGTAGCTTTTGGCGGCAATCTCTTTCTTGCCGAGCAACCCCTCTTCTTTCATCTTTTGTCGAATCTCGTTTGTCGCTTCCTCGCCCTGGGCATGTGTGGGAGAAATCACAATCGCCGATTTTCCTTTTTTCAAGGTATCGATGTAACCCTTCACCATCTGCTCGTTTGGTTTCATCGGGTCAACACTGACTATCGCCCCCATGTTGTCCAGTTTGCCGAAGGCTTCCTTGATATCCCCTTTTGAAAGGTCTTCGACCGCCGCCTTGTACTCATGGTTCTTCTGGCGGTAAATCTTGCTGACCTCTGCCGAGCGAATGCCGGCAACGGTATTTAAAATACGCATGGCATCGCCACGCACAACGCTTGCATGTTGCCTTGTGTCACCACCAAGAATAAGCCTTGCGCCTTGCTTGGTCACGATTTCCAGTAAATCGGTCATGTCCTTCGTGCCGAGCAATCCCGCTTCGTCCACCCATAAAACCTGCCCTTTGAGTTTTTCCTGCATCTGGGCATCGGTCAGGAATTTGGCAACGGTTTGGGCATCCCCGAAACCTTCCTCTCTCAAAACACCCCTTGAAGCTTGCGCCGTAGGCGCCAATACCGTGACCGCTTTCCCCGCCTGTTCAACCTTGGCAACCGCTTCACGCATCAACGTGGTTTTACCCGCCCCCGCTGCACCCCGAACGATAGAAACACGGTCAGAGGTCGTCAGGACATGCTCGACTGCCGTTTTTTGTTGACCCGTCAGGTCAAGTTCAGGGGCTTTCTCGTACAAGGGAATAAACAGCCCCTTGCCCAAACGTGCCAAATCCACCATGCGCTTTTCTTCCGTCAGCACTTCCTTGGTGGTACACATCGGGCGGGCATTTTCGGTTATATGAATAAGTCGCTTGTCCTCCCTAAATCGCTTGGCGATTGCGTTCAAGGAAACCCCGTCCCTGCCGATTGCATGACGATACGCCGCTTCCAAAAGCTTGCGGTCAGCCATGACCGAGGCACGCTCGAAACTATGCGCAATGGCATGGTCAAGACATTGCTCCGCCGTCAGTTCCTCTTTTTGACGGTCAGGCGCATAACGGACGGCTTTGCCCTCGTCACCCGTATTGCCAAGGGCGGCAATCTGCGAGAGCCATTCGTCTCTCAACTCCGTCATGCTATGCCCTTTTTGTTTCTTGGCTCTGGAGCGTGCGCCAAGTTCCGCCAGTTCCTTGGCATCGGTAATGCCCTTTTCCTTGGCGATACGGCCGATTTCATCGGTACGCTTGGAAAAGAGGTCAATCACCTTTTGCGGCACACCCTCAATCTCGAATGAGGTTTCCGTGCGTTTAATGCCATACCCAAGCCCGACCAGTTTGTCCGACAGGGTTTTGTGAAATATTGCTTGGTAGTAAGGCATATCCCGTTTGATGTCCCGAAACTCGCCCGCCTTGATGCGCTGCTCCGCCTCGTCCCAAGTCGCATTGAACACAAAACAATGGCTGTGCAAATGCGGGTCAGGCAAAGCCCCGTCAACAGGTCTGGCGGTTTGATGGGTAAAATGCGACCACGCAAGCTCGCTCGTTCCTCGCTCGCTCTGCTGGCCGTCCAGCCTTACCCGTGTCTTGGCATCCGCCTCGACGCTGCGCATGGTCTCGGTCACGCTATCCTGAAAGGCTTTCAGAATATGGTCGTCTCCCGACAAGCCATGCAGGATAGACACGGATTTGGGGCAATGAAAATTAATATCATAACCCACCTTCCGAACGTCCTTCGTTCGAGGTGTCAAAGAATGACCCGTTTGCGGATTGACGTTTTCGCACAAGGCGAAAAAAGCGTCCTTCATCCCGCTATCCTGCAAACCCAAACGCACAGCCAAAAGCCCCTGCCAAAAGCCTTGCAGCTCTTGGTCAGAGACGTAATAATCGGACTTCATCAAGGCATCGGAAAAATAAGCCTTGGCATGTCCGGCGGACTGGCTTTGAATCATGCGTATCATCTTTTAAGGGTATAATGATTTTTTGAAAACGGACGGACGTTTTGCGTCCGGTGAATAAGGATTAAACTTCCCGCATACCCACCCCTAACACAGCAGGCTGTGTGCCAGAGGTAAGGTAAGATAGTTGTTTAGCCGTTAAAGAAAACCCATCAGACTTCTCCTCTAAGCACTGCTTGAGAGTTAATGAACAGTTGTCGTTTTTTCGTCTTCCGTGAGAAAAGGCAGGATTTGTTTGCGTCTTTCCTGACTTTCCGGCTTGCGCCCACGGAAGCGGAAACCTTTGTGAATATCGTCTTTCGTATCCGCATCGCTATCACTTTTATTGCCGTCTTTGCTTTCCTCCTCACCGACAAAAGCTTTCTCCAGTTGTTCGTTGCAAATCATTTCATCGGTTTTATCAAGCACGAAATTATCGCCCTGACGATAGGCATCGATATAACTAAAGGCGTAAACGATACTGCTGAAGGTCAGTAAAACACCAAGCTTTTGCCCGATGAGCCAAAGCACAATCCCGGCAAACAGGAATACGGCAGGCTCTAAAAAGCACTCCACCAAACGGATAGTTGTTTTGATGTTCGGGATTTTAACTTGCAGGAAACGCGGGTTTATCTCACCACTGGACAAGCTGAAATGGTCAAAATTAAAAACGCCTGCCTCCCTTTTATTGCTCTTGTAATGCGTCCAACCCATGTAAGCGAAAGCAATCAGGAAGACATACCAAAGAAAATACTGAGCCATAAACGAGTCCTGCTCGTCCGCGGCAAAACGGAATTTCCTGAAAAACCTTGCGGCTTGCGAAGATAAAACAGGGTAAACCCCGAGGATAAAAATAACCGTTATAACGGATGACAGTCGGAAATAGCGTTGTCCGAAGTTTTTGCGGAGAAAGACCTCAAGCAGTAAACGGGGATAAGAGGCAATCATGCGGAATAAACCCAATACAAGATTAAACAAGATGTTTTCCCTGCGATACGTGTGACGGAAGTAAAGATTTTTTTTCATGTGTCGTAAATTTTAAAGTTGAATTATTGATTCTTGGTTGAATTTAACCTTGCTGTCGCTGTTCCCTTTTTGAGAAACATTGCCCTGCAAGTGAATGTAGCCCTCAACCACAAAGGCGTTTTGTTCGCCGCCTGTCATCAGGCGGTTGAATTGTTCAGGTCGTATCAGACGGTCGAATTTGATGGATTTGGTGCGCGAAGCCGAAAACTGCCCTGCCGCCGTGGTGGTACTGGACGTTTCCTCGAAACACACATCCCCGAAATATTCAGAGGCGTAGCGGTTCGTGTCCACATCCGCATTGGCGTGAAATATCTTCGTATTGAGCGTTCCCAAAAAGCTTTTGACCTTTTGCTCCGCCCTGCCGCCGCCCATATTGGCGTAATAGTTCGGAAGGTTCTGCGAGATATACACGGTCGCAATCCGGCTACTGCGTGCCGTGGCCTGATAATCCGCGTCGTGTTCATGGATGAAATTCTGGGCTTCGTCCGCCCACAGGAATACGGGGCGGTCGTTCTCTGCGATATTGCGTTTCTCCATCGCCTTTTGCCAGATGTACTTGAAGAGGATTTGGCTGTCCCTGCCGACTTTTTGATAGAGCTTGACGGGCAGGTTTATCAGGATGATTTTACCTGCCAGACTGTCCTCGGGTTTGAAGTTCGAGGTATTGGCACAGAACAGGGATAAAATCGGCTCTCTGAGTAACCGGAACAAAAAACCCGTTAAGGAGAAGTCGATAATCGAGCGGGTTTTTTCGCTCAGGTTCATAAAGCTTTCAAGAAAGAACTGGTCGATGAAGCTCAATACGCGGGCATCCGGCACGGCTTCAAACAGGCAAGCTTCATAGGTGTTTTGCTGTTGAAGTTGAGCGCGTTTGCTTTTATCAAGACCTTGCTCCCATGCCGTGACCTTGGCTTGAATCTTGTCTTGCGCCACCGTAAACGCCTTGTAAAAGGCATTTCTTGCGCCGTCCTTTAGTCCTTTGCCATCCGATTTTGGCAAGGATTGGGCAATACTGTAAATTTCCTGAACGCTGACCTTGCCGTAGGCGAGTCTGCAAAGGTCAACCACATTGAACAGGAGCATATCCAAAGCCGACTCCCAAAACGGATCGTCAGCCTTGCCGCTTGCTTTCTCCTCACTGGCACGTATAACGGTTTTAAGCACGTCCACGATGTTTTCAGTCAGGTTGCCTTGAATGCCGCCATCGCCATTCAGGAAGTTAAACTGATAAGGGCTATCAGGCTCTATAATCAGCAAGTCGTCTGACCGTCCTGCTTCCTTGCAGTAATCGACCCAAAGGTCTTTTTCATCAGGTTTGACAGTCAGGACAAGACCGCCGAAGCCGTTTTGGAGATATTTAAGGGCAAGCATCCTGCCTGAGCCGGATGTCTTCCCTGAACCGATACCGCCGAATATTTGCACCCCTTCCACCGCTTGGCGTATCGTCCAGCGGCTTTCGTCCTTGGTATTGGCGTTGAATACCAGTATAGGGGTGTCGAGATTAAAAGTGTTCATGCTGTTGAAAAAAAAAATTAATGGTCTTTATCAAAATCTTTGGTCTGTGTTTTATCCTCAAAGGCGGATTTGAGTCTGTCAGGGTTCAAAAACAAAGGGCGGTTTTCAAGTGAACGCTCAAGCGTGTATTCCTCGATGCCTGCTTTTATTCCTTCTATGCGCGGAGAGCTTGCTTTCAAACCTGAAAGGCATTCCCCAAGTTCAGGCAGGAATTTAGAAACAGTATATCCGTCATTAAATCCCATGATAAAATCCTGCATTTCCTGATTGGTTGCTTCCATCTTAAAAAATATTGCGGGCGTGTCGCTCCAGATAAACATTGATTGAATTGCGGTCGTACAAAATGACCTTCTTTTGTGGTTGGGAAAAACGGATTTTCCCCTCGTCCCGCAGCTTTTGAAGTGTGGTGCGGGATTTGATATTCAAAAGGCGCATCGCCTCGATATCCGATACCCATGTATCAAGTTCGTTCTGTTTTTCGGTCTTCAAACGCGCCACGACGTTTTCGACAAGGGCATAGAAAGCCTTGTCCTCCATGCATATAACTTCCATAGGGTTTAAGTTTTAAGTAAGTAAAAATTGAGAATACAAGAGGCAGGACGGCATCCCTTGCACAGATGCGTCTTTCTTGGATTGTGGCAACAGAAGAAATAAACGATTTTATCTCCCTGCCGACAGCTTTTTAAAAGTTAGGACAGGAAACGCAGGGTAAATCCGAAGTGTTGGATATACTCGACAAGTATCAACTCGTAAGGATTGCGATATGTATCTGCCAAGTGTTTCATTGCGTCTTGAGGTTTATGCCGTAAAAAACGGTTTCAGGTGTTTTACGGCAGACTGTCCTACAATGTTACAGAGGATAAAGAAAAACTGTCAGAAAATTGATGAAATACTTAAATAATCGACGAAGTGGATTATTCTTTTGTTCATGATGAACAAAAAAATAACCGCATGTTTTCATGCGGTTATATACAAAGCTTTTTTGACTTTTGTTTTTTTGCCATCAATATTGACTTTTCTATGTTGGAAAAGAGAAAGCCATTACCTCTATCTTGACTTCCCTGTTTGCATCTTCAGGATGTCTAAATATATACGAAAAACTACTTTCATTTCTGTCACCTACGTGTCGCACAAACAATGGATGCTTCTCCACTTCTTCATTAATCCTTCCCAATACAGTTGAAAAATCTGCATTTGGCACGAAAAAAATCAAAGTTGATTTTGTATCTCGCCATGTCAAATAACCAAAGAGCTGGTCAATGGCAGCCTGCACTTGTCCAGCACCGCGCCATACTTTACATTCAGCAACAAACAAATTACTTCCATCATCGCTCTTTAATACTATATCGGTCTTTCCAAGTTTGTTAAATGCTTCACCTGCGGCAACTGCACCTTTGTATCTTGACTCGAGCATCATTAAGCCAAGGTCTCGAAGGTCTTCTTCACCTTTTCCTTGATAAAGTGAAGGCTTTTGCTCTGCACTTCTATAAGTGCTATGTAATGTCTCAAGAACATCTAAATACATCGCCTCCGGCATATCTTTTGACGGTACTGCCTTTTTAACAATCACAGCATTCTCTTCCGTATCAAATAGTTCTGTCAGCAATCCAATTTCCTGTGGAACTCTCGGGGTTAAAATCTTTATCATTGCTTGAAAGAACTCATGCTTCTGTTCTTCGGTCATCTCGTCAATGATGTCCCAATAGTACTCTTGACGTGAAGTGCTTTTGCCCTCATCACGTCTATTGTCAATGTATTTTGTATAACTTAAAGGCAGGTCTTCGTTAATTTCCCTTGCGACATTTAAAAATTCCGATCCCGTCATGTAAGCGGGACCATTTATAATCTTGAACAAGCGCCCATACGCCTTGCTCCAACTAAATTTATTCATAGGTTTTTGTTCTTGTTTTTGAAATAATTTCAAAGTCGATGTTCCTGATGAAACATAGTCCGCTCCCTTTGCACTGATAAAATATTCACATTGCCCATCCAAAGTAGAATTGTCACGACCTCGAATAAACTCAACTAGACCTAACCGCTCAACGTCATATTCAAGAATTTTAAAATTATCCCTGTTTTGCTCACTTGGTAGTTCGCTTAATTCCAAAACACTTGCAAATGAACTTGGAAAACTTGACTCATGAAGAAGACCATATAAAAACTTGTCTACGAAATATGCCTTTTGTTCGGGTGTCATCGGCAATCAGTTTGAAAAGATGTGCATATAGTCAAGTGACTTACTCAAATGTCCTTCGAGATAACCAACAACTTTTTCATCTTTTACAATTTCGTAACCAACCACGTAGGCAGGAAAAGTCGGCGCACCTCCAATGGATATACCTATATCCTGTGAATGACGAACCGCCCTTATTTCAGTTTCTGAAATATTATATTGGCTTGCTAACGACCTTTTGGCCTCTGCAAGTTTTGCTTCGAAATCTGTGTGCGAAAAGCCTCCTTTTTGCTCAAAATTAAAATTTTTCATACCATCAAAAATATTTACACAAAGATAATCAATTATTTAATGCATCATTTTTTGTGTCATATTACTTTTACAAGCATCCAATCATAAAAAAGCCTCCTTATTGGAGGCTTTTTTAATGGAATTCTTATTTTTATGCTTTCTTTAAATCTGGGTTAAGACTGTTAAATAATTTTGCCAACACAATCTGATCAATCTTTTCTGATGTGAGATAATTTTTAACATAGACATTATCAATTTCAGCATTAAATGTGTTTTCAACTTTACTAACAAATCCAAAACTTATCGCCGCTGCTATATCTGCAACTTTATCATCATCTAGCGAACTAAAATTGGCTTTTATATCAGCTTTTAAAGAAGCTTCCGATAATTTAGATTTATTAATTTCGCCTTTGAGTTTAAAAACAATAAGTCCAGTAGTAGCCGCCCTTTGACTATTTGGAGCAGCATAATCTCTTAAAGCTTTGGAAAAATTATCTGTACCTGTCTTTTTCGAGTCAAGTCCATTTAAGAACAAACTTAAGCGGCTCATATAATCATCATCAAACTCAACAACAATCATAATTCCACTATACTTTGTCTGAGCTGTAACTGTTTTACTCAAATAGTTCATCAAAGACGATGTAACCTCAATGTTATTAGCCTTTAAATCGGCTTTAATATCGGCTGTTATCGTTGCCGATAACTTTTTTGTTACATCCTTACTTATTTGAAAACTTGATTCAGTGAAAGTAAACCTCTTGGATTGGATAAGTTTTCCTATATCTATAAATTCTCCTTTAAAAATTAATGCTTTTCTGTCTGCATAATTTGTAAGTGAGTTCCAAGCTTCACAAAACTTAATAAAGTCTTCTCTATTTTTGACGTCTTTGTCCCCTTGAAGATTAGGTATAACAACTTCATCATAATAAGTCATGTTTATTTCATCTAATAACGGATAAGCACCTTTATCTATCAGATTAAAAAGACTATGGGGCTCATCTTCCATATACGAATTTCGATAGCTTCCAATATTTTTTAAATAAAAATCTTCATTCCTAAGTAATACCTGAGGTAATTCTCTGTTCCACTTTTGTTGTGTAAGATTCGCTGTTCCACCAATATCCTTAACTTTTAATACAGTATTAAATACTTTTACTTTCCCTTGAGAGAATAAAATATTTGTCGCCAATAAACCGAATAATAGAAAACAAGTACCTTTCTTCATGATGTTATAATTTAAATGATTAATATAGATTATAGTCTAAATGCTCAAACAAAAGAGCATCCAAACTTTCACAGATTTAATCGGTATTTTTACAACTAAAAATTACAAACCCAACCTATGTAGGATTGTAAATCATTGAGAATGGCTGAAGTGGTATTGCCAATCATTATAAAATTAAGAAAGTATTTAATGACCATTATATAGAATCGTCAAAATGCGAATTTAATCGTTAAAAAACATCGCGAAATGAAAACATTAAATTCTAAGCAAGAGACCATAGTAATTCCCAGTCTCCTCTTTCGTCTTTGGCATCTTTTGCCAATTAAAAACATAATCCCCTTTGAGTACCATGTCAGGATAATTTGGGTTGTTTGTTCTATAAGAAAGAACCGTGTTTGCCTTATATGACTTACCTTGCCCTAAATCAAAGTCCTTAGTCTTATCACTGTATTTTTGTTTAACAACGTAATGCTCATGGTCTGTGACAAGAATAAAATAACACATTTCAACACCCTGCCGCTTATATGCTTCAAGTTTCAGAATGTCCTTAAATGCGTCATATCTATTATTTGGCTCTCGTTGATTTTCTTTCTTAAAGAATTTTATCTCAATCGCAACCTTTGTCAGTTTGGAATTGAAAAGATATTTAATAAAAATGTCTATCCTGCCTTTATTAGATTTGTTTCTTGAATAATCTTCCTCGAAAAGAAAACCACTTTCAAATTCAAGATGAAACTGGTCTTCAACCCGAAACTCATAGAGTTGCCCTAGTGCTTTTAAAATTGAGCCAAATTCAAACTGAAATGAAAATTCATTTTCTGCTTTGATGCCGCCAAAACCGAGCTTATTTGAAAAAATGGTAAAAGCCTGCTCAATAAGTAAATTAAGAATATACTCGCCCGTTCTGTTTTCTCTTAAATCAACAAGCTCAATCGCTTCTTTATATTGTCTTTCAATTTCTTCGTTTGACGTCATGGCATTAAAATTTGTTGATGCTAAAAATACACATAAAAAGACAACAATAAAAAAGGGACTCATTATTGAATCCCTCTTTATTTACTGAAATTTACTCTTCCTCTGGTTCGTCAAACTCTTCCGGCTCAGGTTCATCGGCAAAGTCATATCCGAATTCTCCATCTACTGCACCACCTTTTACTTGAATATCCGAATGATTGTAAGCGCCAACCGGATACTCCCATACATCGTATGTGATTTCGATTTCATTTGGACACTCCTCGCAATCAAAAGTTGTCTCCCAAGTGTATTGATATTCGGGACCCATATTTCTCTCATGTGTGCCTGTGTGCTCAAAATCTGCATCGTTTGCGTCATACTCATTAACATGATTGCAATTCGAGCAGGTTACCGAAAAACTTCCATTTACTATACTCATAAAATTATTTTTTAAAATTAGTCTTTATCGTTTCTACTCAATTGCTGACACCAACTGCACATACCCCCATTATCTTCTGCCGCCGACATTTCCGACCAGGGGATATCATGACCGCATCTACTGCATTCATCATACTCATAGTGGCTAATAGCTTTCTCAAATACAAATCTCTGTTTGTCAGTCAGTGCGTCATATCCTCTGTCTATGACCAGCTTGGCAATCCCTTCCTCTTTCGAGTCATTGAACCTCTTGCCATCAAGAAGCTCCTGTATAAACCCGCCGAAATCTTCTTCATGGTATCTTTTTGTCTCCATACGTTTATTGTGTTTAAAAAGTTAGTTATTAGAACGATAAGAAAGACAAGATTCGTGCCTATAGTCAAAAAGTGACAATTTGACACACACGTAATAAGAAAGTCTGGGATAAAAAAATCACCTTCCTATATATTCCACAGCAAGATTGTGTATGCGGATGATTTCATTAAAAATCGGTTTGATATGAAACTTCTTACCCAAGATTTCAAAATACTGTTCATCTAAATAATAAGCACGGAAAACAAACAACGGTTCCCGAAGCTGTTCTTTAAATCCTATAAAGTTGGGATATAACGTGCCTGCTATCGGCTTTGAAAAAAGTTCATCCAGTTTTTCATCAAAATGCTCAATAAAATTTCTGACCGTTTTGTCTCTTAAAATACTGTCATCATCTATCTGAAAAAGCTCTCGCAAATGTTCCGCTCTATTCCGGTGGATATCACGCTTGCTCTCGTGAACAAAAAAATACTTTGAGAGCATGGCGGTTTGATTAACTATGTTTTGTAGTAAATCCAACAGGTGTAAGTCATTTTTGTAGGCATCAACTTCGTCCAGATTCTCAATAAAAATATCAATGGAAGTAACTGCGGAGCTTGTTATTGATAGAATGCTCTCAATGTAGAAGACCTGATAAGGTGGGTGTATTTTTAAAGTATTTTCCATTTTGTTAGATATTTTTATTTTGTGCTAATATAAGAAAAAGCCCCTAAGGGCTTTTTGCTTTGTTGTTTAACATCAATTACAATTTATCCAAGAACAGCATCCAAAGCTTCGTCTGCATCCTTGTATATAAAATTAGCTTGGTAGCCGATTGTGGTCTTGATATCGCTATGTCTGTACAGCTTTTGAAGCATTTGAACCGGTATTTTATCACCTGCCAAAGTCGCAAAGGTATGTCGTGCAATGTGCATGGTAACTTTAGCTTCCACATTCGCGGCAGGCAAAACGAAATTTGCCAATATCTTGTTACACCTGTTTACCGTTTGAGCAATAATCCTTTTTACTTCAAATTCGTTGCTCAAATCCGGCAATACTTTCAAGTCAGGAAAAATAAGGTCATTGCTTTTTTCTTTGTCCCCTAAATATTTATTTAAAATGACAAGAGCCTTTTCAGGTGCTTTTAAAGAACCTGTCTTGTTGTTCTTTCCCATTGTGTAATGCAAACGCATTTCCCTGAAATCCGACCAACGCAAACGCAATACGTCCGAAACACGCATCCCTGCAAAGTAGTAAGAAACAAGCCATATATTCCTAGCATGGTCATGGCTGAATATAGGCAAGTCCACCGTTTCAAGTTTCGCAACATCTTCGGGATTGATACCTACCTTAGTACTGTCCGGAAACTCTATGGAAGTCTTTCCTTTTCCGAATGGATAATATTTTTCTTCCGTTACGCCGTCTTTGATTGCTTGACTAAAAACCGTGCGTATCATCATCATGTAGTTAGCAACTGTGCGGTCGCTACTTTTACGCTTGGCGGCAAGTTCAACCTTGAATCTGGATAAAAGCCCCATAGTAATATCCGAAAAAGCAATATCGCTTAAACCTGTTTCTGCCACATCTTTTTTACCCGTAGGCTTTTCTGCTTTGGTAATATCCCTGCCGCTGACAAACAACTGGAAAATTTTGACACGGGATTTTTCAGCGATGAAACAATTATAGTTTCCCGTTTTCTCTAGATTCTTTAAATAGATATGCGCCTGTGCAAAAAAAGTAGCACCACCCTTAGGCTTAATCTTTTGCTTTATCGCCCTTGTTGAGACTTCTTTTTTCTGTGTCTCAACTTCCAAAGAGGTATCGCTTGCCTCGGCTTTCTTGGCAAGAATGTAGTTATTTAACCTTTTAGAATTGGGATGCGATGTTTTGACACGCTGTTCATCCTCAATCCAGTCTTCTTTTTTCACGGAATAATCCATGAAAATATAAGATGATTTTCTATCTTTGGTAATTCTCAATGCAAGCGGAAAAGTCCCGTCTTTCTTGGCTCTTGGATAGAGCACGACTTTTATTGAAGCCATAAATGTTGTTTTTATTACATATCAAAGATACGGAATTTTGCTAAAACAATGTTAAAACAAATGACGTTTTTTTGTGGTTTTTAATGAATTAGTATTTTTAAAAATCCTAGTAAAATAAGGCATTTCAGCACATATCGAACCATATAGAACCAAAAAATAAGGATTCATAACCCTGAGGTCACGGGTTCAACTCCCGTCCTCGCTACTTTAAAAGGTTCGGTCTTTACCGGACCTTTTTTTATGCTCCTACATCCTTTCCTACTACTTTGTTTTTCAATCAATTGTGGCATTGAAACTTAAGCACCTGCATTTTATTTTGTAAGTTTTATTCCTTATTTTTTTCAAAAAAGATGTATTTCATCGATTTTATTTTGCTTTTAATCGATTAAACAATTAAAGCATGTAGATTTGTTATGTCAAACAAAGGAAATGTATTTCAAAAATCATTTCACAATAATATTCATAAACTAAAACCCCTACAGTTATGAAAAAAACTACCCCTAATCTACGCACTAATTTTGCCATGCTTGTGGTTTGCTTTTGCACCACATTAACATTTGGTCAAAATCTTTATGACTCTAACGGAACTATCATTTGGGATGCCACTGCTAATAGTTCTTACAACAACAATGTCGATCTTATAGGAAGGGACGATAATGCCGGACTCAATAAGAAGCAAAACACAGACATTATTCCTCAACCTATGTTATTAATAGGATTAGGAACAATAGCGGCTAACAACGCTACAAATCCGAATTCTTTTGCCACAGACATGAACTTCTTAGTTTGGGGTGACAACAATGGTGATATGAGCGATACAGACGGAGAATTGACCATCACTTTTAACGGTGGTTCCGGAATGACAACAGTTGTTGATACTCCCAATAAATCATGGAAAATCATTGAGAATGGCGGAGATATAGGCGCCACCAGAATCTCAATTCCAACCTCAAGTTTGAGCGGGCTACCGGCTTTAACAGCAAATGACGCTTATGTATTGGTAATTGCTGATGATGAATCATTCTCTGTTAATGTTGAAACAGTTTTTTTAAGTACCAGTGGTGCTAACCAAATAGCTGATTATGATTTTGACGGAGTGAAATTTTTCACTTTCGGAGTTGCCAAACAAAATACTGGTTCTCGTCAAATCGTTTTTGATGGTTCTGATGATTATATCAAGTTTAATAATGTGAACAATCTAGCAGGCTCATTTACAATGATGTTTTGGATTAAACCAAACGGACAAAATGAATTGACCGGCGAAAGAACAATTGTTTCAAAATATGATGGAACATCAGGCTACAGAGTTTATCTCTCTACAGACAACAAACTTAACGTTATTTGGAATGGTGGCACTTTGCTAACGTCAAACACCGCTTTCCCTAATGGAAAATGGCACAATGTAGCCTTAACATTCGCCATTAATAAGCTAAGTCTTTACATTGATGGTGTACTGGACAGAAGCATAACCACAACAACACCGGCAGTAAATAATCATAGCTTTACAATGGGAGGCGAGTATTACAGTAAATATGATATACGCAATTACTTCAAGGGAGATATCGATGAATTCCGCTTATGGAACAGAGCTTTAGGATTAACCCAACTGAGATTTATCTTGAATCAAGAAATCCTCCAAAACAGCTCCAATACTAAAGGAACAATATTACCTGGCACTATATCTAAAAATGATGTAAGCACAGTTAAATGGTCTTCCTTAGTGGCTTACTACAGTATGAACTCTTTCATTGGTACTCATATTGATGACGATTCATCGAACAAAAATCGCGGATACCTTGTATCACAAAGCGAGGTAGCCGTTGAACTTCAAAAAGCACCTCTTCCCTATCAATCAGTTGCCGGCGGATCATGGAGCAGTGCAGCCACATGGTCTGGTGACGCTTCTGTTGATGCCCCTAACAGCTTATCAATCGTTGACAATGTTACCCCAATTAGCTGGAATATTGTTAAAACTGATCACAACATATCATCAACAGTAAACAACAGGGTATTAGGACTTGTTGTTGCTAATAACACTTATGCCGTTACCAATGATACCCGAGTGGAAATTACTCATTACTTAAAATTGAATGGCAAAATTGATTTGGTAGGCAGATCGCAGTTAATCCAAATAATCAACAGTGATCTTGATCCATCCAGTTCAGGCTCTTTGGAGCGTGATCAGCAAGGACAATCCAATAAATTTAATTACAATTATTGGTCATCTCCTGTTGGCGCAATAAACAGTAGTGCTAATAATCAAGGCTACACATTAAGTAACATTTTAAAAGACGGTACTACTTTAACCCCACAAACCTTAAATTGGACCTCTGGTGTAAATGCCTCTGCTACGAGTCCGATTACTTTGTCAAAATATTGGATTTTTAAATTTCAAGATTTTGCCAACGGTACAGCCAATTGGTCTTATGTTGGCAATACCGGAACGATTTTACCGGGACAAGGTTTTACTTTAAAAGGAAGTGGTGCAGCTACTGCTAATCAAAATTACACTTTTGTTGGAAAACCAAACAACGGAACCATCACTTCTTCTGTCTTACCAAACAATTTAAATTTAACAGGAAATCCTTACCCTTCAGCCATAGATGCGAATAAGTTTATTGATGACAATGCCACAAGTATTACCGGTACCTTATATTTCTGGGAACACTACAGCACAAACAACTCTCATGCTTCTCAAGATTATCAAGGAGGCTACGCCACTTACACTAAAACCGGAGGAACAGCTCCTGTAGCTCCATCAGGAATTAGCGGTTTGGGGTCAAGTTCAAAAAAACCCAAAAGATATATTCCGGTTGGACAAGGTTTCTTTGTAAAAGGATCAGCTACAGGCGGCACAATCACCTATAAAAATAGCCAAAGATCATTCATAAAAGAAAATTCAGCATCCTCTTACACACTATTCCGTTTAGCATCTCCGGTAGCCAATAGTGATAACCAAGAAGATAATGGCGATACCGAAGTTCCTGAAGAACTATTTATGAAAATCCGTTTGGGTTATGACTCTGCTGATCAATACCATCGTGA
Organism: Flavobacterium mekongense; assembly: GCF_047038255.1. Lineage (GTDB taxonomy): Bacteria > Bacteroidota > Bacteroidia > Flavobacteriales > Flavobacteriaceae > Flavobacterium > Flavobacterium mekongense. The sequence goes on from NZ_CP174374.1 coordinate 3,009,341, forward strand.
AACTTTGATTGGTTTTATGAACCAATACGGATCGACCGGTTATGACAATGGTTATGATGGCGTAAGTATGGAAACATTATCTAATGATATGTACTTCATTTCAGGCAATTATAAATTGAATATCTTAGCAGATGGCTATTTTAATACGGCTAACACTTATCCTTTAGGTGTTAAAAATGCTACCCCAGGAAATATTAAATTCAGTATCGATGAACTCGAAAATATCCAAGAATCGTTTCCTATTTACTTGTATGACAATGTAACCAACACTTACACTAATTTGAGAGAACAAGCCTATAAAGCTAATTTACCGGCTGGCACATTTGAAAACAGATTCTCATTGCGCTTTAGTACCGGTGCTGCCTTGTCAACACAAGATAATTTGTGGAATGGTTTACAAATCACTCATGCCCAAAATACACAAGTGGTAACTATTAAAAACAATGCATTACAATTAAATATCAGCGGCGTTGAATTGTACAATTTATTGGGACAAAAAATCAATACTTGGTCATTGGAGAACCAAAGCCAAGAAGAAATCAATCTTAAAGTTAACCAAGCCTCTTCCGGTACTTACTTAGTTAAAGTAATCACTAACAAAGGAAATTTAACTAAAAAAATAGTTTTATAAAAACCACATAAGTAAAGTAATTCATTTGTTTTTTTAATTCGCGACTCGGTTATGCCGAGTCGCTTCTTATTTACGACCACTCATCGAAAATTAAACATACCGCTTACCGATAAAATATGTTAATACAACGATAAAAAAAGACAGGAAAACGTATTTTTTTGTAAGTATTTTACATTTATAAAAAATAAATAAGTGCATTTCATCGATTTTTTTGTGCTTTTTATCGATTATTTAAACTCTTTTGTATAGTTTTGAAACGTCAAATAATCAAATGAAGAGTTTAACAATCTTCACAAATAAAAAATCACATAATTAAGCCCAGAGTTATGAAAAATTTATTAACCAGATTAGTGAAAAGAAGTTACCTACTTTTATGGCTATTTTCAATAGCAACGTTTTCTCAAGTAACCATCAGAAGTCAATCTTTTGAAAGTGCTACTTCGGACAATTTAAGTTACACCGTAACATCAACTTCTAATATTACCACTTCATCAGGTACAGGAGTATCCGGAAGCAATTCATTAAGTTTTAGAGGAAATAACCAATATGCTACATTTCAAAATGTAGACATAACCGGTTATGCCAATGTTGAAGTTTCTGTTTCATTTGCCTCACTTAACGTTGACAATGATGAAGATTTATTCATTCAATTTTCTTATGACAATGGTAGCAATTATCAAAGTGCTGTAAAATTAGTGGACGGAAGCAGTAACAAAACGATTTCCTACGGTACTTCAGATGCCTCTTCTAACCCCTATGTCTTTAGCGTACCTTCTGGCAACAACAGCATAAGATTTCGTATATACTGTGTAGGCGTTGATAATGGAGAATTTTACTATATAGACAATGTAACAGTAAGAGGATATGCAAATCCGGAGATTAATCTGCAAGCCAACGGTAATAACATTGCCTCAGGGAGCACCACTATTTCTTCAACTATAAACACTGATTTTGGTAGCACTGATGTAAACTCAGGAACTGTTTCGCAAACCTTCACGGTTCAAAACATAGGTCTTGCAAATCTGTCAATCTGGTCAGTTTACACAGACAATGGAGATTTTTCAGCTTCCATTTCATCTTCAACAATTGCTTCAGGAGGCTCGGCAACCCTAACAGTGACTTTCAATCCTGTTTTAGCCGGTACTCGCAGCGGATTGGTCTATATCTCAAACAGCGATAGCGATGAGAATCCTTATTCTTTCAGAGTTCAAGGATTAGGAACAGAGCAGGAAATTAATCTACAAGGAGGTGTTGTTCTAACTGACATTCCAAGTGGTACTACAACAACTTCTGATGCTACCGGCACTAATTTTGGTTCAGTACCAACAACAAAAACATTTACAATTCAAAATACCGGGACTAGTCCGCTATCCTTATGGTCTGCCTGGTCATCATTAACAGACTATAGTGTATCTTTTTCACCAAGCACTATACCGGCAGGAGGCACAGGAACTTTAACGGTGGTTTATAATCCAACAGGAACCGGGACCCGCACTGCCACTATATCACTTTCTAACAACGATGCTAATGAAGGAACTTATACTTTTAGAGTTACAGGAACTGCAACAGACAGAGAAATTAACGTAAAAGGAAACGCCATTAATATTGCTTCGGGAAGCACAACTATCAATGTCGATCGCAACACAGATTTCGGCAGTACTGATATCAACACAGGAAGTGTGACTAATAACTTCACCATAGAAAACACCGGAGTTAACAGTTTGTCTATTACTGCTGTTTCCTCTAACAGCGGTGACTTTACAGTATCTTTTCCTGCTACCTCTATTCCGGCATACAGTTCAGTGACTTTACCGGTAACATTCAATCCAACAGTAGCCGGAACCAGAAATGCAGTTATTACCATTAACAACAATGACAGCAACGAAGGAACTTACACTTTTGCCGTTCGCGGTATTGGAACAGAACAAGAAATTAATGTACAAGGCGGAACAACGCCAACTAACATTCCAAGCGGTTCTACTTCAATTTCTTTTACTACAGGTACCAACTTCGGATCCTCTGCTGTAACAAGAACTTTTACAATTCAAAACACCGGAACCAGTAACTTAAACATTTCATCCGTTGCTTCTACTTTAGCAGAATATGCAGTAAGTGTATCTTCAAATGTTGTAGCACCGGGTAGTTCTGCAACACTAACTATTGTATTCAATCCTTCTATAGTTGGAACAAGAGCAGCAACTATTACCATTGTAAGTAATGATTCCGACGAGAGCAACTATACTTTTGCCGTTTCAGCTAACGTTACTGACAGAGAAATTAATGTTAAAGGAAACGGTGTCAGCCTAATCAATGGTCATACCTTAATTAGTGTAGCCAGAAATACCGATTTCGGTAGTGTTCAAGTTGATGGCGGATTGTCTACTAATAGCTTTGTAATAGAAAACATTGGAGGATTACCTTTAAATGTTACTAACATCACCTGCAATAATACTTTTGATTATGTTGTGAATTTTACTCCTACCTCTATTCCGGCAGGAGGAACTATGACCTTTACAGTAGATTTTAATCCAATTACCAACGGTGTAAGAACCGGAACAATTTACATCAACAATAACGATGCTGATGAGTCTAACTACCGTTTTAATATTTCCGGTAGAGGTTTACAAGACAATGACGGTGATACAGTTGACAGCAGTATTGATATTGATGATGATAACGACGGTATTACTGATATCATTGAATGTGGAACTTGTTTGAGTGATCCTTTTGTAAACGGTAGTTTTGAGACTCCGGTTATTGCAGCTTCAAGCTATGCAATACTACCAACAAGCAGTGTTAATGGTTGGCAAACCAGTGCCGAAAACTTTATCGAAATTTGGAGTAGCGGCTTTAACGGTGTACCGGCTGCCAGTGGAAACCAATTTGCCGAATTAAATGCCAATATACCCGGAACTTTATACCAAACGTTTTGCTTAAACGGTGCCGGCGGTACTATCAATTGGTCTATCAAACATAGAGGAAGAGGTGGCGTTGATCAAGCATTCGTTAAAATGGGAAGTACTTTAGCTGAAGCTTTAGCTTCAACACCAATTGTTGAAATGGTGGACGGAAATACAGCTTGGGGTACTTACTCGGGAATTTATGCTATCCCGGTGGGACAAACTCAAATTGTAATTACTTTCCAAGCGGGTTATACCGGTTCAGGAAGTGCCTCAGTCGGAAACTTTATCGATGACGTTCAAATTGTAATCAACCAAGGTTGTATCGATTCTGATGGTGATGGTATTCCGGACACTGAAGATTTAGATTCTGACAATGACGGTATTCCGGATATCGAAGAAGCCGGTTTCAAACAATACAGTAACAACACTGCTACTTTCGACAAAAGCAACCCTTCCCTTTGGACAGATGCTAACAGCAACGGTATGAATGATTACATCGCCAGCATGATTACAGCAGGAACTTACAATGTACCTGATACTGACGGTGACGGTTTGAGAAATTATTTAGATTTCGACAGTGACAACGATTCTTTCTTCGATGTAAATGAAGGTGGAATATTGAATGGTGACGGAGATATCAACGACGACGGTAAAGGGGATGGTGTTGATACCGACAGAGATGGTATATTGGATTTATATGACAATGCTACTTCTTTTGGTACAGTGGCCAGAAGTTATGCTCAAGATACTGATGGAGACGGAATAGCCGACTTCTTAGAATTAGACGCTAATAACGATGGTATTTTCGATATTACAACCTCTTTATACGACAATATAGACACAAATAATGACGGAAAAGTGGACGGAACTGCCGACGCTGACCGTGACGGAATCTTAGATGCTTTTGATACGAATGCAGCAGTAAAAGGTTCGCCGAGAAACTTGAACAAAAAGTTATTATTAGACTTTGACGGAAGAAATGACTACGCCGTGAGCGCACCTGTTTTGGGCGGATTAGCCAATGCAACTTTAATGGCTTGGATTGATTTAAGAAACGGATACAATGATGAAGGTGTAGTGGTCGGCCAAGATAAGTTCCACCTCAAGGTGAACAATAACAGAAAATTAGAAGCTGTGGTAAACGCAACTTCTGTAATGAGCACTGATGCATTAAATACTGCTCAATGGTATCATGTAGCCGCAGTTTTTAACGGCGCTGAATTAAAACTGTATTTAAACGGAGAATTGATCAAAACCAAATCGGTGTCCGGTGGAATCGAAGCTGATGCAACCAACTTTACTCTGGGTAAAAATCCTTCAGCTCTAAACAAATTCTTTAACGGAAAAATAGATGAAGTTCGCGTGTTTAATACTGCGCTTACTGATACTCAAGTTCAAAGAATGGTTTACCAAGAAATTGAAAACAATGGTTCTCAAGTTCGCGGTACTGTAATCCCAAGAGACATCCAATCGTTACCATACGCTAATTTAATTCGCTACTATCGCATGGATACCTACAAAGATGATATTGTGGATGATTTAGTAACTCCTGGTTTCGATGTTGGAACCGGAATGAAAATGTACAACCATAAAAACATTTATACGCAACAAGCACCTATGCCTTTTGTAACCAGAACTACCGGAAGTTTTGCAACCGCGGTTAACGATACTGCTAATGACATTAGAGGTTTAGACCTAAACGAATACGGCTATGCTATTGTAAGAGTAAACCACAATATCACCGAACCTGCTAATGTAGCCACTATGGGGATGATTGTAAGTCCGGGCGTTACTGTTGACATGAACAACGACAATAAATTGGAAAACAAATGGTATTTAAAATTAGACGGTAAACTCGACTTAAGTGGTAAGTCACAATTGGTACAAACCGTCGATAGTGAATTAGACGTGACTAGCGCAGGATACATAGAAAGAGATCAAACCGGGCAATCTAACAGATTCAATTATAACTATTGGTCTTCACCGGTTAGTACAATCAACAGTACTACTGTAAACCATGGTTACACTGTAGCCGGAGTAATGAAAGACGGAACTACAGCAACCCCGCAAAACATCCAATGGACAACCGGTGTTAACAGTATAGCTTCCAGCCCAATAACTTTGAGCAGCTACTGGATTTTCAAATTCCAAAACCTGACTAACAGTTATGCCAACTGGACTACCGTTGGACAAAACGGAACCTTATTGGCCGGACAAGGATTTACTTTAAAAGGCTCTAATGCATCAACGCCAAAACAAAACTACACTTTTGTAGGTAAACCAAATAACGGTACCATTACTTCAACAGTAGCGGCTAACAATTTGAACTTGTGTGGTAATCCATATCCGTCGGCTATTGACGCTGATAAGTTTATCGACGACAACATCGGTTCAATAACGGGAACCTTATTATTCTGGGAGCATTACAGCACCAATACTTCTCACAATACGGTTCAATACCAAGGAGGTTATGCCACTTATACCAAAGTTGGTGGTACAGCTCCGGTAGCTCCGGCGGGAATCAGCGGATTAGGGAACAGTAACCGTTCAGCCAAAAGATTCATACCGGTTGGCCAAGGATTTTTTGTGAGCGGAAATACAACCGGCGGCACAATTACCTTTAACAACAGCCAACGTATCTTTATCAAAGAAGACAATGCGCATTCTCAGTATTTGTTTAGAAATGCCGGAATGATGGCTAATAACACCCAAGCGGCTATCAATGCTGAAGACACTTTCGAAACAGAACAATTCACCAAACTGAGATTAGGTTATGTGTCGGCTAACAATTACCACCGACAAATATTAATTGGATTTATGAACCAACATGCAACCAGCGGTTTCGACAACGGTTATGATGCCTTGAGTATCGAGACTTTAGCCAGTGACATGTATTTTATGCAAGGAACCACTAAGTTGAACATTATTGGAGACGGTTATTTTAACGCCAACAACAGCTATCCTTTAGGGATCAAGAATGCTACCGCTGGAAATGTAAAATTCAACTTAGACGACAAAGAAAACTTAGACGAAAACCAAGAAGTTTACATATTTGATAATACAACCGGTATTTACCACAGCATCAAATCACAGCCTTTTGAAATCAACCTTCCGGCAGGTACTCATGAAAACCGTTTCTTCTTGAGATTCTCTCCTAATGGTTCATTAGGCACTAACGAAAACGAAATACAAAACGGTATCTCTGTAACCCATTCGCAAACAGACAATACCATCCACATCAAAAACGAATTGATGGAAGCTACCATTAAATCGGTAGAATTGTATAACTTATTAGGACAAAAAATAACCGATTGGTCATTAGACAACCAATCTGAAACAGAAATGCACTTGCCGGTTAACAATGTAAGTACGGGAACTTATATTGTAAAAATTGCCACTGACAAAGGTGATATCAGCAAAAAGATTTTGACTAAATAATGAATTGGATTTGACAAAAAAACTCTCCGTTTAAAACGGAGAGTTTTATTTATTAACCGTAAAATTAAGACTATGCTATTATTACTTACACTTAAGCTAATTTCGCTAAAATACCCACTACATCAGTTTCCGATTGTTCGCCGGTTAATAGGTTCTTCAAAATAAACATATTGCCTTTAATTTCTTTCACTACAAAAGGGATTTGACGTCGTTCCGCATGCTTGAATTGCTTATCAATTTTAGCCGCATCAGGATAAACCTCAGCTTTGATTCCTTTGGCCCTTAGGTTTGTCACAGCTTTCATCGCTTCAAAAGCCTGACTTTCGCCAAAATTTAAAAACAATACTTGCGTTGAAGTCGTTACAGTTGGCGGAAACAAATGCAATTCTTCCAAGACCAAATAAATGCGGTCTAAACCAAATGAAATTCCTACGCCACTCATATTTTTCAACCCGAAAATCCCGGTTAAATCATCATATCTACCTCCACCGCCAATAGAACCCATAGCCACACCTTCAGGAGCGGCAACTTCAAAAATAGCACCCGTGTAGTAATTTAACCCGCGCGCCAAAGTTACATCCAAATCCAAGTAGGCTTTTTGCAATCCTAATTGGGTTACATGGTCACAAATAAAGCGCAATTCTTCAATCCCTTTTTTGCCTTCTTCAGAGGTGACCAACAATTGCGACAATTTGGCTAATTTTTCTTGAATGTTTCCGGTAAAGCTAAATAACGGCTGTACTTTTAACAAAGCGGCTTCCGAAATGCCTTTCTCTAACATTTCCTTTTTAACGCCGTCCTCACCTATTTTGTCGAGTTTGTCCAAAGCCACCGTAAAATCAATCAGTTTATCCGAAGCACCAATAACCTCAGCAATCCCGGATAGAATTTTGCGATTGTTAATTTTTATCGTCACGCCTTCCAATCCCAAAGCGGCAAAAACCGAATCGTACAATTGCACCAACTCGACTTCCTGCCACAACGAAGCAGACCCAACCACATCGGCATCACATTGGTAAAACTCCCTGAAACGGCCTTTTTGCGGACGATCTGCACGCCAAACCGGTTGGATTTGATAACGCTTAAAAGGAAACTCAATCTCGTTTTGGTGTTGCACTACATAACGCGCAAAAGGCACTGTTAAGTCGTAACGCAAGGCTTTTTCGGAAATTTTTCCGGTCAATTTTTTATAATTGATGTTTTGCAATTCTTCCGCAGGAACTTTATCCAAATAATCCCCCGAGTTCAATATCTTAAAAATCAGCCTATCGCCTTCTTCACCGTATTTCCCCATGAGGGTTTCGGAATTTTCAAACGAAGGTGTTTCTATTGGTTGGTATCCAAATTGCTCAAAATGACGACGCATAATCGAAATGATATAATTGCGTTTGGACACCTCAACAGGTGAAAAATCTCTTGTGCCTTTGGGAATACTCGGTTTTTGTGCCATTGTTAATTAAGGATTTAGGAATAAGGATTTAGGAATGGTCAAATTCAGAAAATCCTAAATCGAAAATCCCAAATCCTAAATCATTTTGCAAATATCTTATTTTTTAAAACTATTTCCACTACGGTTGTAATATTCTTGTAACAAAAGCCGTATTTTCGTGTCAAATAACCGTTATGATTGGATTATTCAGAGAAAACGTCAAAATTGCGTTGGGTTCGATACGAGCGCAACTGCTTCGCACCATATTAACGGTGGTTATTATTGCTATCGGAATCACCGCTTTGGTAGGTATTTTAACCGTAGTTACTGCCATCGAGTACAACCTCAACTCGAGTTTTGCTTCGATGGGTTCGAACACCTTCAATATCAACCAGTACGAATCTACCGGTAGACGTCGCGGCAACGAAGAAATTGAAAAAATCAATCCCATCATCAGTTATCCCGAAGCCAAAGCTTTTAAAGAAAAATTCAATACCCCTTTTACCCAAACTTCCTTGTCTTTCATTGCCACTTCCAATGCCGAAGTAAAGTTTGAAAACAAAAAAACCGACCCGGAAATTTCCGTATTGGGCATAGACGAATACTACTTAACCAATTCAGGTTTAGAAGTAACGCAAGGTCGAAACTTCAACTCATTTGACATTTCCAACAATGTTTATGCTTGTGTAGTAGGCTCCGATTTTGTGACCAAAGGATTATTGAAAGACATCAACCCTATTGATAAAATAATCTCTGTAAGAGGTGCGAAATTCAGGGTTATTGGTGTGCTTAAGGAAAAAGGATCTACTTTCGGAAACAGCCAGGATTTACGTGTGATGATACCTATTCAAGTGGCGCGTTCCATGTTTTCAGCACCTAACATCAATTATTCGTTAAGCACTATGGTATCGAAGAAAGAATTACTCGACGAATCCATCGACAATGCAATTATTACCATGCGAAAAATTCGAAAATTGAATCCTGTGGAAGAAAACAATTTTGGTATTTCTCGAAGTGACGATTTGATCAACCGTATCGGAGAGTTGACCGGATTTCTATCATGGTCGGCTTGGATTATGGGAATCATTACCATTTTAGGTTCTTCAATAGCTTTGATGAATATCATGGTGGTTTCTGTAACCGAAAGAACCAGAGAAATTGGCGTTCGTAAAGCTTTGGGCGCCAAGAAAAGCACTATAGCCTTTCAGTTTTTTATCGAAACCCTGACTATCGGACAAATGGGTGGCTTTTTCGGGATTATCTTAGGAATACTTATTGGTTTTCTTATTTGCTTGGCTGCAGGCTGGGATTTTGTAATTCCATGGGGTGCCATTATGGCTGCCTTTATAACGAGCTTCATAGTAGCCTTGGTTTCCGGATTGTATCCTGCCATTAAAGCTTCTCAACTCGACCCGATTGAAGCTTTGCGTTACGAATAATTTTTAAGCTTTGGTTGCCGAAATCATGCGGTCGTTACCGTAAATATCTTGGCGTAATTGCACTTCAGTAAACCCAAAACTTTCTACCAAAGCAAGCGTCTCTTTGCCCAAATATTGGTTAATTTCGAAGTACAACTTACCGTTTGGCATTAAATGATTTTGCGCTAAAGTCGCAATTTTTCGGTAAAACAACAATGCATCATCATCTGCCACAAACAAAGCCAAATGCGGTTCGTGCTCCAATACATTTGGTTTAATCTCAGCTTTTTCCAAATGCCTTACATAGGGCGGATTGGAAACAATAACATCAAAAACTTGACCTAAATCTTCAGTAGCCAATATGTCTTTTTGAATAAAATGAACCTCAACTTCATTCAGTGCTGCGTTCTTCATAGCCGTAGCCAATGCCTTCTCGGAAACATCAATAGCATAAACTTCGGCCTCAGGTAAATTTTTCTTAATCGCAATCGGAATACAACCACTACCGGTGCCTATATCAAGAATACTAACTTTTCCCCCTTCCCTTTTCCCTTTTCCCTCCGCAAGAATCAACGCAACCAACTCTTCCGTTTCCGGTCTCGGTATTAACACATGCTCATTCACCAAAAACGGCAAGCCATAAAACTCAGTTTCGCCCAAAATATATTGAATGGGTTTTTGCCTTTTCAGTTCGGCCAAAGCACTTTCCCAACGCAACAACTGTAACGCATCCATTTCCATTTCGGGCTCCAATGCCAAATCGATTCGTTTTTTGCGGTGGAAACTTTCCAGTATGAGAAAAAAGAAACTTTCTATTTCTTGGGCATCATAAATAAAAGAAAGTTCTTGAAAGAAAGTGTCTTTATATTGCTTAATTACCATCGCATTTAGTTGTTATTGTCGGCATTCAATACTTTAATCATCCAAACAGGACAAGTGGAATGACCGGTATTGCCTAAGGGTTTGCAAAGGTATTCAAATCCCGCTTTTTGATACAAGTGTTGGGCGGCTTTCATTTCGGGCAAGGTTTCGAGATAGCATTTTTCGTAGCCGAATTCCGTTGCTTTCTGTAAACACAACTGAATCATCTGAATACCAAACCCTTTCCCTCTGGCTTCTTGTAAAAAATACATCTTTTGCAATTCACAAATATTTTCCGTTGAATTGTCAAGCGGACTAATACCGCCGCCGCCAATTATTTTTCCCTCATTTTCAACTACAAAATAAACAGCTCGAGGCTTATCATAAGTTTCAAACATAAAATCGAGTTGAACATCGGCAAATGCCGTTCCTGTTTTAGGATAGTTATCAACCGTAAAAACTTCTCGTATAACGGCAGCAATTTGCGGATTGTCTTCCTTTTGGATTTCACGAATTATAATGTGACTCATTCTAAAAGTAATGTCTTATTTTTGTGTGGTGAAGATACATGAAAAATACCTATCGCGCTGTATCCAATTGGCCAAAAATGGCTTGGGCAGTACTTATCCCAATCCTTTGGTAGGTAGTGTTATTGTACACAATGGTAAAATTATAGGCGAAGGTTGGCACCGAAAAGCCGGAGAACCACATGCTGAAGTACACGCTGTAAATTCGGTAAAAGACAAATCACTTCTTAAGGAATCTACCATATACGTTTCGTTAGAACCTTGCAGCCACTATGGCAAAACGCCGCCTTGTTGCGACTTAATCATAGCCCACAAAATTCCGAAAGTCGTTGTTGGCACCATTGACCCTTTTAGCAAAGTGGCCGGAACCGGTATTGAAAGGTTGCGGGAAAGCGGTTGTGAAGTTATCGTAGGTGTTTTGGAAAAAGAGTGTTACGAATTGAACAAACGGTTCTTTACTTTTCACAATAAAAAAAGGCCATACATTATTTTGAAATGGGCAGAGAGCAGTGACGGATTTATAGCGCCTTTGACAAAATGCAAAAAAGAGCCGGTTTGGCTATCCAACGAATATTCTCGCCAGTTGGTACACCAATGGAGGTCGGAAGAGCAAGCCATATTGGTAGGTACGCAAACTGTATTAGATGATAATCCGAGATTGGATGTGCGTGATTGGACCGGAGAAAATCCGGTTCGCATAGTGTTAGATCGCTCAGGAAAAATTGAAGATTCCTATTTTAACAACAACGAAAATTTGAAAACTATAGTTGTTACCGAACAAGAAAATTTGACATTTGGCGATAATGTTAGAACAGAAATTATTACATTTGATAATCAACTGTCGCAAAAAATAGTTGAAATGGTTTACCGAAAAGGACTGCAATCCCTCATCGTTGAAGGCGGAAGACAAACGCTGCAAACTTTTATAGATGACCAACTTTGGGATGAAGCTCGGGTTTTTGTTAGCAACAAACCATTAGGTGAAGGCATTCCGGCACCACGATTAAATCGTATTGGAAAAACCATAAAAATAAAAGCTGACCAACTAAATATTATTTTGAGCCATGATTAATACTATTATTTTTGACTTTGGAGATGTTTTCATCAATTTAGAAAAAGAGAAATCAATTGAAGAGTTCAAAAAATTAGGATTGGATGGTCCGAATGAAGAGTTATTAGCCCAAAACGATTTGTTCGAAAAAGGAAAAATCAGCGAGCTCGAATTTATAGAAAGTTTTCAAAAGTTCATTCCGAATGCTACAATACAAGAAATCATTCAGGCTTGGAACTCGCTAATTGGGGATTTTCCGTTACACCGATTGGAGTTCTTGCAAATGCTCTCCAACAAATACCGCTTGTTTTTGTTGACCAATACAGATTCGATTCACATTAGTCGTTTTGAGCATAAAGTTGGAATGTCTTTTTACACCGATTTTTACCGTTGCTTTGAAAAGGTATATTATTCCTATGAAATGGGCATGCGAAAACCTGAGCCGGAAATTTTCACCACGATAATCAACAAACACGATCTTTCGCCTAAAAGAACACTTTTTATAGACGACAAAAAAGACAACACAGATATTGCGGAAAGTTTGGGTTTACACGTTTGGAACCTTCAACCGGGTGTTGACGATGTTGTGAACTTATTCGAACAAAAGCACCTGCCTTTTTAATTAGGCAACCCAACTCATTTTCATCAAATTCAAATTCATATTACCTCAGTAGCGGTTTTTGACATGAAAGACACCTACAACACTATAGCTGTTCCTTCCCCTGAAATTCTTTACAAAGAAAAAAACAGTAAGTTTTTCGGCTATGCCTTTCCGGTTACCAACGAAGACCAAATCAAGTTGCATTTAGAGCAATTACGCAAACAACACTATGGTGCAGTCCATTTTTGTTATGCTTTTCAACTGGGAACAGAAACCGTTTATTACAGGGCTAACGATGATGGCGAACCAAGTAATTCAGCCGGTATGCCAATTTACGGACAAATTCAATCCTTTGGACTCACGAATGTATTGATCGTAGTGGTCAGATTTTTTGGCGGCGTGAAATTGGGTGTCGGCGGATTAATTTCGGCTTATCGCACTGCGGCGCAAATGACCTTACAAGAAGCGGAAATCGTTGAAAAAACCATCGACTTACATTATAAGATATCTTTTGACTACAAAAACATGAATAAAGTGATGCGAATTATCAAAGAAAACAACTTAGATATAGTAGCCCAAACCATGAGTGAAAGTTGCGAAATTGAAATAGCCACCCGAAAAAAAAATGCCGAGAAAATCTTCGACATCTTTAATCATTTGTTTGAAATTGAGATTCAAAAAATTTAACTGTTCATCACATCCAAAATGTATTGTGGCGGAGGAATAGCTTTTCCCAATTTTACATCCACAAAAACCAATATGAAATGTGCAGTTGTTAATAACTCATTGTTTTCATTGCGAATTTCGCAATCAAATTCTATCTTCACTGAGGATTGACTTTTAAACTTGGTTATCACTGTAAGTAAGTCGTCATAACGTGCTGGCTTTTTGTAATTTATCGTCATGGAAACTATAGGTAACGCAATTCCGCTCTCTTCGAGCGATTTATATGAAATCCCTTTATTTCTAAGCCATTCCACGCGTCCCATCTCGAAATAAGGCACATAATTACCATGATAAACCACACTCATTTGGTCGGTTTCGGAATAACGAACCCTAACTTGAATTTGATGTTCTTTCATCTGTTTTTTTTGCTTTTAATCTATTTTCAAAATTCTTATTACAACAATATTTTTAAAAAATCAATACCGTATAAATTTTTTTTAACGAATTTTATTCACATATTTGTTATCCCGAAAATCGAAATGATAATCACTATCATTTTTGTTAAGAAACCTATCAATAATTACAATAATTTTT